>JAVHLM010000009.1:125744-128335 GCA_031082125.1 Candidatus Eremiobacterota bacterium
GGCTCTCTGGCACTTCGCGGGGGCGCTCCACGCGGGGCATCACAGGCTCGCCGGGAGCCTTCGAGGCGCGGCTCTCTACTACCTCGCGGGGGCGATCCACGCGGTCGGTCCCCTGGTGAGGGGCAGTCTTCCCCTGGGAATATTCACTTCTCGGGCTTCCCGGAGCCTGGACTCTTTCACGGGCTTCCGCTCCCGCTGCCGGCGCCGTTCTGCCCCTATGATCCACCGCGGCTCCCCTTGAGGAGGGCACCGTCACTTCGCCCTGGGCCGGCACATTATGCTCGGCGTTCCGGGTGGCACCTCCGCGGGCTTCCCTCAATTCATGGGCCGGGGCTTTCCCTGCAGGACCTTGAGCCTTCTCCAAAGCCGAAGGCTGCCCGGGGGCCACCCCTCTCACCGGGGCGATGGCTTCGCCTTTTCCCTCGCCGCTCCTGAAGCCCTCTCCACGGTACTGGGTGTGGAACGCCTCATTGGGTGTGCCTGCAAGCGCCCCGCCAAAGCCAGGCTGGATTCCCTGAAACTCCCTTGAGCCCGCGATATCCTGGCCTGCCACAGGTGCCCTGCCTGCCACGCCATAAGAGTGCTCCTGAGGTCTTGCAGGCTGGCCGGGTGCCGTATATGAACTGTCAGAGACCCTCATGGACTCATTACGGCTGACATCAGCCTGGTAAGGGGTTTCCGGGGCCCTGCCGGGCTCCTTTCTCACCTGGGTCTCCTGCGATACTTTGTCGATCTTGGGCTGCGTGTCAATCTTTACCTTTTCAGCCTGGGCCTGGATATCGCTTCTTGCCCTGTCAAAGCCCGCCACCAGTGTCTGACGCGCCTCATCGACCTTTGAGGTGAGAGCCGACTTTGCCTGCTCGGCGCTTTTCTGTGCCTCGAGGGCCGAGAGGGTGCTCCGGGATTCCTCGGAATCCTTAGACTTGTCAGACATTGACTTGATACTATCGCCTATCTTCTCAACATTATCCTTTATCTCTTTTGTGTGCTTTTCCACGTCATGGCCTATGGTGCCCTCTCTTCCGCGGCCTTCACCCAGGCCTCTTTCATTTCCTCTCTCGCCAGCACCCCTCGAGCCTTCGACCTTTTCACCGATTCCGCTGTGGCGCTGCCCCTGATGCTTCTCCTGCTCTGGACCCTGACGTATTCTCTGTTCATCGGCTCCTTTCACCCCGGCGGCAGCCTTCATGTCCAGGCTCTCCCTGACCTGCCCCTGCTGCGTATCGCGGGTCACACCGGCGTTTTTCACCTTGATATCGTCAAGGCCGCCTTCCACGGAGAGCCCCGATTTCTGCTCTGCTGCCATGAGATCAGGCTTTGCTATTTTAAGGGAGGTATCTCCCTGGGTCCTGTCTGCCAGAACACCATCGGTCAAAGCCTTATCGGCCGCTCCCTTGTCCGTCAATCCCGCCACGCCTTTCAGGATATCGGACTTCCCGAGCAGATCCTGCGCCTTCTCTTTGCCGGATGGCTTCTCTTTACTGAGGGCCTGAGTCTCCTGAAGGGCCCTGTTCAGCGTCTCATCGGCATCCACGAGTTTCTGGGCACTGTCACCCAGCTGGAGTGCCTTTTCCTCTACCTCACTGTGAACCTGAGAGATCTTCGACTGCATTTCACTGTCAAGTTCGGATATTTTTGACTGGATCTCTGATTTGAGAGCTTCTCCATCAGGCTTTTCACTCTTGAGAGCCTCTTCCGCCTTTGCCTGGATCTCTTTCGCTATCTGCTCGGTCCGCGCCTTTACCTCAGTGTTGACCTGCTCCATCTTCACCGCGGCATCCTGATGGAGCTCATTGATGCCCGCCTCGACCTTCTCGGTCCGCTGCTGCTGGCTCTCCTGCGTACTCGCGGCCTGCTGCTGCTGCCTGAGTTGCTCCTGCCTGGCCTGTTCCTGCCTGAGCTCGGCCTGCTGTTCCTTTTTCTCAAGACCAGGAGGGGAATTCTTTCCCTTCATATGGCCGGGCGGCTCGTGATCATCATCATGAGTCCCCTCATGGTCGCCTTTGGCCTCATCATCCCCGTGCTTCATCCAATCCTTGATATCATGCTCAAGCTCTTTATCAGCAGTCTCTGCGGCCTTTCCTTCCTCCTCCCTGCGCTTCGCCGACTCCTCCATGGCATGTTCCAGGTCTTTATCGTCTGTTACCCCATCCCGGCCTTCTTTATGCTCATCATGAAGGCGGTTCTCTTGATCACCTCCAGGAGTTTTTTCCTCAACCCTCCCCCTATCTTCTTCCGAAGAGTGCCTATGATGCTTGCCATGGGCCTCATGGCCCCTTTCACCAGCATCGTGGGAGTCCTCTGTTCCCTTATGACCCTCATGATGGCCGTGCTTTTCATGTCCCTTGGCTTTACCATGGCCTTTCCCGTGATAATCGCCATGAGTCTCGTCATCACTATGGGTATGTCTGTCACTCCCCTCCAGGTTCCTCTCTGTCCTGGCTCCTATCCTCTCTATGTCCCTGTCAACCTTGTCCCCGAGCTTCCCTATATCCCTCTCTGTCCTGGCTCCTATATTCTCAATATCCCTGTCAATCTTGTCCCCGAGCTTCCCTATATCCCTCTCTGTCCTGGCTCCTATATTCTCAATA
>JAVHLM010000009.1:128435-216371 GCA_031082125.1 Candidatus Eremiobacterota bacterium
CTCTGTCCTGGCTCCTATATTCTCAATATCCCTGTCAATCTTGTCCCCGAGCTTCTCTATATCTCTCTCTGTCCTGGCTCCTATACTCTCTATGTCCCTGTCAACCTTGTCCCCGAGCTTCCCTATATCCCTCTCTGTCCTGGCTCCTATATTCTCAATATCCCTGTCAATCTTGTCCCCGAGCTTCTCTATATCTCTCTCTGTCCTGGCTCCTATACTCTCTATGTCCCTGTCAACCTTGTCCCCGAGCTTCCCTATATCCCTCTCTGTCCAGAGTCCCAGACCCTCCACGCCGCTTTCCGCCTTATCGCATGTCCTCTCTGTACCACTGTCAATCCTGTCCCCGGGTTTCTCGATATCACTTTTTTTCTGCCCGGTTCCTTCAGTGGTGCCCATGTATGCACCCTCATGCACGGCTTCCCGGCCGCCCTTCCTGTCGTGGCTGACAGCCTCTCCAGGGCCTTCGTGGTGGCCGTGGCCTTTTCCATGGGCCTTGCCATGTCTGCCATGACCGTGGGAATCATCACTGGCAGGGCTCACCTGCGAAGCTTCATGCTGCTCCAGGGATTCCCCCGGCTTACCGCTTCCTTGCTCCTTTGAACCCAGAGAGAGCTTCAGGGGAGCTTTCGGCTTTTCTTCCTCACATGAACGCCTGGCAGGCTCTTCACTGGCTTTTTGCAGGACGTGACCATCATCTGATTGAGAAGCTCTTCTCGCTTCGGCGGGCGCAGTGAGCTTCTTTTCCTGGATACCCTCTTTTTCCGGCTTTGTTTCATTTTCACCGGATGGCTGCAGAGAGGCTGAGTCAGCCCCGAGAGCCTTCTCTGACGGCATGGGCTCTTCATTGCTTTTCTGGCCCTGGTATATGATCTGATGAAGAAGAGGCAGGAGCCTGTTGATTCCGCTCTCCTCACCGGCAGCTTTGCCACCTGCTGCCTGGTGTGAGGCAGGAGCTTCCTCACCGGGAAGCTTTTCAGTTTTTCCCTGGGCTTGAAGGCTTTTTATATCTTCCTTCGCCTTCCTGATGAGCTCTGTGCGGGCATCATCTGAAAGCCCATCAGTGCCATAGGGCTCCATTGAGGGGGGGAATGACATTGCCGCTGTGGATTTGGACGCGGAGGCGGAGAAATCAGATTCCTTCCGGATATCCCAGCTTCGGGCCGATGACTCACGGGCCTGCTCTTCACCGGGGGGTTCCTGCCTGCCCGGGAGTACTTCACGGTTTTGAGCTTCATCGGGGGATTCTTCCACAGACCTCAATGCGCCGAGGTTTTCAAGAAGGCTGCCCATCTTCTCCCTTGTAGTGAAGCTTATATAGGCCTCCAGCGAGAGGTCAAGGCTGTCGCGGATTCCACTGAGATAGACTTCCCGCGGCCCACCTGAAGGAAGCGCGGAGAAATCGGTTTCAGGCCTTATGCTCTCTGAGAGGGAGCTTATACGGCTTTCCCCGGCGCCCCGGTTATATGCTTTATCTGCCCTCCGCAAAGAGGCACTGATCTCACCAGTGCTCTCAATGCCCCGTTCCTCTCCCTTCATCACGCACCCCCAGGCTTAAAGTTCTATTATACCTGCCTGCAATAAGATACCCCTTTTCCCCCTCTAAGAATTATCACGACATATCGTAAATTTTCTAGCCTCCCGCCCTTGCATCAGAAAACCGGCAGTGAAAGGTATTTCCCGGGGGCACATGGAATACCATCATACCCTCTGCAAGGTGGTGCCCTATGGGAGATTTTTTCAAAGAGTACATGGAGTTTCTGAAAAAGAACAAGAAGTGGATCCTGATCCCCCTTGTCGCCCTCATCATTGTGGTGATTCTGCTCATCATCTTCTCACGGGGGGGGTCACAGGCGCCTTTTACCTACAACCTTTTCTAGGCGCCTCCATGCATGACCCCGTCAGGAGCAGCCGTCACTCAACGGGCATACTGGCCATATTTCTCTCTCAGGTGCGGCTTCAGGGCATCGTACACAATGTCGGCAACTTTCGCAGCGCCGGCGTTGGTGAAATGAATATAATCATAGTAATAGGCCGAGTTTTTTGGCATTTTCCCGGCGAGATCGATAAAGTTGACCCCCTTCTCCCGGCAGACCTCTCTCGTCGCCTCGTTGTAAGCCTCAAGGATACTCCATTCAAGCTTTCCGCTTGAGCCCTCATAGACTTTCAAGGTCTCAAGGCTCACGCCTGTGGCTTGATCGGTGCCCTTTCCGTAAAGAGCAGGCTGCGTGAGGAAAAGGGGCTCGATACCGCAGGCTCTTGATGTCTCGATGAGCCTGAGCAGCCTTGCGCGGTAAGCCGGGATATGACGCTCCCTGTGGCGCGCCACTTCACGGGCGACAGTCTCTTCGGGGATATCAAGGCTTTCCAGGGTCGAGATATCAATGCTCTTGTGGGCAAGGTCCTTCTTCTGCGCATTGTAAACTCTCTCCAGGTTCATTGAGAGCAGCACGATCTCACTCTTCTCCAGCACTTTATCAAGCATCGCGCTGAAATCATCTTTTTCATCCTTTTTCAGGTTGTGACGGTCATATTCGCTCAGGTCATCGCGGCCCACATCATTGCCCCCCACGAGGAAAACCACCATGCGGGGCCTGATTTTACAGAGATAATCCTCCAGGAGGACCTGGTGCCCGAAGGTGGAATGGCCGTCAAGGCCTGCGTTGTTGAGCCAGACCTCGCGGAAGTCCTGTTTCATGCGCGTGCCAAGGAGATCGGGCCATGTTTTCCCGTCAGAGAGAAAAAAGCACTCTGTCGTGCTGCCCCCCACAGTGATAAGGGAGAGCGCCTTCGAGGGATCGGCAGGGGGCTCATCACCCCTGAACCCTATGGAGTTCTTGGTGTGGGTTATCTCCCTGTCCAGCCTGGGGCTCTTTGCATTGCGGATCAGGTACTTCCTGTTCACCGGAAGCACAATCTTGTCGCCCTTCACCCTGAAGGGGAAGGGATTATAGATGCGCAGGAAAATCTCCAGGGCAAGCGCAATCATAAAGAGGCTTGCCGCCATGCGGAACAGGATCTTCTTCCAGTCCTTCATTTCAGCACCTTGCCTGAATCATAACCGGTGAGCATCCCCACGAGGAGGAATTCATCAAGGGGAAGCTGCTTTTCTTGCAGGGCATCCCTGTAATAACGCTGAGCCATTGCCTTCAGTTCAGTGGCGGCCTGTGAGGAAGAAAAGGCCCTGTAAAACTCCTTGCCGGCCGCAGTCCTGAAGGCGGCGCTGAACCGTCTCTGGAATTCCTCATCAGCGTAAGAGGGAAATACTATGCGGTGCAGATCTTCCCTGGCAAGAAGACCTGAGGGAAGCCTTCTCGCCTTTATTTCCTCCAGGAGCCTCTTCCCTTCCCTGGCTATTGCCTTCACCTTGCAGAAGCCCCCGGGTCCTGCAAGGTCGTTCCCTATGCGCCACGAATCAAGGCTTATGGAGCAGGGCAGGAGGTAGGCAGTGTCCCCGTATGCCACGAGATAGGCACGCCGGGACTGCGGTGAAAAGAGGAGAAAACCCTCGTCGGTCACCACCCTGTCAAGGAAATAAAGCATCTCCTGGTTGTTAAAGAGGGAGCCGTTGTCCTGGGCGATAAGGGGAGGGATTCTCTGGTTTCTTTCCCGGGGGAAGAGCCATCCCTTGCCCATGAGATAGGCGCCGCCGCATAGCTCGAGGTGAGGGCCCTTTTCCCACACATATTCCTCTCTTCCCTCGCCCAGCCTCTTTATGGACGGATTCCCTGAATTCCTGAGGTACTGCCAGGTCCTGCCGGACTCCATGAGCATCCCCCCGAACATGAAGGTGGAACTGTCGCCGGTGAGTATGCGCTTCTGGAAGGTAGAGAGCACAATGAGCTTTCCCCTGTTTTCAATGGCGCAGTAAGGCATATTGAAAAACCTGAAGGAGGGGCCGTTCCCGCCGAAATAGCGTTCCACCTTGAGGGACCTGCGGTTCACGACAGTCACGAAGCCATTGTGTGCATCGCTCACTATGAGCCTGTCGCCGGGAAAAGGGTTCACCGACGTGGGCCAGAGGAATTCGGTCTTCCCGGCATCCCAGCCTATGTGACCTGAAGTCCTCTGGATCCTGCCTGAAGAAGGGTCAAGCTCAAAGATGGACCTCGCCCCAAGGCCCGTCACATAAACATGCCCTCCCGCCATGCATACCCCGTGAGCCCATTCAATGGGGGTACTCCAGAGCTCCCTGGCAGGGACGGCAGCGATGTCAAAGGCCGTTGCGCTGTTGCCATCATAGTTGGCGCACACGAGAAAAGCCCCGTCGCTGCTCACCCAGACATTTTCAGGCGATACCGTGCGGGGTGAGGAAATTGCAGGACCGCGGAGGCTGAGCGTTTTTTCATCCAGGTCCGCGTCAAAGACCAGTATGTTGTTAGCCGTGTAATTCGCCACGAAGAGCAGGTTTTTCTCCCTCAGGAAGAAGACGCCCGTGGGGTTATAGGGAAAATCCCCGAGGGGCTTCATCAGTGAGAGCTCTTGCCTGTCGCTTTCATAGAGGTATATCGAACCATAGTTGGCAATGAAATAACGGGTATCATCTAAGGGAGTGACGGAAACCATGAGCTCGGGCATCGATGGCGCCTCAGAGGAGATGCCCGGCCAGAGATCATTCAGAATGACCCGTCCCCCGGGCTCGGTAAGATTGAAGAGAGCCACTGCGGCCAGGATGCAGAAAAGGACAGGAAGGATCCTTCCTGTGTTGATTGATGGGGATTTCCCGTTCTTCACCGTGCGGACTCTCCGTAAGCCTGTGAGCATTGGAATCCATCTCTTCTATGCAGCGGCGCCCAATCCTTCATAAAATCCCGAGGATTTATCCTGGAACAGCTCTCCAGATACAGGGCCTGGAGGAATCCCCCTTCTGCGGCAGTATCATGCTCAGAACAGGGCACGATAAAACCGTACCAGGGGGTGATCACGATGGACAGAGGAATGAGAAAATCCATGAAAAAAGGGACAGCTCCCTCTTATGAAGACTGCCCCTTTTCATTGTCCGGTGCTACTCGGCCTCTCCCTGAGCCGCAGGCTGCTTCGCCGCGATTTTTGCGCTGAACTCCTCAGCTCTTGACTGCATCTGGCGCCTTGCCATCTCTTCTTCCATGATGGTGCGGTGGAGCACGAGGAACTCCTGGGCAAGCCCAACGTTGTTCACGCCCTCCTGTATCTTTGTGAGGCCGGCGCTCAAGCTCTCACGGTCCTCCTTGCTCGCCAGGAAAGCCTTCATTTCCTGAAGACCCTCGCCGATAAGCTGAAAGCCCTTGGTGATGAGGTAAGTCATCTGGCGGGAGTATTCTCTTCCCAGCTCATCGTGGCGCCACTTGTCCAATTCGCCCATGAAGCCGGGGATCTCGGCGCTGTTGAAGCCCTCGTAGTACTTCAGGATACTCTCATAGACGTCGAGCACTTCCTCGATGTCTGCCTCATCCTTGAGGTAAAGGTGAATGATAAAGACCAGCTCTGCAAACCAGGGGCAGTCATAGTTCTTCTCGGGGGAAAGATATGCCTGCCCTTCTTCCACGTCAACAACAGCCGCTGGCGCTTCGCCCGAGGCGCCGGCGATAATTACCGCATTGCAGCTTTCACAGTACTTGGTCCCCGGCGGATTGATGGTACCGCATTTTACGCACAACATAAACGCTCTTCTTTCTTATCGAGGAAACTGCATCTGCTGGCCCGCATTGTACTGGCCGCCCTGGGGCTGGCAGGTCATCAGGAGGCACTGAGCCGCAAAATCCCCATAGCCTGTCTGCTTGAGGAACGCGGCCATCTGCTGCTTCTTCTGCATGTTCATGGCACTCTGATACTGGAGGAACTGCATCATCTGCGCGGAGCGCATCTCGTTCTCCTCCTTCATCATCCTCATCATCTCCATGTTGGACTCGCGGGCCTTTTCCTGCTGCTTGGTCACCATGTAGGTCGTTCCAAGACTGGTGGCTGCGCCTAATCCTACGATTACTATTGCTACTGCTGGCAGTGGCATATCGGATCCCTCCTTACGGATTTTCTTACCTCCATTATCGCTTATCATGGCCCGAATGTAAAGAGAAAATGGTTACAGGGATGTTACATTTTATTTTCCATTATGTTAACATTTTAAAATGGTAACAGTTTTTCGTGTTGTCATATCCCAAAAAAGATCTCTAAGCTTCCCTGTCACAGAAATCTGTGCCGGGCAGAAGGCAAAAAAGGCTTCCCCTATGGAGAAGCCGGAGCCTGTCAGAATCGGGCGGGCAGAAAATGCCATGCCATGGGTCATGGCCCGTCTTCAGTGAGGCCATCAATCGAACTATATCGCACCCCGTATTGTCCCTTGGTTCCATAAGTACCGGGAACAGAGACCGATACGGTGTAATTGAAGGTCCTGTTGTCAACTTCATAACCATAAGACAGGTCCGTGCCGTACCTGTCAAAATAGTATTTCTTTGTCTCCTTGTCATAGCTGTAGCCTGCGGGAGGAAGCTGCCTGAGATATTCAGGGGTGACATCCTCGAGTTTTTCAGGGTAATAGCCCTTGTGGTCAGTTGAATACATCTCAAGGGAAGTGCCGATATTCTTGAGATTCGATCTCAATGTCGAGAGACCGGGGATCACCATGGGCTCCGGCAGCGCGTAGACCGCATACCAGAGTGACATCGTGAAGAGGAGCGAAGCGGCAAGAACCACCCTGCTCCTCAGCATCAGGCCGCCTGAAAAGAAGCGGAGAAACTCCCTGCGGTTCAGAAGGCGCATCGATGCGAAGATGAGCAGCAGGTAAAAGGCATCCAGCAGCGGCTTCGCCAGATAGTAAGAGCCCAGGTCCGCCCTATCGCCGAAGAGCGAGAAGAACCCGAGAAAAGTCACCATGGCGCAGTCTATCATGAAATAGAGCTTGTGATAGAGCAGCAGATAGTTCACCACAAGGAGCGCGGAAATTGCGGCGATGACCCACACGGGGTAAACGGGGAGGAGCACCCCCGGAGGGGTCCATCAGGCAAAGCCCGGCTTCGCGGTGAGGATTGCAAGCATAACAAGGACCGATGAGAAGATCATTACCTTTTTCATGGCGCTACCTTCCTTTCCCATGGGCTGGAGCTCCCTGGAGCCTCGCTTCCAGCGATGAGCCCCAGGAGAGGATGGCATTTCCCATCCTGGCGATAAGATCGGGAGCTGCATAAGGCCCCCTCTTCCTCTTCCAGTGCCGGTATATGAGCACGAAAGCTCCCACGATGATAAACAGAAAAGCTACGAGGGGAAATACCAGCATCTCGTATCCGCGGCCCCTCGACCCGGGAAGGGAGATAAAATTGAGGGCCACGGCGGCGATGAAATAGAGGCCAACCCAGAGATCCCGGCCCTGTGCCGCCTGGAAGGCTGCCATTCCCTCTTTTATCCTCTCCAGCTCGGCGGTGATGGAGGCTGCCGAGGGCGGGCGCTCATCCCTGTCACGGCTGAGGCACTTCATCAGAAGCGCTTCAAGCTTTGCCGGCACAGAGATCTGGAGGCTCCTGAGGGAAGGGAACTTGAAATTGAACTGCTGAGGATCTTCTTCGGTGAGCAGGTAATAGAGAGTGGCGCCGAGAGCATAGAGGTCAGAGCGCTCGTCGGTCTGGCCGAGGCCGTACTGCTCGGGCGGCGAAAAGCCTGGGGTGCCATATACAAGGGTGTCCTTCTGCTTCGCCGGATCAAAGTTCCGCGCTATCCCGAAGTCAATGAGGCGGAGCCTCCCCTTCCCCGTTATCATGATGTTGGATGGCTTGAGGTCGCGGAAAATCAGCGGAGCGGGAACCTGGCTGTGGAGATACTGGAGAATGGCGGCAAGCTCTCCTGCAATCTCAACGACCCGCTCGGCCTCAAAGGGCTTCCCGGACTCCTTCAGCGCATGCTCAAGGCTTTTCCCCTCGATATACTCCATGACAAGGGCCAGGCCTTCACTGTCAGAGAAATGCTCGATGAGCTTGGGAATGGCCAGATGGTTGAGGCTCTTGAGAAGGGCGCACTCTTTCCTGAAGAGCTCTTCCGCCTCGGCGCGCTCTTCAAGGGTAAGGCCCCGGAGCTCTATCTCCTTGAGAACCCACCGGACATCCTGGGAAGGAAAGGTGAGATCCTTGACGAGATATACGGAGCCCATTGCGCCGCGGCCAAGCTCCCCGGCAATCTCATAACGGCCGCGGAGCACCTCGCCCTTGCGTGGGCAGGCCGCAGCCGCCTGGGATTCTGCAGCCGCTTTTGGCCTGAGCCGACTCAACCTCGCCGCTTTCCATCTGCCGATGAGGCATACTGCAGTTGCTGCCGCCAGAGCCATTAGTGCGAAAGGAACAAACTCGATGAAATTGATGGAATAGAATACTCCATAGCCATTATCCATAAACCCGACGGCAAAGACCGCGATAAAGGCCGCGAAAAATATCAGGAGCATTTTCCCCGCCCAGTTTTTCTCCCGCACGATGCCCCAGGCGGCCAGGGCCGCCATCCCCGACAGGGCAAGGAGCATCAGGGAGGGGACAATCTGCGAGATTTCGTCGAGAGCTTCTACGACGGCGAGCAGAAATAGAAGCAGGTACAGAAGGCCGATGGTCCCCGTGACCAGGGAGGGAAAAAGGATGTAAAAAGGCATCGACTGCTCAGGCCGCCGTTTTCTCGGGGGACTGAAGGAACGTTCCATGGTAAGCGCCTCCTCTCTTCTTCATGGAGGGTTATTCCCCGGGGAAGGAATTTTAGACACTTTCTGGGAAAATTCTGATCACAGCATGATATTATTCCCGCTCAAAATGGCACAAAAGGCGGTGCTCTCATGGATAAGATTGAGATAATCGAAAGGCTTGTCTATCTTGTAAAACAGCTTCCCGATGACGGGGCTGAAAAAGTGCTTGAGGCCGTTGAAGGCTATCTTGAGCAGCAAGGGATTGCGGTGGTGATGCCCATGGAGAATGTGAGCCAGCTCAGGCCTGAATTTATTGCCGGACTCAGGGAAGCCGAAGATGAAATCCATTACAGAGACTGAGCCACTGGAGAAGAAATAAGCACCATGAAAAAAATCAACAGCGTATGCGGAGAGATAAGCACAGATGATCTGGGCTTTACCCTGATGCATGAGCATGTTATGGTCATAGACAGCTTTATGCGATATTCATTTCCCGACTGGTTCGCGAGGGACGGGTTTATCAGGAAAGTAGTCAATGAATTATCAGAAGCGCGGCAGAAGGGCGTCAGGACTATTGTGGACGCTACCCCGATAAACCTGGGACGGGATATTTCCGTGATAAAAGAGGCTTCCGAAAAATCAGGAGTGCAGATAATCGCCTCCACGGGATTTTACTGGTACGACGAGCCCTGGATGGACGGCTGGGGAATCGAAGCCCTGATGGAGAAGCTTCTCCGCGAGATCAATCATGGAATCCAGGGCACGGATATAAAGCCGGGAGTCATCAAGGCGGCGACGGACTTCCCGGGGATGACCCCTGTCAACTTCAAGCTCCTGAAAACCTCGGCACGATTGGCCAGGGCGACAGACCTTCCCCTGATAACCCATTCATGTCCCTCCCGCATGACGGGCCTCATGCAGCAGGACGTGTTTCTTGCGGAAAAAGTGGATCCTGCAAGGGTGGTGATAGGCCATAGCGGGGATACCGACGATATCGAGTACCTGGAAGCGATATTGAAGCGCGGAAGCTATGTCGGCCTGGACCGTTTCGGGCTTGACATGGTTCTTCCCGTTGAAAAAAGGATCGCCACGGTGATTGAACTGGTGAAACGCGGCCATACCGATAAAATCCTGCTCTCACACGACTACTGCTGTTATATTGATTGGACTCCCGAATTCTGCTTCAAAGAAGGGGCGGAGCACTGGAGCTATACCTATCTGCCTGCCCAGATTATTCCGGAGATGAAAAAGCGCGGCATCAGCGATGAGGCAATCAGAATCATGACCGTCGAGAATCCGAAGAGAATCTTTACTGAGTAAATGGGAATTCTGTCATTGGAAGAAGGATTTGACCATCCCGAGAGAGCTCTTGGTGCACCGTGAGGCCAGGGGCCATTCTCCCGGATCTTTAGACTATACAGAACTCAATGCACGGCTTTGCAGGCTTGAAAATATTTTTCTCACTATCCCACTTCCATCCATTCCTCTCCGCCCCTCCGCAGGGGGCTCTATCTCTTCGCAGGCGGGACTTTCATGCGGGTTGAGCAGAAAAAACGTAAAAAGGGGCATTCCGTGCCTCCAGGGCCCATACAGCGATGGCTTGAAAACCCTATCACTACAAGCTTTTAAGCTGTCTATTCTTTTGACTTTCTCTTTTTTATGGGGTATAATATTATTAGAGATACATGGGTATCCCAGGCATAAGTCAAAATTGAAAGGAGAACTTTTTGTGAACACGGCATCAGGCGCGCACCTCAGGGAGGTCCCGCACCGGGAGGCCCCATCGGCCACCCAGGCTCTTCAGGTCGCCCCGGCTGGGAAGCCTTCTCCTGCGGTGATCCGCGAGTATCCCGGCTACGAGGCCGCCATGGAGGGCGGGCAGGTCTTCAAGGCTTGCCCCGGCCTCCCGCTGGTCACGTACGGCGCCGATGAGGTGCTCTCGCGCTCGAATTGCCGGCACATATTCCGCGATCTCACCGCCGAGGTCCTGGACTGGAACCTCTGGTGCCTCTCTTCTGCCGGGGTCAGGCTCGATCTCCTCATCGGGGAGGCTCTTCTCTTCCTTGACGGGAAGCTCGAGAGGCTTGGCTATGTGAGAGTGTCCGACTTTGTGCGAGAAGAGCTGGGCATCTCTTCCAGGAGCGGCTACGAGCTGATGCGGAACGCGAAGGCCATTCAGAAGCTCCCCCTCATCAGGGAAGCTCTTGAAAAGGGGCTTCTGCGCAAAAGCGCGCTGCGGTATCTCTTCCAGGTCGTGACGCCCGAGACCGAGGCGGAGTGGCTCTCAAGAGCCATGCACTCCACCATAAGAGAAATTGAAGAGGAGGTGAAGAGTTTTAAAGCCGGTGGGAGTGATATCAATGCATTCGCCGCCGGGGATGACGATGAAGAGGACACAGGGAGCCTCGCGGTGAGCGCGCGGGTTCCTTTTTCCGTTGCCGCGAAATGGGACAGGGCCCTCGAAGTCTTCCGCAGGATGGAGGAGGCAGAGCTCCCTTCGGAGAGCTTCGTGGAGGCCCTTCTTGCGGAGTTTGTCGCTTCGGCGCCGCTTGAGGGTATCGGTGTACAGGGCACCACGGTGCAGGCACCGGAGGATTCCGATTCCGGGACAGGGAAACCGGGGGCTCAAGGGGCTGCGGGTGCTTCTCTCTGCCGTCAGCAGGGGAAAGGCTCCCAGTGCATTGAGGCCTCCCATGGCGACTGCGCCACCCGCGGCAATGGGGCACATTCTCAAAATGGCATTGATGCTTCCGGCACCGGGGAGAGAGGCGCCGATTCCGCCATCGGGGAGAAAGCCCCTCTCCTTGTCGCCCTGGCAGAAGCCATCGGCTCCCTCGATGAAGGGGCTCCCTTCGGCGAGCGGGACAAGGAGCTTGCCCGGCAGGTCCACAAGGACCTCGAAGAGGTGTCGCACCTCTGGGAGTTCCTGCCCTGGAAGCCCGTCACGGTGGAGCTTCCCCAGGAGTTTCAAGTTCCCGGGAGTCACTGCTCCGATGCCGATACCGCCATCGGGGCCCCTGATAAGTCCCAGGTGGGATTCCCTGCCGCCGATCCCTTCGAGACAGTCGCCCGCCTCCGGAAGATGGCGGCCCTGCGCCACTCCCTCTCTTTCTACCAGGGACGCCTGCTCAGAACTCTCAACAATTTCGGCCTCTACAAGGACATGCTCTTCCTCAGCCTGGGCCATTACACCAGGGAGCGCCTCGGAATGTCCCGCAGCACCGCCTATTCCTTAATCTCAATGGAAAGGAGTTATCTGGAGTATCCCGATATGCTGGACCTTGTGCAGGAGGGGAAGCTCACCCCCGAGCAGGCGAAGCACCTCTCGAAGGTCTTCAATGAGGGGATCCGCGTCCAGGGAGCGTGGCTCTCCTACGCCCAGGAGGTTCCGGTGGCCACCCTGATGGCTGCCGTCGAGGCGTTCCTCCGCTTCGCCAAAAGGGCTGTCCACAAGAAGTGGGACATCCATCCCGAGGCCTTCGAGGTGGCCGTCACGGGGAGGTCCGTCAAGAGGGTGCCCGCCCCTGCTTCAAATGGCACGAAACCCAGTGGGGATAGGGGTTCCGACGCCGCAGTCCAGATGTGTACACACGAGCCTGTGACCCCCTCCCGCCAGGATGGGCTCACCCCTGTCATCTGGCAGGTCACCGGGGGCCGGGAGCATTCGGAGCTCCCCGAGATTCTGTCAATCTTCTCGGGAGAGACCCACAAAGCGGGGACCTTTGGATCAAACCTCTCTGAGAGAGGCGCCCTCATCCGCTTCTTTCTCAAAAGAGACATTGTCCCTCTCTGGAACCATGCAGTGAGGCTCTGGGCCGCCGGCAGGCCGGAAGAGGCCGTCGATGACGGTCAGCAGCTTGCCCTCTTCGTGGAGGCCATCCTTGATGCTTTCCTTGCCGCCTGGGACCTCCCGGAAAAACGGGACATCCACCACCGCACCCTTGCCCGGGATAATTACCAGTGCCAGGCTCCCGGCTGCAAGTGCCGGCGCAACCTTCATTCCCATCATATCATCTTCCGCTCACACGGGGGAAGCGACAAGCTTCACAACAGAATCACCCTCTGCATGGCCCACCACCTGAGGTGCGTCCACGAGGGGCACCTCATCATCAGGGGCACGGCGCCTCACGGCCTCATCTTCATCTTCCTCCGCGGCAGCAGGGTCATCAACGCGTGAATCCCGGTGAAACCGAGTTGCCAGGACTATGACAGGGGGCCGGGAGCAAGGCTCCGGGCTGCAAGTGCCGGCGCAACCTTCATTCCCATCATATCATCTTCCGCTCACACGGGGGAAGCGACAAGCTTCACAACAGAATCACCCTCGGCATGGCCCACCACCTCTGGTGCCTCCACGGGAGCTCTCTCATCATCACCCCCGGGGAATTCTTCCCGGGGGGAGGAACGGGGGAATGCCGCGAATGGTATAGAGTAACCTGAATTGGACCGGGCACGGAGTGCTTCTCCACGGAAGGGCTGTCATGGAAGAATCACCACTTAAGCGGACTTCGGGACCAGCTCCCGGCATGAAGGGTGCCGGGCTTTCTCCCCCCGTTGATGCAGAGCCCTCGGTCACCTATGCACTCATGGGATTATGCACGGTGATCTTTCTCTTCTGCCAGGTCCCGTCTTATCATGCTCTCGTCGCGAAGGCCCTGGCGCCTTCCAGTCATGCCATCTGGTCAGGAGCATACTGGGGCCTTCTCACCTCTGCCTTCGTCCATTTTGCCTTATGGCACATATTATTCAACATGTGGTGGCTTAAGGATTTCGGCGCTCTTCTTGAGCCGACCATGGGAAGGATGAAATACCTCATATTCATCATTTTCTCCGCCATAGTAAGCTCCGGCGCCCAGCTCGCCTTTTCCGGTGAGACTGGTATTGGTTTCTCAGGCGTGATCTATGCCATGTTCGGCTACATCCTTGCGACCCGGCACCAGATTCCCCTTTATCGGCGCCTCGTCGATAAGCAGACGACTATGTGGCTTCTGGGATGGCTTATGCTCTGCGTGATTTTAACTGCCACCAATATCTGGAATGTAGCAAACGCCGCCCACATTGCCGGTCTTATCTTCGGCTGCTGCACCGGCAGCGCTTTCACCGTGAAGGCCCATAAAGCCCTCTGCAGGGCGGTGCTGCTCCTGCTCCTTATGGTCACCGTTGCCTCGGTTACCTACATGCCCTGGTCGGCTCTCTGGCTGTATCAATCCGGCAATTATGCCCCGGCAATCAAAGCCTTAAGCGCCCGGATCGAAAGAGATCCGGAAAACGGCTCCCTCTCCTTCATGCGCGGCTTTTCTTACTACTCTCTGGAGGATTACAGGCATGCACTCAGGGACTTCGACAAAGCCATCGAGCGGGATCCAGGGAATCCGGATTCCTATAAGCACCGCGGCCTCTCTTACTACTTTCTCGGGGAGTACAGGCAGGCAATCAGGGATTTCAACAGAGCCATTGAACTGGATCCGGGAACTGCCTGCCACTATTACAATCGCGGCAGCTGTCATGAGAAACTGGGGGAGTACAGGCAGTCCATAGCAGACTTCAACAAAGCTATTGAACTGGATCCGGAAGATTTTTATTTCTCTTATGATCGCGGTGTGTCTTACTATAATCTCAAAGAATACAGGTTGGCCATCAGCGATTTCAGCAAGGCCATCAAGCTGGTTCCAATGAATCCGAATTCTTACGAGACCCGCGGACTCTGCTACTACTTTCTCGAGGAGTATATGGAGGCAATCAAGGATTTCAACAGAGCCATTGAACTCAATCCAAATGCCTTGGAAAGCCATTACCGCCGAGGACTTGCCTTCCAGATCCTGGGCAACAACAAGCAGGCACTCAGAGACTTTGACGAAACCATTGCGCTGAAACCATCATATGGCGACGCTTATTATGGCCGCGGGATTTCATTCGAGGAACTCAATGATTCAAGGCAGGCCATCAAGAATTACAACAAAGCTATTGCGCTGAATCCTGCTGACAGCTATGCCTACTACAGCCGCGGGATTTCTTATCAGAGCATGGGGGATTACAGGCAAGCCGTCAATGACTTCGACAAGGCTCTCGAACTCAATCCGGCTGAAGGCGATTCTTATTACCGGCGCGGGCTTGCATATTCCTGCCTCAAGGATTACGGACAGGCCGTCAGGGACCTCGACAAGGCCATCGAACTGAATCCGGAATCCACTGACAGCTATTACCAGCGCGGCCAGATCCATAAGCTTGCGGGAAGTTATCGACAGTCGCTCAGTGACTTCAGCAAAGTGATAGGAATGGATGCCGGCCATGCAGGGAGCTACAACAGAATCGCGTGGCTATTGGCCACCTGCCCGCAGAAGGAGCACCGGAACGGCGCGAAAGCAGTCTCCTATGCCACGAAAGCCTGCGAGCTTAAAGGATGGAAGAACTGGTCATTCCTGGATACCCTGGCAGCGGCATACGCGGAGACAGGAGATTTCAGAGAAGCAGTCCGGTGGGAGAGCAGGGCTCTCACGTCCAAAAGCAAGACCTTCACTGACGCCGACAGGGTTGACTGCCAGAAAAGGCTTCAGCTTTATCGCGAGGGAAAACCTTACAGGGAGAAATAGAAGGCACCATAAGACCGAAGCGCCAGGGAAAGCCGATTGGTCTGACTGAGGTCAGGCGACATTCTCCTCTTCAGCCTGCAGGGTTTGTTTATCCAGCTATAATCTCGATTGCAGGGAGAATAGTGCCCAGCCTCTCTTCACAGGCCTTTCGAGACAAACTTGAAGGTCTTCGCAATTCTTGCCGTCATGGCGTCGTACTTCGCCTTCTCGCTGCGGGGGTAATAGAAAATGAAAGTGGCGTCGATATCGCTCTCGTCAACCTTCTGGCGGATTGTCTTGATATAGAATACCCTGTCGCCGTCAAGGCCTGAGAGGACGAACCACTTTTCCCCGCCGGCCTTGTAGGTCACTTTCTTCCCTTCCTTGTTATAATCCTCAAGATATGAAGCAAATGACTCCTGCATGGTCCGCTCAAGGGCGTTGAAGGAGCCGTACACCGTGAGGCTCACCTTCCCGTCTTTCGAGGTGAAGGTTCTCCCGTCGTTGTTCACCGGGGCTTCTCCGGCAACGAGGCCTCCGGGGTACTCCACGCAGTAGCCGAAACGGGCATTGGTGTAAGTGCCGTAGTCCCGGGAGGCTGCGAGGGCCTCATCGCAAATCCCGGCATAAAACAGCACCGCCAGGGCCATGCCAGGGAGAAAAAAGAGTGCACGGATCATTTTCAGGTTCATTGGTCCGCTCCTTCTCATAGAATAGTCTCCCACAGTATAGCACATTTTCAACACCTCGTCTAAGGATGACGGGAAAAGGGAGAGCCCCGTCGAATTACAAAGATACATGGCAATAACGAGAAATGAGGTGAAACCCATGAAATGCATCAAGTGCGGAGAAGACAACCCTCCTTCCCTCCTGCGGTGCGACTGGTGCAAGGCACTCCTTCCCCAGACAGAGGATCTCTCCATGAGCGAGGCAATGGGAGAGGTCTTCATCACCGACGAGCAGGCCGGCGGAACAAAGAAGGAAACGACCTCATTCAGGCCTCTTGAGATTGTCGAGGAGGCCGTGGAACAGCTCAGAGAAGGCTCCATCACCATCGAGGACTTCGACAAACGCCTCGAGGGAGCCCTCGCGCCCCTCCAGGGCCTTGTCTCTAAAGTCCAGGCCCTCCCCCACGATGCGCGGGGCTTTGCCTCCAAGGGATTCGTGATGATAGAGGAGGGCTACGGGAAATTCGCCGATGCCGTCGTGACTCTGATGACAGGCTTCGAGGAGCATGACGAAAAGACTGTCCAGAAAGGCATCGAAGGGGTTCAGGAAGCCACGGCAATCTTCAGAAAAGCCTATTATGTGGGGAACGATGAGCTCAGCGAGTCAGAGCCCCAGCCTGCCGAGGGGCAATAAAATAAACACAAAAATATGTATTCATCTTAAATTGTTAACATTTCAGCAAAGATAATGTAACAAAAAAGGGGCCTTCTTCCCTTTACAAAAAGCATTTTTTGGGAGATAATAAGGATAACAGAACTGCAAGGAGGTCATTACAATGATAAAAGATTTCGTTCAGAACTTCGGCAAGCCAATCCAGCAGGGTGAAGCATCATTCAGCCCCATGCTTGATGTGATGAGAGGCCAGTCCCTCAAGGAGGTCGGCAGCCATCTCATCAAGGGTGAGTACTCACCCCTCAAGGTGATACCTGACGTGCTCCAGGGCAGGTACTCGGCAGTGGCCGTCTTCAGGGAGCTCGGCGAGATGTTCCACGGTAAGTAAGGTTTAAGGAATAGCGCAGACGAAAGGGACACTTCGGTGTCCCTTTTTATTTTCCCCCTCTCTAAGCGCTCCCATGAAGGAATGGGCCTCTTCCAGGATGAATCTTTCAGAGAGATATAAGTCCGCGGCACGTGATACCCACATTATTAAGCGAGGAGTGAAAGCTATGTCATCAAGAATGGTGAAGTGCGCCCTTATCCAGGCGGCCAATGTCATCCCCCCCTCGGCGAAGCCCGACAAAATGAGCGGCGATGAACAGAAAAAGGAAGTCCTCGCCATCAGGGACGCCATGATCGACAAGCATGTGAAGATGATTAAAGATGCGGCGAAAAAGGGAGTGAAAATCCTCTGCATGCAGGAGATCTTCGCAGGGCCCTACTTCTGTGCAGAGCGCCACCCGCGCTGGTATTACCTTGCCGAGCCGATCCCCGGCCATACGACTGAAATAATGCAGGGCCTGGCAAAGAAGCACGGCATGATCATCATCGTGCCCATCTACGAGACCGTGATGACAGGTGTTTACTACAACTCGGCGGCAGTGATAGATAATGACGGCAAGATCCTGGGCATCTACCGCAAGAACCATATCCCCGAGGTGCCGCCGGGCTTCAGCGAAAAATATTATTTCAAGCCGGGCAACCTGGGCTACCCCGTGTTCCGCACCGAGTACGGCACCATCGGCGTCTATATATGCTACGACAGGCACTTCCCCGAAGGGGCGCGCCTGCTGGGCCTCCATGGCGCTGACATCATCTTCAATCCCTCTGCGACAGTGGAAGGCGTGTCAAAATACCTCTGGGAGATCGAGCAGCCCGCCCATGCCGTGGCAAACGGCTACTTCGTGGGAGCCATCAACAGGGTCGGCACCGAGGCGCCCTGGAACATGGGGAGATTTTACGGGAACAGCTACTTCTGCAGCCCCAGGGGAAAAATAATCGCCCAGGCAAGCCCCGACAAGGACGAGCTCCTCGTGTCAGACCTCGATTTCGACGAGGTGAGAGAGGTGCGCAACACCTGGCAGTTCTTCAGGGACCGCCGTCCGGAAACCTATGAAGACATGGTAAAGCTGCTGCCCTGAGATGCCCTCACTGTTCCGGCAGTCTGAAATACCTGACAAATAAGGTCTGAAAGAGGGGGAGTTTGTGTGGGTTTCGGATTCCATGGGAAAATCCTGGTGATTGATCTTGCCGCAGAGAAGACATCGCTCCTCACCTTCAACGAGGAAGAGGTGAAGAAGTATTTCCTCGGCTCGGGCCTCGCGGCGGAGTGGCTCTACGAGCGCTTCGACGCTTCCCTTGACGCCCTTGACGAGAGAAGCTCCCTCCTCATGTTCTGCGGGCTTCTCACGGGGAGCCCCCTTCCCGGGACCACGAAGCTCTCTGTCTGCGCCAAATCGCCCCTCACGGGGATATGGAACGAGGCGACGGTCGGGGGCCACTGGCCGGTGGAGCTGAGAAAGACAGGGTATGACGGCCTCCTCATCACGGGAAGAGCGCGGGAGAAGGTGTACCTCCACATCACGGAAGAGCAGGTGCTCTTCAAGCCTGCCGGGGACCTCTGGGGAAAGGACACCTTCGAGGTCGAGAAGATCCTGAGGCCCTCTCTCGACAAAAAGGCAAAAATCGCCACCATCGGCCCCGCGGGGGAAAACCTCTCCCTCATCTCCAGCATCATGTTCGAGCCCCCCATAAGCAGGGTGGCCGCCCGGAGCGGCACAGGCGCCGTGATGGGCTCCAAAAACCTCAAGGCCATCGTGGTGCTGGGATCGTCGGGAAACAGGATAAAGATGGCCCACCCCGACGAGCTCAAGGTCCAGCTCCCCGGTGACGTGGAGGAGATAAGGAAAAACACCGTGGGCCTTTACAACTTCGGCACTTCCGGCGGCGTGGAGGCCGTAGAGCATTACGGCGACCTCTCCATCAAGAACTGGCAGCTCGGAGCCTGGAAAGAAGGGGCCAAAAAGATATGCGGCCAGACCATGCAGCCCATGATGCTGGACCATCACCATTCATGCTACGGCTGCCCCATAAGGTGCGGCAAAATATACCGGAATGACAGGCTCGGCCTTTACGGCCACGGGCCCGAGTACGAGACCATCGGGACCCTCGGGGCGCTTTGCCTCAATGACGATCCCGAGCTTCTGGCCGAGGGGAACGAGTGGTGCAACCGCTACGGCATCGACACCATCTCAACGGGAAATGTCATCGCCTTTGCCATTGAAGCCTTTGAAAAAGGCATCATCAATGAAAAGGACACGGGGGGCCTGACGCTCCGCTGGGGCGGAGAGAGCATGGTGGCCCTTGTCCACAAAATCGGCAGGAACGAAGGCCTCGGAAAGATCCTGGCCCAGGGCGTGAAGCGCGCCGCCGAGGCAATCGGGGGCAACTCGGCGGAATTCGCCGTCCACACCAAGGGCCTCGAGTACCCCGCCCATGATCCCCGGGGCCACGTGGGAATGGCCCTCCACTATGCCACTGCCGGAAGAGGGGCCTGCCACCTTGACGGCCTCACCTATTTCCTGGACAGGGGCATCCCCGCCCCTGACTTCGGCTACACGACGCCTCCCAATCCCCACGACTCGAGCGACAAGCCGCCCATCGTCTTCACCCTCCAGAACTACCTGGGCACCTTCAACCCCCTGGGGATGTGCAAGTTCCTCTTCCTGGGGCGCGTGGGGCCGAAAAAGATTGCCCGGTGGCTGAAGTTCGCCTGCGGGTGGGATTTCACGATGGAGGACGTGCAGAGGACCGGCGAGAGGCTCTTCAACCTTAAAAGGCTTTACAACGTGAGGCTGGGCATCAGCAGGAAGGATGACATGCTTCCGCCAAGGCTCTTTGCCGAGGCAAAGCCCGACGGAGCAGCACAAGGCGTGCTCCCCGACCTGGGAAATATGCTCTACCGCTATTACCAGCTCAGGGGATGGAGCAGGGACGGCATCCCCACGCCTGAGAAGCTGAAGGAACTGGAGCTTGACAGTGAAGTACACCATTACCGCCATCGCTAATCTCCGCCATTACCTCCCCGGTGCCAGCGAGTCCATGGCTCTGGAGGGGGGAGAGAATGAGGAGGCCGGAGCCATCGCCAGGCTTGCAGGCATACCTGAAGGAGAAATTATGGCCCTGAAAGTGGGCGGCGAGGTCGTCGCACCAGATTACCGTCTCAAGGAAGGCGAAGAGCTGGTCGTTTACCCTGTGCTTTCCGGTGGGTAAGGGCTCCCTTGCCGCCTGGCTTTAAAGAATACCTGAAAGGGGGATTTTTCCGTGGAGACTGTGATAAAGAACGGGACCATCGTCACGGCGCAGGACATTTACAAGGGTGATGTGGGGATAGCCAAGGGGAAAATCGCCCTCATCGCCGACTCTATCACTGCAAAAAAAGGGACCGAGGTCATCGATGCGAAGGGCATGTACGTGATGCCGGGCGGCATCGACATGCATGTGCACCTTGAGCTTCCCTTCTGCGGCACTGTGAGCAGGGACGACTTCGAAAACGGTACGAAGGCGGCTGCCTGCGGAGGCCTCACGACGCTCATTGATTACGGGATCCAGCAGAAAGGCCACTCGCTGCTGGAAGCCATCTCGGCGCGCAGGAAGTGCGCCGACGGGCGGGTCTCTATCGACTACTCCCTCCACGGCGGCATCACCGACTGGGCCCTGGCGCGTCATGAGATGGACCAGGCGATCAAGCTCGGCGTCCCCTCCTTCAAGATGTTCATGGTATACCGGAACGAGGGATGGATGGCCGATGACGGCGACCTCCTCCAGGCCCTCGAGGCCACGGCCCGCAACGGCGGCCTTGTCATGACCCACTCGGAAAACGATTATATCATCCAGGCCCTCCTGAAGGAGCACGGCCCCAGGGCTAAGGAGCTCGGCGCTTACGGCCATGCCCTCACCAGGCCCGACTACTCGGAGATTGAGGCCATAGTCCGCGTGGTGAAGCTTGCCGAGGTAACAGGGGGACGCCTCTTTATAGTCCACATGTCCACGGGGGGCGGCGCCGACGCCGTCAAGGCGGGCCAGGACAGGGGCGTCAAGGTCCATGCCGAGACATGCCCCCAGTACCTCCTCCTGGATGACTCCCTCTTCAAGAAAAAAGACGGCCATCTCTACGCCACGTGCCCCCAGATCCGCAAGAAGCCTGACATCGAAAGGCTCTGGATAGCCGTACAGCGTCATACCGTTGAAGTCATCGGCACCGACACCTGCACCTTTGACAAGGCGCAGAAATCAATGTGGAAGGGCGATTTCCGCAAGATCCCCTACGGCATGCCCGGCGTGGAGACCGTCATCCCCCTGATGCACACCTACGGCGTGGTAAAGAAGAAATTCACGCTGCCGAGGCTTGTGCAGCTCTGCAGCACCAACCCTGCAAAGATTTTCGGCCTCTACCCGAGGAAGGGAACCATTGCGCCCGGATCCGATGCCGACATCACCATATTCGATCCCCGCAAGGAGGGCACGATCCACTGCAAGGGGATGCAGACCAACTGTGACTGGTCACCCTTTGAAGGGTACAAGCTCAAGGGGTACCCGGCCTGCACCCTTGTAAGGGGAAAAGTGGTGGCAAAAAACGGCAAATTCGTCGGTGAAAAAGGCTACGGTCAGTTCATCGCCAGGAAGCCCTTCGGAGAGCTGGCGTGAGGGTTTTCGAAAATTTATTCGCAATTGCCAGGGCATAAGTGATTTTACACCACATATAAGGAGGAAAGCATGTTAGAGACAAAGCTCAGCAGGGAAGAAATCAAAAAGATGCGCGAGGAGTATCTTCTCCCGAGCACCATGACGTATTTCAAAGAGCCCATCGCCATTGTGAGGGGGGAGATGCAGTACGTCTTTGATGACGAGGGGAAAAAATACCTCGATGCCTTCGGCGCCGTGGTCACCATAAGCGTGGGCCACTGCCACCCCGACGTGGTTGCCGCCGTCATCGAGCAGACCAAGACCCTCCAGCACATGACGACCCTTTACTATCATCCCATTATCGTGCTCTACGCCAAGAAACTGGCAGAGAAGAGCCCCGGCGACCTCAAGGTGAGCTTCTTCACCAACAGCGGCTGCGAAGCCAATGAGCTCGCGGCTATCCTGGCGAAGAACTACACCAAGACCCACGAGTTCATAGCCCTCACCCATTCCTTCCATGGCAGGACCCTCATGGCCATGGCCCTCACCGGGCAGTCCCTCTGGCGCCACAGCATCCCCTATGCCTACGGCGTGAGCCATGCCCCTGCAGCTTACTGCTACCGATGCCCTTATGACCTCACCTACCCTTCCTGCAAGGTCACCTGCGCCCGCCAGGTGGAGCAGATCGTCAAGTACTCCACAACCGGCAAGATAGCGGCCTTCATTGCCGAGCCCATGCAGGGCTTCGGCGGCGTGACCCTTCCTCCCAAGGAATATTTTCCCATAATCTACGAGATAGTGAAAAAATACGGCGGCCTCTTTATCTCCGACGAGGTGCAGACAGGCTTCGGGCGCACGGGCCGCAAGTTCTTCGGCATCGAGCAGTGGGGCGTGCAGCCTGATATCATCACCATGGCCAAGGGAATCGGCAACGGCATCCCCCTGGGGGGGGTCATCACCACCAAGGACGTAGCCGAATCCATGCGCGGCAAGGTCCATTTCAACACTTACGCGGGGAACCCCGTCTCAATGACTCAGGGATTGAAGGTCCTTGAAGTCATTGACAAGTACAATTACTCTGAGAACGCCTTCCAGATGGGCAATCTCCTCATTGAGGGCCTCAACGCGCTTAAGGCAAAGCACCACATCATAGGCGACGTGAGAGGCATGGGCCTCATGATAGGAGTGGAGCTCGTGCGCAACCGCGCGACCAAGGAGCCGGCCTCGACGGAGCTCCTGGAGGTCATGGACAAGTGCAAAGAGAGAGGCCTCCTCATCGGCAAGGGAGGAATGGCCGGCAACGTCTTCAGGATCAAGCCCCCCATGTGCATCACCAGGGACGACGTGGAGTTCATACTGAAGACCCTCGACGAGGTGCTCGGCGACTATAAATATTAAAAGGAGGAGCTGCAATGCACGCAGGCGTGCTGCTGGAAATGACAAAGACTCTTGATTTCGGGCAGGCCGTGGCGGAGGCCAACAGGTGCCTTCTCTGCCACGATCCCCCCTGCTCGAAAGGGTGCCCTGCCGGCACTGACCCGGGGACCTTCATCAGGAAGCTCAGGATGAGGAACATCACGGGAGCCATCAGAACCATCAAGACCAACAATATCCTGGGGGGATCATGCGGCATCCTCTGCCCCACGTGCCGGCTCTGCGAAAAGGAGTGCAGCGCCACCGGCATTGACAGGCCCATCCAGATAGGGCAACTCCAGAGGTTCCTCGTGGAGCACTCCTATGATATCGGCTTCAAAGTCTTCCCGAAGCAGGCGCCTTCCGGGAAAAAGGTGGCCGTCGTGGGCTCGGGGCCCGCAGGCCTGAGCTGTGCTGCCGAGCTTGCAAAAGCGGGCTTTGCAGTCACCATCTTCGAGAAGCTCGCCGAGCCCGGCGGCGTGATGAGGTACGGCGTGCCCACCCACCGCTTTGACGGCACCCTTCTCACCAGGGAGATAGGAGATATCAAGGATCTCGGCGTGACCATCAAATGCAGCTCGCCGCTTGAAGGAGAGGCCGGGGCGGAGAAGCTCCTGGAGCAGGGGTTTGAAGCCGTCTTCCTGGCGCCGGGCCTCTGGGGGCCCGTGAGCCTCAGGGAAGGCCAGGGAGCCGCAAAGGGAGTCCTCTCCTCGGTGGAGTTCCTGAAGAGCAGGAGGGAGAACGGCGCCGCCCCGGACTTGCTGAAAGGCAAAGCCGTGGCCATCATCGGCGGCGGCTCGGTGGCCATGGACTGCGCAGAGTCGGCCCTCATCATGGGCGCCCGCGACGTGTACCTCGTGTACCGCCGCTCCTTCACGCAGATGCCTGCAGAAGACGCTGAAAAGATAAATGCCCTGGCAAGCGGCATCCATTTTATTCTACTGGCCCAGCCCCTTGACTATGTCACTGATGGAGCGGGAGCCCTCAAGGCGCTGAAGATCATCAGGACGCGCCTGGGCGAGCCCGATGCCTCGGGAAGGCAGAAGCCCGTCGATATCCCCGGCTCCGAATGGCTCCTGGAAGTGGACACATGTATCGAGGCCATCGGCCAGGAGCCTGAAAAGGATTCTCCCCTGTGGTATCCCTCCGTCAAGGTCAGCGGCAAAAAGCTCATCACCGCTGACAGCGCCACAGGGAAAACATCGGCGAAGCGGATATACGCGGGGGGCGATGTTGTAAGGGGACCGGGCCTTATAGTGGAGGCAGTCAACGACGGCAAGACCGCAGCAAAGGCCATCATAGCTGACCTGGGAAGCGAGGTGTAAAATGAGCACGGCTGATCTCTCAATTGATTTCTGCGGCGTGAAGTTCCTGAATCCCTTCATGCTCTCCTCATCGCCGGTGGCGAACTGCGCCGAGATGGTGGGGCGCTCCTTCGATGCCGGGTGGGGCGGCGTATCCTACAAGACCATGGTGACCGACAGGATCCCCATCATCCATCCCTCGCCAAGGATGCAAGGCTATGACTACGGCGACAAGAAGCTCGTGGGCCTCCAGAACGTGGAGCAGACAAGCGACAGGGGCCTCAAGGCGAACCTCCTGGATATCATGTACCTGAAGAAGCACTGGCCCCGCCACATCGTCATGGCGAGCATAATGGGCTTCTCCAACCAGGAGTGGGCAGACCTTGCCAGGGCCTGCACCGACGCGGGCGCCGACCTTCTGGAGCTCAACTTCTCGTGCCCCCACATGACTGTGGAAGGCTCGGGGGCAAAGGTAGGCCAGTGCGAGCACCTCGTGGAAACATTCACGGAGACGGTGAGGAAGGTGACGAAGCTCCCCCTCGTGGCCAAGATGACGCCCAACATCACCGACATCACCATCCCCGCCCTCTATGCGAAAAAGGGTGGCGCCGACGGGATTGCCGCCATCAACACCGTGGCAGGCATATCGCAGATAGGCATTGATGACATGGTCATAAAGCCCAACGTCTTCGGGAAAGGCGCAATGAGCGGCTTCTCGGGACCTGCAGTGAAGCCCATAGGGCTGAAGATGATCGCCACTCTGGCCCTCAACAGGGAGCTTTGCCTGCCCCTCTCGGGAATGGGCGGCATAGAGACTTGGATTGACGCCCTGGAATACCTGCTGGTGGGAGCCTCGACCCTGCAGGTCACGACGGGGATCATTCATTACGGCTACCGCATAGTCGAGGATATGATAGAAGGGCTTTCCGACTATATGGCGACACGGGGGATAAAAAACATAAAAGAGCTTGTGGGAAAAGGCCTCAAGAACATCTGCGAGCCCGACAAGTTTGACCTCACCAGGCAGGGAATCGCCAGGTACGACCTTGATCGCTGCTGCGGCTGCGGCCAGTGCTACAGAGTGTGCCACGACGCCGGCGGCCAGGCCCTCGAGTGGGACGTCGAAAAAAGAAGGCCCTCACTTGACGAGGACAAGTGCCTGAGCTGCATGGTCTGCAGCTTCGTCTGCCCTGTCCACGACCTCATCACCTACAAGGAGATGCCCCAGGGGTGGAAGCGCAAGGAGACCGTCACGCTGGGGAAAGAGATGGAGAAAGTGGGGTAGCCTGGAAACGATACTGCAATGAGTCGCTGGGAAGCGCTGAAACGTAACACGAAATGGGGAGACAGGATCCGGCTTGGCCTGCTGGCTCTGCTGTTCGCTGTTCTGATGATAGCAGCCCTCTTTCACCCTATGGCAAGGGCAATAGCTCTGGTGGTTCTGCTGGGATTCTGGGCTCCATGGCTTGTCCGGGACCTCCTCGCAGAGCATTGCGGCCCGGTGTCAAAGGTGCTGCGCGCTGCCGCCATCGTCCTGATAGGGCTCTCCTTTGCGGGAAGTGCAGTGATGAAGGCCGTCCCGAAAGACCTGGAGATGACATTCGCGCTGATCCTTTTCGGGATCCTGGGACTGTACACCGGCACCTATTTCTGGCTTCTCTCCGATGCCCGTGTCACCCGCCGGTGAGGGAGCATGGGAGGAGTGGCTTCCGCCATTTCAGCGGGGATGACTGACAGGGAAATCTGTGACAATTGACTGGCAGTACGCGGTAGTCTTGTCATTTCTTATGCTTCCTGAGGGAGTCGCGGGCTTCTTTTCCTATCATGCCTTCACTGTCGATTTCCCCGGCCTTCTTCCAGTCCCGAAAGGCCCTGGCAGTGTTCTTGAGCGCGAAGCAGGCATCGCCGCGGTTTTTGTAAACCTCGGCGTCGAGGGGATCAAGTTTAAGGGCCCCGTTGAAGTACTCCACTGCCTTCTTCCTGTCACCCTTAAGAGTGCATACCACCCCAAAATCATTCAATACAAGGGTGCTTTTCTTTTCAATGCCGAGAGCGCTCTCGCAGTCTTTGAGGGCCTGCCTGTAATTCTTCAGGCGGGCCCGGGCGACGCCGCGTTTGCTGTAAGATCCATATTTCAGGGGGCAGTTCTTCAGCGACTTATCAAGAGCCTCTATCGCCCCGCGATAATCCCTGGCATAGAGGAGGGCAAAACCCCGATACCAGAGGGCGACACTGTTATCGGGGACAAAATCGACTGCCTTTTTTGAATCCTCAAGCGCCTTGCCTGCCTTGCCCAGGTAGCAATAGACCATGCTCCTTATGGAATAGGCGGAAGCGTACCTGGAATCCAGTGCAATTGCCCTGTCAAGATCCGCCAGGGCCTCATTGAATCGATATGTGCGCGCATAGAGCAATCCCCGCATGGAGTAATTCGCTGCATTTTCGCCATGGAGCTCCAGAGCCTTGTTGAAATCCCTGAGGGCTGCCTCATAGTCATAGGTATAATAATATACCAATCCCCTGTCAATATAAAGCTCGCTGTATTTATCCGAAATTGAGAGAGCATCGTTGCAGGCCTTCAGGGCGCCAACGAAATCACCCCTGCCGGAAAGTATCGTTCCCTTCAGGGAAAGGTAAAAGGGACTCCGGGCAATCCCGAGCGCCTTGTCGATATCCTGCAAAGCCTTGTCATACTGATCCAGGCAGCAATAAACGTAAGCCCTGGCATGATAAGACTCGCTTCGGGACGGTTCAAGCGCCACCACCTGATTGGCATCCTTCAGGCACTCATCCAGTTTTCCCTTCCGGATGTTGATGTGCATGCGACTTTCATATCCCCCGGCGTTCCTGGGATTGAGCCTGATAGCCTCCCCGGCATCCCTGAGCGCCAGGTCAAACAGCCCTCTCTTCATATAAATTTTTGAACGGCAGCAATAAGCATTAAGATATCTGGCGTTGAGGGCTATGGCCTTGTCATAGTCTTCAAGAGCTTTTTCATCATCATGCCTCCAGGTCCATATTATCCCGCTCAACACATAGGTATAGGGATCGCGGCGGTTGAGGTTCCTGGCCTTCAGCGTCACTTCCATGGCCTTGTCCAGGTCCTGTGCTTCAATAAGCCTGCACGATTCGCGGCAGAGCAGGCGGAACTGATACCAGTTATTCACAAAGTAATAGCCAAGATACATGACAAAGAGAATTGCCATGAGAACTGGAAATGAAATCCTGCTTTTCCTCGATTCATTGCGAGAAGTAGCTTCCATCGCTTCCCCCTGTTTTCAGTTCCTTTGTTCATTGAAAAAAGGAGCTCTGGTCCCTGCCGCCTGAATGATTATAACAAAAAGAAGCCATTAAAACGCAGATGGACGGGACTATTCCCTTATTGAGCTCCTGATCTCTGAAGCAGCCGCTTGATATATCTCCCCAGGAGCATGACCTGGCTGTTATTGAGTTTCATAAACTCCGCACCCACATGATATCGCATATCTGCCACATTGAGAGAGCTCCTCAGGATCTTCGCATAGCATTTCAGTACCGGAAGCTCTTCAAAGGTGCCTATATGAAGGGTCACCTTCTGCCCCACCTGGGGGGAATCTTCCCTCAGGCTCATCTTGATGCCTCCCAGGCTGATATCATAGACTGAGCCTTCAAATATGATATTCTCACCGGACTGGCATCTGAGGGGTATTTTTGACGGTACCCGGATTTCCTTCCGCCTCTGTTCCAGAGGGATTCCTGCCATACCGAAATTTTTCAGCACATAATGTACCCAGGAGTTATCAAGAACCTCAGGCGCATCGGTGAAGCGGAATCCCGCTACATAATAATCATCGAGCTTCTTTTTTCTGCACCAGATGACCTCCACTGACACGCTTTCCACATTGAAAGCATGAGCGGGAGCTTTAAAATCATTGGTGGCAATCTTGAACTGTGCGCCTTTCTCCAGTTTCCGGGGCACCGTGCAGCCAATCCCTGAGACCTCCAGGTCTGTCACCTCACCCTGGAGGCAATTTCCCCCTCCGTCAGAAAGAATTACCTCTATATGGCATTTAATGCGTGGTACCTTTCTTCTGTCCTTGTAGAGGTCTTTTTGAATGCGAGGTCCGAGAACCACTTCCTTTATCCTGGCAAGCCAGCTCATGAACTCCCCCTCCCGTTCCGGAAAATTCCCTCATTCCCCGGGCAGATTATTTCCCAGGTAGATCACTGCCTTTTATAAATTAGTGATGCCCTGCCAAGATCCTTTCTTTTCTCTCTCTGGCGATGCCTCACTCATCGGGTCCTGCATCGGGGAAATGGGCTCACCTTCTGCGGTCCCACTTCCCCTGGGAGCGCAGGTGCGCCACTATGGGAGCGGCCTTGTCCCTGAGGGCCATGTAGTCGGTCTTCCCCACCCTGTTCATCGGCATCTCGCCTGGGTTGATGACCTCGATATGGGCCGGCCTTGCATAGGAGGCGATATCCCTGCAGGCTTTTGAGACCTCGCGGGCCGTGAATTCACATCCGGGGAGAGGCTCCACGAAGGCGATGACGGCCTCTGAGTAAAGTGCATGCTCAAAGCCGATGACCGCAGCCGAGGCCGCTTTCCCCTCGAGCTTTTTCATGATATGGTCCTCGATATACCCGGGAAAAACCTGGAATCCCTTGGGTTTGATAATGAGCTTGGAGCGTCCCTTGAGGTGAAGGCCCCTGTCATCATAGGAGCCCACGTCGCCGGTGTAGCAGAAGCCGTCGCGGGAGACGGTCTCGGCGGTGCTCTTCTCATCATTGAGATACCCGGGGAAGACCTGGGGTCCCGAGAAGCAGATCTCCCCTGTCTCGCCCGGGAGCTTTTCATCACCTGCCATCCCGTCAGGCCTCATAGGCTCGCGGATGCTCAAGGGGCAGAGTGGCGAGGCGTAGCCAAGGCCTTCGAAAATTCTCGAAGGCGTCGCGCCATGATCGGTGTAGGTGCAGAAACCGCCAAGCTCGGTAAGCCCCAGGCCCGTGCCTATGAAGGGCGCCATGACAGCCATTCTGTCGAGAAAGTCAAGGGATGCGGCCTGGCCGCCATAAACGGCGTACTTGAGGCTCGACAGGTCATAGTCTCCATAATTGGAGAGCTTCCACTGCAGGTTGAAAAGCGCCGGGATCTGGCCCATGAAGGTGACCCTGTGGGACTCGATGGCCTCAAGGCTTTTCTGGGCGTCAAAAACGGGGAGGATTACGGCCGTGCCGCCGGCGTAAATGATGGAGGCGAGCTGCTCGGTGATGCAGCCCACATGGGAAGCCGGGAGGTTTACAAGCATCCTGTCGCTCACCTTGAGGTCAAAGCACACGGAGATCCCTATATTCTGGATCAGGATGTTCTCATGGCAGAGGAGAGCCGCCTTGGGCATCCCCGTGGAGCCCGTCGTGAAGATTATCAGGCAGGGATCGCGCCTGGTGCACTTCATCCTCGCGTCATCGACGGCACTCTCCGGCACGGGCCCCGCCCCTGATAGAAATCGGCGGAAGTGAAGGGCGCCGTCAAGAATGCCCTCGTCGTCCTGCTGGAACTGGACCCAGTGCTCCACCGAGGGAGAAGCCTTCATGAGCTCGCTCATGGTGTCGGTAAAGTCGGCCTGGGCGGTCCGGCCCAGGAAAAAATAGGCCCGGGGCTTCATTTTCTCAAAGCTGTAAAGGAGCTCACCCTTTTTCAGGCGGAGGTCCAGGGGGGCGGCGATAAGGCCCGTCCTGTAGCAGGCGTAGATGAGAAAAACATGTTCTTTCGACAGGGGAAGGGAAGTGGCGACGATATCGCCTTTTTTCAGGCCATGGCCCCGCAGGATCGCGGCAAAAAAATTCACTGATTTCTCGAAGTTCTCCCAGGTAAGCTCTGTGCCTGTATGGGTCTCAATGAACGCAACACTGCCTGGCAGGGCAGAGGCGTATTTTCTCACATAATCGGCAAGGTTCTCCTCAAGAGACCGGTATGATGCTTCGATAAGCTCCCTGTATCTTTCCATTGCTCGTCCTCCCCGGGAAGTATGAAAACAGCATAAAAACTATACCAGAAAAATTTCTCCCGCACAAGTAACAGGCACCTGAGGCGTGAGCCTCCTCTATGCGGCTCGCAGGAAGGATATGGCAGGACTGTTCCCTAATTTCTTAAAAAAGAGCCATCAGGGATCGCCTGAAAAGGAGCACTGCAATGCCAAAGCCTGTCATCCTCGGACTCGTCATCCTCTGCGTGATACTCATCATATTTTTCATCATCAAAAGACTGGCCTCGCCAAAGCTTCTGAAAATCGACCTGGAAGGCCCCTTCATCCCTCCTCCCGCCGGGGAAGGCGCAAAGCCTCTCGATGAAAAAACGCCATGCATGCTCCTCCAGGACAATATCAGCGAGACGCTGAAAATGGCAGAGCAGCATATTGAGAAGGGGGAGCTCGACCAGGCCTTCGCCCTTTACGAGGGACTCCTTCCCGCCTGCCCCTCCAATCCCGACGTGCTCAGGGGAAAGGGAGGGGTCCTCTTCCGCATGGGAAAGATTGACGAGGGCTTCATGGTGAATGAGGAGGCCCTCAGGCTCGACCCCGGCGAATACCGCACCTGGTTCAACAGGGGCATGTTCCTGATGCTGAAGGGCGATCCCGAAAACGCGGATAAGAGCTTCAGAAAAGCCACGGAGCTCAACCCTTACGATGTCCCCTCTTACATTCAGCGCGCATACTGCCTGGGCATCCTGGAGAGAATGGACGAGATGCTGGAGTGCTGCGACAGGGTCCTTACCCTGGAGCCTGACAATGTGCAGGCCCTGGTGCTCCGCGCCAAGACCATGAAAATGCCGGGCTCTGAGAAGGAGGCCCTCGAGACCATCGACAAAGCCCTGGCCATTGACGAATCCTCTTTCGAGGCCTGGAGATCCCGGGGGCTCATCCTTATCTCGCTGGGGGAGCTCCCCAGAGCCCTGGAGAGCCTCGACAGGGCCGTCAAGGAGAATCCCCGGTACTACATGTCGTGGTTTGACCGGGCCATGGTACTGGAGCGGATGGGAAGGTTCCGGGAGGCCCTCGGCTCTTTTGATAAAGCCCTGGAGAGCGAGCCAAGGTTTTTTCCTGCCCTCACCCACAGGGCCGTCTGCCTGGGCGAGCTCTCCATGCCGGAAGAGGCGCTGAAAGCCTTTGATGAAGTCCTCTCGCAGAAGCCTGATGACCTGGAGGCCCTCCACCAGAAGGCCTTACTCCTTTCAGGCACGGGCAGGCCCGCCGAAGCGCTCCCCCTCATTGAAAAGGTCATCAAGGTGGCAGGCCCTTCGGTTCCCCCTCTCTCTGCAAAAGCTACGATCCTAAGGAAGCTGGGACGGCTTGACGAAGCCCTGGCCACCGTGGAAGAGATCCTCTCCCTGGCTCCTGCATCGGCGCCCATGCTGACCCGGAAGGGTCTCATTGCCGTTGAATTGAAGCTCTGGGATGATGCCATAGCCTCTTTTGACAGAGCACTTGAGCTGAATCCCCGGGATTTCTCGGCGTGGTCAAACAAGGGCGGCGCCCTCATAGAGCTTGGCCGTCTCGAGGAAGCTCTTGCCTGCGAAGAGAAGGCCCTCAAGCTCGACGCGAAGCACGCCGGCGTGTGGGCCAACAGGGGGACTGCCCTTTTCAGGCTCGAAAGATTCGATGAGGCCCTCTTCAGCTATGACAGGGCCCTGGTCCTGAACCCCCTTGACGACATGGTCCTTCTCTGGAAGGGAAAGACCCTGGAAAAAATGGGAAAAGGCGCCGAGGCGAAGCAATGCTTCGAAGAAGCGCTCCGCCTCAACGCCCACAATGTAGAAGCAAGTGAAAGGCTCTCCTCCTAGCCGCTCCTCGAGAGCTTCCCCTTGCTCCTCGCGTAGCGCACACCGGCCAGAAAAGCGCCGTAGCCTGCCGTCATCAGCACTGCGCCCATCAGGGCAAGGAGCAGGAAATACCAGCCAAGCTCCCTGAATCCCGCGCCATGAAGCAGGGCGGCACGCATCGCCCTGAGGGTGTACGTAGCCGGCGAGAGGTGGGACAGCGGCTGAAGCCACGCGGGGAGCACCCCCACTTCATAGTACACGCCCGACACCAGCAGTATCACTGCCTGTAAGATATGGGTGGCCTGGGGCCCCTTTTCCGGCGAAAGAAGCGGGAGTACCGCTCCCAGGAAGCCGAGTCCGATGAATGAAAGGCTCGACACCGCCAGAATTGCGCAGGCGGCAGGCACGTTGGCCTTTGCAAGCGAGAGATCCAGGAACTGCGCCACTACCATCAGGATAATCACTGTGCGCATAAGGCCATAAAGTATCGTAGAGATCGACGTTCCCAGAAGGTACGTTATTCGCCTTACCGGCGCCATGAGAGTGTACTCGATGGTGCCCTCCCAGCGCTCCCAGGCAACAGCTTCGCTGATTTCATGGAAAAGGAGCGAGAGAAATCCCCAGAGCACAGCGCCCACCACAAGATAGAGCACTTTCTCTGAATCTCCCATTGCCACCCCGATAAAGGCAATAGAAAGGGCATTCACTACGGTGTAGGTGAGAAATACAAGTTCCCACGCCATATAGCGTTTCATAAGATGTAAATTTCTTTCAATAAAGGCATAGGATGCCTTCAATTCAGACGATACCATCACGTCACCTCCTTCATTGAGCGATGCCGGAAAGCACAAGGCCGTTACTCTTCCGATGGCTCACCATGGGATGATCCGCTGTCTCCACCGGCCAGCTCAAGAAACACTTCCTCGAAGGTCATGTCAATGCGTCTTTTAAGCTCAGGCGGGGTGCCAAGGGCAACAATACGCCCCTCCTTCATTATGGCAACTCTCCTGCAGAGCCTCTCTGCCTCATCCATGTCGTGGGTCGTCAGGATTATGGAGAGGCCTTCCTCGCGGTTCAGGGAGGCCACATATTCCTGGACCTGGCGCTTTGAACAGGGATCAAGCCCCGTGGTGGGCTCATCGAGAAGCAGAAGGGATGGCTTCGTGAGAAGAGCCCTGGTGATGGAGACCTTCTGCTGCATGCCCCGCGAGAGATTCTCGACAGGCTCGGTAAGCTTTCCGTTCCTGAAGCCGAGACGACCTGTCACCAGGTTTATCCGCTCCCTTGCCTCGCGGCCGTCCAGGCCATAGAGGCGGGCTGCGTACATGAGGTTCTCCATGGCGGAGAGCTTCTTGAAAAAAGAGGCCTCCACCGATACCCTGTTGATTATCCTCCGGACCTCGAGCTCACGGGAGACTACGTCATAGCCGAACACGCTCACAAAGCCTTCATCGGGAAGGAGAAGCGTCGATATGATGCGGATAAGCGTCGATTTGCCGGAGCCGTTTGCTCCCAGGATGCCGAAGATCTCGCCTCTCTCCACCTCGAACCCCACTCCATTGAGGGCAGCCGTCACGGTCCTTTTCGGGCGAACGGCGCCCAGAAGCCTGGAAAGGGGACTCAGGGATTCCCTGCCGCTTCCATGCCCCGGGCCGGAAAAATACTTGGTCAGATTATGGGCACACACTGCTTTCATATCACTCACCTGCCAGAAAATAATAAGAGCCTGGTGACACCGGGCACCAGGCTCCTGCAGTCTCTCAGCGATATGAGCTATTCATAGTCGAGCGACCTTCGCAGCCTCCATGCCCTTGGTCCTTTTGTTCCGGCACCCTGCGCCATGGCGCAGTGATGCCTTTGTACGACGGAAGGAATGAAGTGCGTGATGAAATAGTAGCCTCGAAGCTTCATCATCGATGCACTCCTTTCCTTGAATTCTTTCGGTCATTGGCCATAGTCGTCGATACCTTTCACGTATCTTACTCCTATTATACCTGAGGGGAGAGGAAAAAGCAAAAATGTGACTGGATCTTAACAAAATGCACCGACTCCGCGGCGCTTCTAGAGGGGCAGCCCGGTACCCTTCTTCAAAGCCTTTGCCTTGTCATGGACAAGGCGGGCGGTCCCCATATCCAGCAGCGATATGCCAAGGTTCATGCCCACGATGAGCTCCTCCTCGCCGGTCCGCCCCGGAATCTTCCCTGTCACCACGTCGCAGAGCTCGTCAATCCTCTCAGGGAGCGCCAGGAAATATCCCTGGGACTGATAATAGAGGATCTGGGGCCTGTCATCGGTAATGAAACGGTCCGCCCCGGTGAGCACCTCAGGCTTCACGTAGGAATCAAAATCCACTGGGCCTATAAAGACACCCTTTTTCAGCCAGGATTTTTCGATGACTGGCGAAGGATGCTTAAAAATCGGTCCCGAGGTGACGATGATATCGGAGCCCCTTACAGCCTCTTCCGGGCCCGAGGCACCCCTCACCTGGAAATTGAATCTCTCTCCCATATCTTTGACATAGCGCTCCTGCACGGAGCCGTTGATATCATATGCCCTCACTTCCTTAATATGGGGGCATACGAGGGAGAGGGCTTCCAGGTTCGTTCTTCCCTGGACGCCGCAGGCGAGCATGGCGACAGTCTCTGAGTCCCTGCGGGCGCAGTATTTTGCCGATACTGCCGTGGCTGCCGCGGTGCGCATGGCGGTAATCCAGGTGCAGTCCATCACAGCGAGCGGTATGCCCGTCTCTGGGTCGTTCAGTATAAGGAGTCCCGAAATATAGGGGAGCCCCTTCTTCTGGTTCTCTGGAAAGCCGCTCACCCACTTGATTCCCGCCGCGCTCATACGGGGGAGGTGCGAAGGCATGGCATGGATGAAGGCGTCAGGCATCGGGTGGATGCCGGGCTTGGGAGGCATCTCGTAATGGCCCAGGCCCTTTTCCTGGAATACTTTTTCCACCCGCTCAAGGATCTCAGCCATGGGAACCGCCAGAGATTTCACGTCATCAAGGGAAAGGTAAAGGATGGTGGACATGGGACTCTCCTTTTCCCCGGGCTTTGAGCAGGGCTAGCGCTGCTGGCGGCCCAATCTGATGCCGGCGATATCTATGAACTCCTCTTCCACGGTGAGCCCTGCAGGCCTCTCCTGGAGCGCCTCTTCGGCAAGCTCCACGAGGCTCTCGCGGGTTTCGGCCTCTTTCCGCCGGGCTTCGGCCTCCTCGCCTTTCAGGGCTGCTCCCGGCAGCTCCTTCATCACGGGCAGAAATGCCTCCTTTTCATCGATGGGGTCGGGAATGCCAGGGCAGTCATAGGCGTTCTTCCCCTTCTCCGCAAACTCCCGTACCTCGGCCGGCACGCGCTTGTTTGAGGCGACGGCCTCGAAGCCCCTGTAAAGAATGGAGGCCGCCTCGAAGGAATCGCCCTCACGCTGGGCCTTGAGTGCCGTCTCGGCAATCACGGCCGCGATGGGCCCCGATGAGGGCTGGGCAATGGCGCTCAGCACCACCTGGCGCGCCTTGGCCATTGTTCTTGAGTAACTGTCTTTATAGGCGATATCCATGCCGAACTTTGCGATATCCTTCTCATCAGAAGAGGTGCGGGTGCTCCCCTGGACAGCCAGGAAGGCCTTGTCAAGCATTTCATCGCGGAATGCCCAGCGGGCCTTGCCTGTCGAGAAAAGCCCCCCTCCCACGGCATCCTGAGCCTTAAGGGCTGCGCAGGCTATTATGCTCCCCGGGGTTCCGGCGCCGGCAAGGGTCATGGACTCCACGACAGCCTCCAGGGCCCTCGCTTCCATGCCTTCAGACGACGGGGCTCCGACGGGGCATATGCTTTTCCCGAAAGCCGCCAGGGCCTTTTCATCAGGGGTGGTCACAGGTGAGTGCCCTATCTTTTCAAAGCAGTCATTGAAAAGCTCCAGTTTCCCGGCATTGTCTCTCTTCCCTGCCAGGGCCTTGAGTGCCGTCTCTGAAAGGGCTTTACCCTCGGTGCTGTAGGAAGCTGAGCTTTTTAGAGGATCCATTCATATACCTCATGCTCTCATGGCTCCTCCTATTATAACAGAAAATCTCTTTCTGTAAAATACCGGGCAAACTCCGCTGCCATGCATTGATAGAGCCATTCCGCTGTGCTATAATCATGAGGAGAACCCGGGCACATACTGTCACAAGGAGCACAAAATGGAAGAAAATACAGCGCCTGGCAGCCTGAAATCATTCCTGTCAAAGCCCCCTGCGAAATCCCTGGCATTCGTCGCTGCGGCCATTCTTCTCCTCGAGCTCATCTTTTCCCTTGTCACTTCCCTTATCGAGAATGATACATTGAAGGCTCTTGCCAGGGAAGAAGGCATGGTCATCACCTCGAATCCCCATGGAGCCCGCGTGTTCGGCCGCCTCTCCCCGGAAGGCTCCTTTTCCCTGCTCGGAAAGACACCTCTTCTGCTCACGAGAAGCTATGAAAAACTCGAGCTGCGCAAGCCGGGTTTCGTGGCAGAGGAGTGGACGCCCCATGGGATGGGCGGTATCTCAACGTGCTACGAGCTGACCCTCCAGGAAGCCATTCCCTTCTTTTCAACACTTCTCTTCTGTCATCCCCTCGCGACGCTGGCCCTGGTGCTCCTCGGCATCCTTGCCGTGCAGTTCTTTTCTGCAATGCGCAGAGAAAAAGGGACTTCTCCACCGGAGGCGGCCTCTCCCTGAGACTTACTGTTGAGGCTAGGCCCCCATCTGGAATTATATAACTAAAATATCAGAGCCTTATCCATTGACAACTCCCATTATTTGGTTTAAAATTGGGATCATGAATCCCGATTTTAAATATATTGAACGCGATCTGGAGGCTGTCCTCAGGAAGCACCTCAACAAGGGCAAGGTTATTGTTCTCTATGGAGCCCGCCAGGTAGGCAAAACGACCCTGCTCAAGAACCTTTTCCCTGAGAAAGGAAGAGCCCTGTATATTGCATGCGAGCAGCCCCGGATTCAATCGCAGCTCATACCTGATGCACTTGTGCTGAAAAGGGTAATTGGCGCTTATTCCACCGTTGTTTTTGACGAAGCCCAGTATCTCGATAATCCCGGCCTCATCCTGAAGGTGCTTGTTGACAATTTCCCCCGGAAAAACATCATTGCATCAGGCTCATCTTCTTTCGATCTCTCAAACAAGGTAAGCGAACCCCTTACAGGAAGACATTTCAAGTTTCTGCTCTTCCCTCTGTCACTGCGGGAAATATACCGCCAGGTGTCCCCTCTGGACAGGCAGTTTCACCTGGAGCAGGCCCTCATCTACGGCGCCTATCCGGAGATTTTTACCACAGATAGTGCAGAGGAGAAAATGATGAGTCTTCAGACGCTCGCGGATGCATACCTTTACAAAGACATTCTTTCTTTTCACAGGGTCAAAAGCAGCCAGAAGGTCAGGGAACTGCTTATCGCCCTCGCTTTGCAGACAGGGAGTGAAGTCTCATACAGCGAGCTGGCCAATACCATAGGCGCCGACAGGAAAACTGTGGAGCATTACCTGGATCTCCTGGAAAAGTCATTTGTCATATTCAGGTTATACGGCTTCAGCCGGAATATGCGGAGCGAAATAAACAGAAAGGTAAAAATTTACTTTTACGACACAGGGATCAGAAACACCATTATCAATAATTTCAACCCCCTTTCAATGCGCGCAGACAGCGGAGGCCTCTTTGAAAGCTTTGTGGCTGCGGAAATGCTGAAGAGAGAAGCCGGCGAATCACAAAAGAGCACTTTTTATTTCTGGCGCACCTATGAGCAAAAGGAAGTCGATCTCGTCTCCGATAAGAACGGCGTGATAACCGCCTACGAGGTCAAACTGAAAGCGCCCAAGAAAACTCCCGGCTTTTCAGCCTTTTTGAAAGCGTACCCTGGAGCTGAGACCTTGCTGATAACGGCTGAGAACCTTCTTCAGCATCCCTGAAGCGGTATCACCCTGCCGGCCGCGGCTCTCACCGCCCTGTTCGAGTTATTTTTGATGAAGCAATGCTATAGTGAAAAAAATATGCTATAATAGTAATGCACTTTTATGCGGGGGAGAGCGAACATTGAATATCACGCCGCTTAACGGGCACCAGGTCATCAACCGTGCCGAGGCTGCCAGGAAAGCCCTTCCTGAGGGCAAGGCCGCTCCCGGCTCTGAAGCTATCTCTCTTCCTCTCCCGGTGGAGAGCTTCCAGAAGCAAGACTCCCTCCCCGTTGCTTTCCCGCTGGCGAGCGAACAGACTGCCGATCCCTCAACGGCTTCCGACGCTCCGCCTGCTCCCCCCCAGGTGCCTGAGAATATCGTGCAGAACGGAAACGGCACCCTGAGCGCTTTTGACGAGCCCCCGGCCCCGGCAGCCGCGCAGGGAGGAGGCGAGATAAACTTTGCAGCACGTTACGGGGTGGAGCAAAGCAGGAGCGGCGGTGAGAAATTCGGCTTCCCCGGCACCAGGAACCGTGACCTCAGGCATCTGAGGCTTTCGGAGCCGGAACAGAAAAAAATATACGGAAAAGTCAAGAAGAACCTCACATGCTTTGAGAAAGTGACGGAAAAATATAAAAAAGTCTCCGAGGACCTGAGAGCAGAGGGTCTGAAAGATCCCCCCTCCCCCGCGGAGCTCGCGGCGCTGGAAATCTATTCCGACGGGGATTACACGCGGATCAATCCCGTGCTGAGAGGCGACAGGATGCCCCTGCTGGACAGGCTCCTCTATCCCCTCGGCATAGGGCCCGGAGTGAGCATGGAAGGGATCACCCTCCTCTGTGCATCGGCATTGAACAAGCTGCCTCCCTTCCAGGGGACGGTGTACAGGGAATCAAGGCTCTACGGTGATCAGCCTGACCAGTACGAGCCGGGTAAGACAGTGAAGGAGCTCGCTTTTACCAGCACCAGCTCGGAAACCCAGGGCGCTGCGCAGCGAATGGGAAATACCCTTTTCATCATCAGCTCAGAGACCGGCAGAGCAATTGACCGCTTCTCCAGGCATCCCCGCGAGAAAGAGGTCCTCTTTCCACCGGGGACGGAGTTCAAAGTCCTGGGCAGAGAAGAGAAGATCCTCGACGGGAAGCCCATGACGGTCATCCTGATGGAAGAAGCAGGGTAAATGGGAGGGAAAGACCATATCCCCACCGAAAGAGAAAAAGGCCTTATAAGGCAGATGCTGGGGGACCTGGAAAGAGCCGAGAGGCAGACCGGGAGAATCTCCCCCCTGCCGGCAGATAAAACGGATTTTCCCCTTGGGCTTCCGGCTCAGGAAGGCCCCCGGACCGGCATGGAAAAGAGGCTTGCCTTCCGGTTCACCCCCCACTGGCAGCTCGGGCTCGGGATCTCTCTTCTCTTTGAAAATACCCGGTAAAGGAAGCTCGTTATGAACCTCACCATGATCCCCTTCATTTCAGTTCTTCACGACGGCGACGAGATAGGGCGCATCGTGGGAAAGCTCACAAGGGAGCTCGGGTCGGGGGGCATCTCGGTATCGCTTGGCTCCGGGCGGCAGGACTCACCATCAGCCGTGGCTTTTGCCATAATCACCGGCGGCACTGAGAGGCTGGCTCTCGATGCCATCGGCAACGACGGCGATCCCGTGCTCCTGCTGGCTCATACCCTCCACAACTCCCTTCCTGCTGCCCTGGAGATTGCCGCTACTCTGCACCAGAGAGGCAGGAAAGCAACTATTTTCCTGCTCGGCGGCAGGGAAGGCAGCCTGGAAGAGCTGAAAAGGCATATAAGTCTCCAGGAAACCAGGGCCCGCCTGATGCAGTCAAGGATAGGATTAATCGGGGGGGCCTCGGAGTGGCTCACTGCGAGCTCACCTGATCCTGAGACTGTCAGGGCCGCATGGGGACCCCTCATGGTGCCCCTGGAGATGGAGGAGTTTCTCAAGAGAAGAGAGAGGATCCCAGAGGCTGAATATGTCCGGGTCGCTGAGGATTTCCTGAGAGGTGCGGGGGAGCTCCGTGAAGCGCGGAGGGACGATATCATGGAATCGGCAAGGCTTTATTGTGCCCTCAGGAGAACTGCTGATAAATATTCCCTTCAGGCCCTCACCATAAGGTGCTTTGACCTTCTCGCCGCCCTCGGGGCCACGGGCTGCCTTGGCCTCTCGCGGCTCAATGACGAAGGCGTTGTGGCGGGGTGTGAAGGCGACGTACCGGCCACACTCACCATGCTCTGGGCTTACTATCTTACAGGAAAACCTTCATTCATGGCCAATCCGCAGGATATCTCGCCAGGCGAGAGCCTTATAGAATTTGCCCACTGCACGGTGCCCCTGTCACTTGTCAAGGAGTTTTCTCTCCGCTCCCACTTTGAATCTTCACAGGGCGCCGCACTGGAAGGGACTTTTGAAAACGGCCCCGTGACCGTGGCGCGGGTCGGGGGGCTCACTCTCAAAGAGCTTTTTGTGACCGACGGCGAGCTCATCACCCATCACCCCAGGGAAGGCCGCTGCAGGACCCAGGCAACGGTGAGGACCCAGGAGCCGCCGGGGCATCTGCTCTCCTCTCCGCTGGGAAATCACCACCTCATCTTCGCCGGCCACCATGCAGGGGAACTGAGGGAGTTCCACAAATTATATATTAAAGAGAGAACACTTCCATAAATCTACCAGCATATGCCGCATACTGTTCAGAAAGGCATTGGAGTAATGCACGCCAGCCCTGCCTCAGGTATTCAGGAGCTCCTGAAAAAACCTGCTGTCTGCAATCTAGCGAGGAGCATCGCCCTCTCTTCGGGCCTGAGCCTGGGCATTTACTCTCCCGGGGGCCATATCCTGCTTCATTACGGAAACAGCAGGCACCATGGCCATGTGGATAACATGCCGGAGCCCAGGGGACTTTTCCCCTTGCCGGAAAATCCTCCCGCCGACGGCCCTCCCGTGCTCACGGAAGAAAAGGCTTTCGGCGACCTCCATTTCTCTCTGATGAGGATCAGGAACAACGGGGAGTTCCTTGCCCTTGTGGCCCTCGGCCCCTGGCAGCAGAAAAAGGGCCTGAAAGAAACAGTCGCCAACACAAGGCTCTTGAGATCCCTGGGCGAGGTCATCCTTGGCTTTTACCATGAAAAGGAGCATTCGCTCCAGTATATCAACAGGATGTCAACCCTCTATGAGATCAGCAACAGGATCAACTCAACCCTCAGAACGGAGGATGTGCTCAAATTCGTGCTGGAAAATGCCCTTCTTCTTCTCAAGGCCAAGGCGGGCTCAATCATGCTCATCGAGCAGGCCCTGCAGGAGATGAGGATCTTCATGGCCGTCGGCCTCTCTGAAGATATCGTGAAGCATACGGTGGTGAAGATGGGAGAAGGCATCTCGGGAAATGTGGCGAAAAGCGGCAAGCCCCGCCTGCTTCTCAAAGGGGTAAGGGAATCCCGCTCATTATCCTCGCGCAGGCTCGAGGAGATTGACTCTGCCATATGCGTGCCCCTCAAGGTGAAGGACAAGGTCCTCGGTGTCCTCAACGTGAGCGGCCGAGTGGACGGCGACAATTTCTCCCCCCAGGATCTGAAGCTGCTGAACATTCTCGCGTCCAACGCCGCCGTGGCCATCAACCATGCAAAGCTCTATGCAGGGATCTCGGAAAAAGCCTCGCAGCTGAAAGCCCTTTACAAGATTGGCACCTCGGTGACCTCGTCCATGGAGAAGCGAAAGGTGCTCCAGGAGGTCCTAAGGAGCGCCAAGCACCTGCTGAAGGCAAAGAAAGGCTCCGTGATGCTCCTGGACAGGGAAGCCGGCCATCTTACCATTGAGGTGGCTTACGGCCTCCCCCCATGGATCGTGAAGAATGTCCGTCCCCGCCTGGGAGAAGGAATCGCCGGCAAGACTGCCCTTGAAGGGACGCCACGCCTCCTGGAGAAAGGCATCAAGGTCCTGGAATCAAAGACGGAAAAGGAAGAGAAAGAGATTCCCTCGGCCATTTCCGTGCCCATCAGGATCAAGGACAAGGTCCTGGGTGTCCTCAATGTGAGCGACAACGAGTCGGGAGAGAACTTCACCCTGGAGAGCATGGAGCTCCTTTCCATGCTCGCGAGCCAGGCGGCCGTCGCCATAGAGAACTCAATGCTCATGGAAGAGCTCCAGGAGCTCTTCGTACAGTCCATTACCGCCCTGGCAAACGCCATCGATGCAAGGGACACCTACACGAGGGGCCATTCCCAGAGGGTCACCGAGTACTCGATGGCCATTGCCAGGAAAATGGGAGTCTCAAAGGAAGAGAGGGAGCTTGTGCAATACGCGGCGCTCCTTCACGATATCGGGAAGATACACATCCGCGACGACATCCTGCATAAGCCCGGGAAGCTCTCCGATGATGAGTTCGAGGAGATGCAGCGCCACCCTGAATACGGCGCGAAGATCATGGAGCCCGTGGGCCGCTTCAGGACCATGCTCCCCTATATGTACCACCATCATGAGAAATACGCGGGGAAGGGCTATCCCTATCATCTCAAAGGTATTGAGATACCCCTCGCGGCAAGAATCATAAGCGTTGCCGACTCGTTCGATGCCATGACCTCTGACAGGCCATACCGCAGAGGGAAACCCGTGGATGAAGCGCTTGAGGAGCTTATAAAATGCCGCGGCACGCAGTTCGATCCCGAGGTCGTTGACGCTTTCGTGAAGTACGTCAAGGAGCGCAGGCCCGGTTATATCCGCGAGCTTATCAAGCAGACCATGTGAGAGGTTCCTATGAAGACAGAAGAGGTCCGCTACAGGGAGACACAGCATTTCCACGGTCTTTTCTATCTTTTTTTCGCCATTCCCCTCGTCCTTTTTGTCTTTACCTTCTGCAGCATAGAATTGCGCCTCATCGCGCTTCCCCCCGGCACCGAGCCCATACCCTACGCCTGGCTGCTGCTTGCCATCCTGATCCCCACCTACGTGACCATCTTTTTCATGGTGAACAAGATGGTGATAGAAGTCAATGACCGCTCTCTCGTCATCCAGTTCGGCATGACAAGCCTCATGAGGAAAGAGATTCCTCTCTCCCAGGTCGTCTCGGCAGAAGTGGTGGCTTACAGCCCCCTCTGGAATTTCGGCGGCTGGGGCATAAGGCTCGGCACCTTCAACGGCGAGTCAACAGGCTGCTACACCATGCGGGGTAAAGAGGGAGTGCTCCTTACCCTCTCGGAAAAGACAAAAGTGTTCGTGCTGAAGGTGAGCAGGATCCTTATCGGGAGCGGCAGAGCGGCAGAGCTTGCTGAAGCGGTCAGCCCTCCCCTCGGCACGTGCGCGGCACACAATGAAAAAGGAGAGGTATAATCCCATGTTCTTTGGCAAAAAGGTATCTCTTGGCCTGGACATCGGCCGTTACAGCGTCAAGGCGGCAGTATTGTCACCGAACAAAAAAGACGCTGAAGCACTGGCGGAAAGCGTTATATTTCCGCAGCGCGAGTACTATGAGCAGGCTCCTGCTGATGAAGAAGTCTATGCCGCCATCAGGAAAACCCTGGAAAGCTGCCTCGGGCCTTCCTCAAAGGTGAAAACCGCCATCAATGCCTCGTTTCAGGGCGAAGGTGTATGCAGCAATTACGTGGAGCTCCCCCTTCTCAAGCCCCATGAGCTCGAGACTGCAGTGCAGTCAATGGCGGCGAAATGCCTCCCTTTTCCTCTCAAAGAGGCGGCGATTTCCCATTTCGAGGTGCCGCCTCTCAGCAGGGACAGGCATAAAACCGGCATATTCCTGATGACTTTTAAAAAGAGCGCCCTTGACGAGCAGCTGGTATTCCTGCAGAAGAGCGGCATCCAGGTGGAGCGCGTTGAAGCATACCTCATCTCCATGCTGAGAGACCTCACGGTGAACCATGGAAAGGCCACAGAGGCCTTCGTCGCCCTGGTGAATATCGGCTTCAATCTCACCACCCTCATGGTGATGAAGGATGGCCATCCCTATTATGCAAGGGATTTCGCCATAGCGGGCCGGGATTTTACCTACGCCTTCCAGATGGGAGCAAAGTGCACGTGGAAGGAGGCCGAGCATGCCAAGCTGAGCTATGACGTGGCAAAGAAGGACGTCCCCATGGAACCGGTCCTCACCCGGTGGCTTGACCAGGTGAGGAAGACCCTTATCACGGCTTCCAGGATTGACAAGGCCGCTCCTCTTCCCATTGAAAAAGTCTACCTCTCGGGAGGAAGCGCCCCCTGGAAGGGCCTCCTCGAGAGGGTGCAGGAGACCGTGAGCATCCCCGTGGCGCTTGACGGCTGGAACCATATCACACCCCGGGAGGGGGGGAAAGAGCCCCATGGCGCCTTTGCCATTGCCATGGGACTGGCACTTTCCTGAATCACTTCGAGGGGAGGAGGACCCTGGCATGAACAGCTGGACAGATCTTCTGAAGGAGAGCTGCGATCCTTCCATGGTGGAGCAGGCAAGGGCCGAGGAGGCTGAAGGGCGCGACGGAGCAGATTTCCTGATAAAAGGCCGCCACGCCTCTCCCGCCGATGTCCTGGCCGCCCTGTCAGGCTACCACGATCTCCCTGCGATGCTTGTGGAACGCTATGAGCCCCAGGAAGAGGCAGTTGAGAAGATCCCTGAGGACATCGCCCGCCGCTTCGGCATCATGCCCCTCTTTATCCTCAAGGAGACTATTTATGCCGCCACCTCGCAGCCTGGCGACCTGAACGTTGAGGACTTCGTGAGGCAGCTCACGGGCCTGTCCATGCGGGAAGTGGTCTCCACGAGAAGCTCCATCGAGCAGACCATCAACAGGCACTACCTGGCGGGCGAGCGCTCGGCCGAAAAGGTGAAATCAATCGTTGCGACAAAGCAGGAGGAGGAGAAGGTTGACGAGATTGCGCGGGCAAGGAATGAGATAACCATCGAGGACAGCGAAGCCCCCTCAATCAGGCTGGTAAACCATATCATCTCTTCGGGGATACGCCTGGGAGCAAGCGACATCCACCTTGAGCCTCTTGAAAACCGCGCCTTCCTGCGCTACAGGATGGACGGCGTGCTGAAAGAGTTCCCCCCTCCCCCGCTTGATATGATCCGGTCCGTCACGTCACGCATAAAAATACTCTCCGATATGGACGTGGCGGAAAAAAGGCTCCCCCAGGACGGCCGCATCACCTTCAACGTTGACGGCAAGGACTATGACCTCCGGGTCTCCCTGATCCCCAACCTTTACGGAGAGTCTATCGTCATCAGGATCCTCGCGTCGAGTGCCGACGTGAAGAGCCTGAAGAACCTGGGCTTCAACGATACGATGCTCACCCGGTACAAGAAGATGATCAGGAGGCCCCATGGAGTGATACTGGTGACGGGTCCGACGGGTTCGGGGAAGAGCACCACCCTCTATGCCACGCTGCGGCACCTCTATACTCCCGAGAAAAAGATACTTACCCTCGAGGATCCCGTGGAATCAAAGATGGAAGGGATCACCCAGTTCCAGATGAACGCCCCTATCGGCTTCACTTTCGCAAGGACCCTCAGGGCTGTGCTCCGCCATGACCCCGAGATTGTCCTTGTGGGAGAGATAAGGGACCAGGAGACTGCAGAGATCGCGATACGGGCATCTCTGACGGGCCACCTCATCCTGAGCACCCTCCATACCAACGACGCATCCTCGGCGCCGACGCGCCTCATTGACATGGGCGTCCAGGGATACCTCGTGATGACTTCCCTCGTGGGAGTCCTTGCGCAGCGCCTTGTGCGCCGCCTTTGCACCACCTGCAGGGAGCCCCTGGAGGTGGACGATTCCGTCCTCTTCTCCCTGGGGATAACGGGGATTCCCGAAGGAGCAGCGCCTTACAGGAACGTGGGCTGCACCCAGTGCCAGGACACGGGCTACAAGGGACGCGCCGCCATCTACGAATTGCTGGAGATTACGAACGATATCAGGCGCCTCCCCGAACATGCCATGACCGCCGAGAACATCAGGGCCATTGCCGAAAAATCAGGCTTTGTGAACCTGCGCGAGAGCGGCCTTGAGAAGTGGTTCCAGGGTGTTACCAGCATGGAGGAAGTGATAAAGCTCACAGTGGAATAGAAAGGTGACGGTGACCGATGAAAAAGCTCTACGTGGCCGATGATGACCCTGCCATACTGAATATTCTGAAGTTCACCCTGGGGAAGCTTGAAGGAGTGGAGGCTTCATTCTTTGACAACGGCCTGGACCTTTTCCGCGCCATAAACAGGGAAAAGCCCTTTATCATAGTCACCGACATAATCCTTCCCAAGCTCGAGGGCCTGGCGGTGACAAGGCTGGTCAAATTCGACGAAACCCTGCGGGATGTAAGGATACTCATCATCTCCTCGGTGATAGATCCTGACATCCACGAGCAGATAAAGAAAGCGGGCGCCGACGATTTTCTCCAGAAGCCTTTCAGGCCCGCTGAAGTGAGGGAGCGTGTACATGCTCTCATGGCGTCATAACATGGAGGTGGTCTTGTGACAGTACAGGGCATTCCCACTCAATTCGCCCCTGCAGAGCGCGGCACACCTGAGACATTGAGGCACCAGGCGGAATCCATCCTGAAAGTCTCCCTGATAAGGAGGATCCTGGACGTTATCCCCGATTTCGTGCTGATCCTGAACTCCCGGAGGCAGATTGCCTTTGTCAACAGGTCTTTCCTGGACTTCCTGGGAGAGAAGGAGGGAGAGGCCCTTCTGGGGAAACGCCAGGGTGAGGCTCTCAAGTGCATCCATGCCGATGCCGCCCCTGGCGGGTGCGGCACCACGGAGTTCTGCGAGATGTGCGGCGCTGTCAACGCTATCCTCGCATCTCAGAAGGGAGAGCTCTGCGCCAGTGAATGCACCATACTTCTCAAGGAAGGCGGCGCCGCAGAGCTGCGGGTATGGGCCGCGCCCTTTGATATAGAGGACGAGAGCTATACCATATTCTCCATGGTTGACCGCAGCGGGGAAAAAAGGCGGCGGAATCTTGAGAGGATATTCTTCCATGACGTCCTCAACACGGCAGGAGGCCTTTACGGCTTCGCCGACCTCCTCATGGAGAACCTGGGGCAGAAAGACGACGCGGGATTCTTTGCCAGGACCATATTTGACCTCTCAGGCTCGATCATAGAAGAGATCAGAGCCCAGAAGGATCTCTCGGCCGCCGAGGGGGGCGACCTTGTCCCGAGGCCCGGGCCAGTCGATTCGCTGGCCCTCATCAGCGAGGTGGCCAAGGGCTACAAGGAGCATGAGGTGACAAAAAACAAGACGCTTGAGGTGGCTCCTGATTCTCAGGAAGTGGTCCACAAAACCGACAGAACCTTGCTGAGGCGCGTCATCTCCAACCTTGTCAAAAACGCTCTCGAGGCATCGAAGCCGGGAGAGAAAGTGACGCTCCGGTCGGCGCTCCAGGGAAACGAGGTGCTCTACACCGTCCATAACCCTGCCTATATGCCCCGCGAGGTGCAGCTTCAGCTCTTCAACCGCTCATTCACGACCAAGGGAGCGGGGAGAGGGCTGGGAACCTACAGCATCAAGCTCCTCACCGAGAAATACCTGAAAGGGAGCGTCACCTATACCTCTCTGCCCGAAAGCGGCACCACTTTTTATACCCTCTTTCCCATGAGCCTTGGCGAAGATGGCCCGGAGCCATTGAAAGGATAAAGATGGCGGGGAGAAAGCAAGTTATGATGCGTTTACAGGCAGCTCTTCTCATTATGGCAGTCATACTTGCCTCTTCCCTGGCGAATGGCTGCGGGCCCAGGGCAGGCCCCGTGGCCGCCTCCCCCCCGGAAAAGCCGGACAATCTGCAGGGAATGGCACTTTCATCATCCCAGGCCTCACCTACACAGGCCACACCGGGAGATACCGCGACCGCGGCAGGAGAGAGGGCAGCGGAAAAACCCGGCCAGGACAAAGCTTCCGCAATGGAAAAGAGGATCAAGGAGCTTGTGGACCGAGAGAGAGTCTCCAGAGGGCTGAAGCCGCTTGCCTGGAATGAAGCCCTTGGGGTCCTTGCCCGTGCCCACAGCGAGGACATGGTGAAGAGAGACTTCTTTGACCATACGAACCCCGACGGCCTGGAACCCCAGGATCGCCTTAAGAAAGCGGGGATAGCCTGCCGGGCATCGGCGGAAAACATCGCCACCAACCAGGGCTACGAAGACGCCGCAGCAGAGGCCGTAAAGTCATGGATGGGCTCCGAGGGGCACCGCGCCAACATCCTGGACACCCGGGGCTACGGCTTCAACGAGACCGGCACAGGCATAGCCCAGGCCCCCGACGGCACCTGGTACTTCACCCAGCTCTTCATCAAAAAATAGGGACGGACTTTTTACAGAGCTCCCTTAATTGACGTAAAAAGGCACCTGTGCTATAATTTTTCCTGTAATTTCATTAAAGGGGGGGCCTATGAAAAAATTCACTGTCTTTGCTCTTGCTTTCCTCTTGCTTGCTTCTCTCGGAGCTTACGGGCAGCAGGTAACCCGGCAGAATGATCAAGATTACCCGCGGTACCGCCTGCAGAACGCCTATTACATCAACGGAGAGAAAAAAACCATCCTCTCAAGCGGCTCATGGGGAGGGGTTCTCTATTCTCCCCAGTCCATAGGGAACGCCTCCCTCAACAAGGGGCTCAACGAGACTGTCATAGAGGGAGGCTCCGGCAAGGCAGTGGTGAGTGACCAGTATACCGGGAGTAAAAGCCTCTCGTGGCCCGGCGGCGACGCGAAGGCGGAGCTCACCATGAACGAGCTGAAGGTCACCTTCAAGGGGAACACCTACACCTACAGGACCAACAATACCGACGAGCTTATCGCCGAGATCCCCGGCGACAGGATCACCTTCAAGAACAGCCTGAACGAGCTCACCATCTCGGGCAGGATGGGCACGGTGAAATACTCGACAAACCTGGATGTGTACACCATAGAGAGCAAGGCCGGCAGGACGACCTACAAAAAAGAGGTGACCGGGGGTTATGAGCTCAAGGGAATCCCTGCCGACAGCCATCCCTACCGTTACTGGGGAGTCTATTTCTCCGCTCCTGTCTACGGGCTGGGAATCATTGTGGATTTCGGAAGGCTCACGACGATTCCCTGGCTTCCCGACGACCTTGATTTTGACAAAGCCGTTATCGTGAGGTAAGAGCTTGCCTGCAGCAAAGAAGAGACTTTTTCTCCTGGGCTTTCTCTGCGGCGCTGTTTTTCTGCTCATGACGGCAGGCTGCCTCTATGCTGACTCCTATTATCCCAATTCCGGAGTGGACACCACTGACGATGCCTTCCCTCTCACGCCGCACTCAACGCAGTGGATGATAGACTACGAGTGGGATCAGTACATTGATGCCTCTCCGATGGGAATGCCTGTCTTTGAATGGAAATACGGGATAAGCGACAGGCTTGACTGCGGCATCCAGGTGCCGTACCTGATGGCCCCGTGCGCCCAGCCGGACTCCGTCTATGGCTTTACCGACATAGGCTTCGGCTTCAAGTATCTCTGGACTCCTGTAAAGCCCGGCCGGATCATGGTGGCCACCATCGCGAGCTGCAAGCCCCAGACTACCGATTCTGAGAGCTATCTCGGCTCGGGCGCCACTGACTACGATGCCCACCTTGTCCTCTCCTACGTGAAGGAGCCCTTCCGCTACCATCTCAATTACGGCTATACCTTCTGGGGAGAGCTCCCCGGCATTCCCCAGGTGCCCTCACCCTTTTATAAGGCAAAGATCGACTACACGATGTCGCCGCAGTTTTCCTGGAGCGCCGAGGTCTATGGCGAGGACAGCCAGAACCCCGATTTTTTTCTCTCAACTCTTCAGTCTACCATAAAGACCACATGGCAGGTCAACAGCAAGCTCGCGCTGGATTTCGGCATGGCCTTCGGCCTCAATACCCAGTCGCCCCTCAGGAGATACCTTTTCTCAATAACTTACGGCCCCTGAATGAGGGGGGGGACCCCTTTACTTTCAAGGGGGTAACCTGATAAAATAGAGTAAGAAGTGATCAAGCCATGTGCAGATGAGCACGGACAGGGGGACCTTATGAGCGGTGAAGTGAGAAACTATGCGGAAGGCGGCACTGTTGACAATGCCGTCCAGTATTGGAAAGGCGTGGCGGAGAACCAGGACAGGCTCGTGGCCCAGGGGAAGCGCAACCCTTACGTGGGAGCCGCCTGCAAGACGGGCGCCCAGATAATGAACGGCTTCATCGCCATAAGCGGCCTTCACGAGGTGGAAAAGAGCTCCGGGAAGCTCGGATGGGACGTGGGGAGCGGCGCCTCGAACACCCAGATAGCCAAGGACACCGGCATGCTCCTCTTTGATTCCACCATGGCAGGCCTCACCTTTCTCCCTGCCGGCAAGGTGCTCCAGGGAGTGAAAGGGGGAAAAGGGCTCTATACCACGGCGAAGGCCGGCGAGGCCATCACGGGGATGGTGAAGGCGGGAAAGGGCGCCGCAGCTCCCGTGGCGGGCGAGATCACGGCGGCAATCGAAAAGACCATCCCCCAGGGCGGAAAAGTGACGGCAGAGCACTCAAAAGCTCTCCTCAGTGAGCTCACCGACATAGGGAAGAAATACGGTATTACCATACAGGAGGGCGGCAAGGTAGGCGAGAGCGTCGGCTCCATGAACAAGATCCTCGTAAATACGAAAGCGGGGGGCTCCCACGAGATAACCCACGTGGTGCAGCAGCTCCAGACAAGGGCCACGGCGCTGGAAGCGCAGGCGCAGAAGCTGGGCAAGCCCGTGAAGGACCTCACGGCCGTTGAGCGCCAGGGAGCTTTCCAGAATATGGTGAAGCCCTTCGAGGAAGTGGCCTACAACCAGCATGAGATGTGGGCCAAGGAGGCGACGAAACTTGGCGGCGGAGCGAAAAGCTCCTATGCCGACGCCCTGAAACGCAATGTGGCAAGCTTTGAAGAGGCTCTCTCGGGGGGCAATGTTCCCTCCGCCGAGGTGAGCGGCCTCTCGAGGGCCTACGGCGAGGTCCCCAACATCCTTGGCCGCTCCCAGGGCGAAAACCTCAGCAACGTAGGTCAGATCCAGCTCAGGTCCGTCAACTACGCAAGGGAACAGCAGTAGCCTGTGGCCCCCCTTTACTGCCACTTCTGCGGCGAGGAAAACGATCACCCCGGGAAGCACTGCACAAGGTGCAACGGCGTGCTCCCCAGCTTTTCCTCCGATGCCTCCGATGACGGACCGCCTCAACAGGACCCGGCCCTCGATTCCCTTCCGGAGCCTCCTGCACCCGCAGCCGAAGGCGCCGAGTTCCAGAAAGAAGCTGTCCTCAGGTCCCTTGAGAAGATTGCCGGCGATTTCTGCGATGGCACCCTCAGCGAAGAGGAATACCTGCAGAAGATTGAGGCCCTGGAAGAGCTTGTAGAGGGAGTGAAGAAGGATTTCATGGTATTTCTCTCCACGGTGAGAGAATTCTGCGAAAACCCGCCGGATAGCGCTGCAGACGCAATCTCCTGCTACCCCCGGGAGGCCGGGGAGAAGCTTCTGAGCATCTCCCATTTATTTGCCCGCTCTTTTTACGCGATGAAGAGCCTGGCCGGAGGGGCCCGCGATTATTACATGGAAGAAGCCCTCAACAACGCGTCGCTTGCCATGGACGAGGTTGAGCGCCTTGACGCGATCTCGGAAGAGACGGGCGATATGATGAAAAACCTCACGGCGGGAGAGTGAAGAATATAACTGCGCCACGCCCTGGCGAAAAGAGCGTACCGTCACCATGAAGGAAAAGCTAATTTTTCTCGAGTTTATCGCTGCGGGCTTCATCGTGCTGGGCCTTGGCCTGCTGCTCCTGAGGCGCTTCAAGCCTGAGGATGAAGGGTCGTTCCCATGCCTGGAGCGCAATGTCAGGGGGATCCTTTCCCTCAGGGGCCTCCTCTTTCTTTCAGGCTATCTGCTTGCCTTATACGGCGGGGCGTCTGTTCTCATCTGCACCCTCCTCATTTTTCTCTGAGGGCATCCTGGCAAGGAGCAGGAATGGATTTCGGGGCGGGCGCCGAACTATTCTTTGATGGACACCCTCAGAAAAGCATCAGAGCTCATCGGCCGCTCCAGGAGGATCTGCGCCTTCACCGGAGCCGGTGTCTCAACGGAGAGCGGGATCCCCGACTTCAGGTCCAGCGGGGGGGTCTTTGAATCCCTCCGGAAGCGCTATCCCTTTCCCCCCGAGGAGATCCTGAGCAGGGACTTCTTCTTGAAAAAGCCTGAGCTCTTTTTTGAGGTGTACAGGAAAACTCTTGTGTACCGTGGCGCAAAGCCGAACAGGTGCCATACCGCCCTGGCGGAGCTGGAGAATAGGGGGAAGCTCGCCGGCATTGTCACGCAGAATATCGATAATCTCCACCAGGAAGGGGGCTCACACGCGGTGATAGAGCTCCACGGCAACGCCAATGAGAATCAATGCACGGGCTGCGGGAAAAAATTCACCCTGGACTACATGGCGGACCATCCCGAAGTGATTCCCCGCTGCGACGGCTGCAGGGCGATTGTGAGGCCCCTCGTGGTGCTCTACGGCGAGTGCCTGGAGCATGAGAACCTGGTGAGCGCAAAAAGGCTCATAAGATCTTCGGATACTCTCCTGATCATCGGGACAAGCCTCGTGGTGTATCCCGCCGCAGCTCTCTTGAGTGAGTTCCATGGTGCTTCGATGATAATCATCAACAAGGCTGAAACGATTTGCGATGAGGCTGCCGACGTGGTGATAAGGGAGAGCGCCTCGAAAGCGATGGATGCCATCCTTGAAGCGCTCGGCAGGGGGATCTGACCAGGGCACAGCCGCCTCTTTCCGCACTGCCGCCTGCTCAGTCTCAGCGGGCCTTAAGCTGCGGGCCCACTCGCTCCATAACCCACGAGGCGATTCTTCTGTTGATGCCGGGGCCATAGTGGGTGCCGTCGTAGCCCGTGTCAAACTGGCTTTCCTCCAGTCCGGCAAAGGGCTTCATGAGATCGACGGCCGGGAAAGGGCATTTCTCCAGGGAGGCCGCCATGCGATCCCACTGAGCTTTGAAGGCGGTGTCGGTCTTATACCTCTTCACGTTGTCTCTTGTGGGGAGCACGAAAAGGAAAAACTCTGCGCCCTGCTCCCCGGCTTCGCGGGCCATTGCCTCGAAGATGGCCCTTGAGACCTCCATGGCCTCGGAGCCTTCATCCATGAGATGTTCCCTTATCCTGTGCTCCTCGTTGGTATACCGGACACGGGCCCATATCTTGTAGGTGATGAGCTCTCCTATGAGGGGCGGGCACTCGTACTTTGAGAGGATATAGAAGCTGTCGTATTTCCTGAGGTGCTCCCTGAGCCTGGGGCTGATGCGGGAGCTTGAATTCTCCCGGTAAAACTCCTCAGAGCTCCTGTACGGGCTTTTCACCAGCTCAAGGGCGCCTTTCTTCATGATGAAGCGGGGGATGAGCGTGCCTGTCCTCCATCCCATGAAATTCCTGCACACGTTCACATCGCGCTCAAGGTCGGCGCCGGGGACAAACATGAGGATCATGCCGTCGTGGAATGCCTTCCCTTTCAGAAGCCCGTAGCGGAGGAGGCACTGGCCCATGCTGTAGCCGTCAGTGCCGAAATTGACGGCCTCGAGGTCTTTTTTTGATTTTTCAAGGAAATGAGGCCATGTCTCATCATTTTTCAGCCTGCTGCAGTTGGTGAAGGAGTCTCCAAAAACCAGGATCCTCGTGACGCCGGGGGGCTTCGCGAACGACACTTCGCCTGTCCTGCGGGCACCCAGGCTGTTTGACTGCCACCAGCCCCTGGTGGATCTTTTCCCCTCCCGGGGGGCATATCCCAGAACCTCGTCCTCCCTGGTGATGCCCCACAGGTCATCATTGGCGGGCTCCCCCGGAGAGACTTCCTGAGGAGCTAGCGGGGCCGGGGATGCGGCAGCAGGTGAGGTTGGCGAGGCAGATGGTGAAGGATTCGCTGCACTTTCAGGTGAGGGAGACGCGGCAGGCGAGCTGCTTTTGAGGGTATCCAGCGCAGGCTCGTCGCCGGGAATCACCTTCAGGGGAGGGAGCTCAATGCCGAAGAACCTCCCGCAGGAAAGCGGCGAAGGGGTGACCATGAGCCTCAGGAGGATCTCGACGACAATAAAAAAGAGAAAAAGAGTCATCAAGGCAAAGAAGACCTTCCTTGCCCCGCTTTTCCTTCCGTCACCGGTGCTCTTCCTGGCGCCCATGGTGCTCAAGTATTCCATGTGCCCCGGCAAGTTCCTCCCGCGGCCGGGAAGCCCTGGTAACTTGCCAGTATAGGGAGGCCAGGACTGGCTATAGGCGATTTCCTAGTAGCCTTGACGCCATTTTTATAGACAAGGAAGGGATCGCGGTCAGAGGGGGAGCCGAACAAGATTGCAGAAAATGAATTCTCAAAGGGAAGCCTCAAGGAGCTTAACACTATTGTCTCCCAGTTATTCTTGAAGTGTTCTTCATCCAGAATGATATTGCAAATAATGCAATACTATGATACCATAATAATGGTGATGAATCCATGACGCTCTCAAGAAATAAAAAAGCAACTTTTATGCTCCCTGAAGGCCTGCTCGAAGAGATGCATGAAGTGGTAAATACCGGCCTGGCGCGCTCTGTGAGCTCTCTTGTAAGGCAGGCGCTGGAGCAAAGGCTTCGCCAGTTACGGGAAGAGCGGCTGCGGAAGGAATTTGAGCAGGCCGCGGGAGACAGTGAATTCATGAACGACCTTGAAGGGACGATGAGCGTATTTCAAGATGCTGACGGGGAGACCGCCCGCTTGATAAAAGAATGACACCCCGCAGGTGGGAAATATACCAGGCCGCGCTTGATCCGCACCAGGGATCCGAGCAGGGCGGCTCCCGTCCCGCAGTGGTGATTTCAAGGGATTCAATAAATTGTTCCCTGCCGGTGATTGCGGTGCTTCCCGTTACCTCCTATAAATCCCCTCGCAGAATATATTCCACTGAAGTGCTTATTCCGGGAGGAATGGCAGGGCTTCCCATGGATTCACTGATTCTTGCCCACCAGATAAGGACAATTGCCCGCTCCAGGCTGCTTAAGCTCTATGGAAAAATTGAAGATGAGGCAATACAGGAGAAGATAGAAGCTGCGGTGCGTATTTTTCTGGATCTTGAGAAGGAGAGCTGACCTCGCCTGCCCCTTATCCAGTGCTCACTCCACCGGCAGAGTGAGAATGAACTCCGCTCCCCTGCCCGGCCCGTCCGGTCAAGGGTTTTCGTGGAGCCCCGGCTGCGAGTGTCCGCTGCTTTTATACGTGGCATCATATCCCCCACCTCTCATCACATTTTAATCCGTGCTATCTGCCTCAATGGAGGCAGCTTTCTCCCTTCACATTAAATTTCGCCCCGCCGAATTTAACCCCGCCGCGTGATATGCTGTCACTAATATATCCCAGTATTGTGCCTGCATATTTTGTAGCTTTTCACAATCAGGCCACTCGATGAACCAATTTTTACAATTGTCCGCCGTTATAATTTCTCGGAGTGCATCGCAATGCTCTTGCCGGTTATCCGGAAAAGCATTATAATGAGAGTAGATTACGATTCATGCGGGGGCTATGAGTCCAACGGTCTTTCGTTACAAAGGGTACCGGTTTTTCTTCTTTTCCCGTGAAGAAGAGAGGATGCATATCCATGTTGAATCGGGGAAAGGCGAAGCGAAGTTCTGGATAAACCCCTCTGTATCGATGGCAAATAATTATGGATTCTCCGAAAAGGAGCTTCAGGAAATTGCAGCAATAATCAAGGAGAAGGAAGATGAAATCAGGGAAAGCTGGAAATCACACTTCTCAGATTGAAGTGCTTAATATCTCTCAGTTTGGCTTCTGGCTCTCTCTTGACGGAGATGAACACTTCCTGCCCTTTGATAAATTCCCATGGTTCAGGGAAGCAAGAATATCAGATATCATCAATGTTGAGCTTCTTCATCACAGCCACCTCTACTGGCCATCTCTCGATATAGATCTTGAGCTTGAATCCATTGTGCATCCGGAGAAATATCCTCTTGTCTACAGGGCGTAGCAATGTCTCATTTTCAGGCTTCGGCCCCCCGTCCTTATCTCATATATGAACTTCTATAATTTCACCGTAATTATGAGGTTTGGAATGATGGAACCCTGGAAAATTTACTCCACCGGCAGGGTGAGAATGAACTCCGCTCCCCTGCCCGGCCCTTCGCTCCTCGCCCTCACCGTGCCCCCGTGGGCCTCGATTATCTTCTTCACTATCGGGAGCCCGAAGCCGAACCTGCCGCTCCTCCATGTGGTGAAAGCATGATCGAAGATCCTTTCCAGATTCTCAGGTGCAAGGCCCAGGCCGTCGTCTTTGAATATAAGCTCCACAAAGCCCTTTTTCTTCAATGCGCTCAGCGTGATCACAAGCTTTTTCCCGGCGGCGGCCTGCGACTGCAGTGAATTGGTAACCAGGTTCACCAGCACAAGCTCCATTCCCATGGGATCGCAGAGGATCGCAGGGACAGGGGGCCTGATAATGAGCCCTGCATTTGTGTCAGGGCTCCTGTGAAGGACATCTGACGCCTGGAGCTTCACACGCGCATGGCATCCATAAGAAGGCGATGGCTTCCGGTAAAACCAGCGACTTTCCCAAAATGTAACAAAATGGCAATTATTTTTTTCCCGGCCCTGTGCTATAATCAAAATGGCGAACTGTCAGAAAAGGAGCGATGACAATGGACAACATCACACCACGGATCTCCGGCAATATCCCTTCTCCCCTCGGCGGTGCGGGAACTCCCCAGCCTCCCGCGGAGCTTCGCCAGGAAAGCCCAGGCATCCCCACCGAGGATACCTTCGAGCGCAAGGGAACCTCATCTGAAAAGCCTGAAAAGAAGGTAAAAAAAGAGGACCTCCCCGCGGGAAAGACCACTGCGAAAGAGGGCGACAAGCTCAAGGAATACACCATTCTTGCCTATATGGACGGCAGCAACAACCTTGAGGAGGCCATCCTCGACGACGTGAAAGAGATGGAGAGCGTCGCCCCCGAGAACATGAACGTGGTGGTGCAGTTCTCGCGCTACCAGAACAAGCCCATGACCGTGATGTTCCTTTCTGAATCGCTGTCGAAGGCCTTCCAGAGCAGGGAGTTCAAGGGAGTGCTCAAGGAGCTCATCGGTGACAAGGATATCGTGGAGCGTTACGGCGAGCTTCTGAAGGATCCCTACACGTGCAATTCCATCTCTTCGGTCCTCCTCAGGAGGAATCCCGATCTCTCGGACAAGCTTGACAGGCTCGTGGACCAGACGCTCAAGGATACCTCAAACAGCAGCAGGACCCTCAAGGAGGTCATCAACGAGACGGCAGGGCAGATACTTGGCCAGATCATTGTCCAGGAGCAGGTAAGGGCCGAGGTGATGGCCCAGATGGCCGAAGAGGAAGGCGAGATTGTCTTTGAGCCCCAGAAGCCCGCTGCAGGACCGGCATCTTCACTGAGCAGCGCACCTTCGCTCATCGATATCATGGGTGATTCTCTGCAGGCCAGGGACGAGCCCCTCATCAACCAGATTGCCCGCGCTGCAGGGAGCTTCATCAAAAGCTCACAGGATACCTCCAGTGAAGGAGCCAAGGTCCTCTCCGCATCGGGTACTCCCGTGGCAGAAGCCCTCGATGCAGGGAGAAACAGCATCATCTTTGTGGAATCAATGCCCGGCTCGGGAAAATTTGACCAGGGAGACTACAGCCCCATCCTCTCGCAGGTTGACGACGTTGAGGTGAACAAGGAGCCTCAGTGGCGGGGCGTGAGAAGGTTTGAAATCTCAAAAGATGACGACCAGAAAAGAATCAATTCAAAACAGCTCAAAGATATGGGCATGAGAGACATGTCCAAGGTGAAGACTCTCTCGGATTTCATTGCCTGGGGCATGAAGAACTACCCGGCAAAGCATTACATCGTGCTGATGAGCGATCATGGCGCCGGCTTCCTTGGCGCCGAAGAGGACCGGGGCAACATGCTCTCCCTCCCCAACATCCGTGAAGCCTTTGAGAAAGCCCATGAAAAGACCGGCATCAAGCCTGACATCATCGCCTTCGACGCCTGCCTGATGGCCCAGGCCGAAGTGGCTTACGAGCTCAAGGACCAGGCGAAGTACCTCATTGCCTCGGAAGAAATCGTGGGCGGAGACGGCTATCCCTACAGGACCATCTTCCCCGCAGTGGACAAGGCCCTCTCCGAGGGGAAGACCGATCCCAGGGATGTGGCCTCCATATTCATCGAGGAATCGGAAAAAGCAAACAAGAAGTCCACCTTCACCCTCTCAGCCATAGACCTGGAGGCGGCGAAAAAGGTTGTGAGCGCCGCCAATGACCTGGCGAAGGATATCCTCGAGGGCAAGGCGGACCTGGACGCCGTGAGGGAATCCTTCAAGGAAGTGCAGCACTACAACGTGAACAGGGACAAGATGAGACCATACAGCGATTTCAGGGACCTCGGAGACCTTGTGGACAAGCTTTCAAAAAACCCTGCCATCAAGAACAGGGACATAAAGAGAGATCTCAAGGAGCTCAAGGCCGCCGTCGAGCAGGCCGTGGTGAAGGAAGAGCACATGCAGGACGAGGACTACGAGGGCTCCCACGGCATCTCCATTTTCGCCCCGCGCCGCCAGAGCGGTGTGAGCGTGCCTCTGATGGAGGAATACGACAAGATCCTGATGTCCAAGCGCACGAAATGGAACGAGCTGGTGAAAGTGCTCACCGATTTTGAGGGTCTCAAGAAGCTGGAAGAGGAAGAAGGAGGGAAAGGACGGATCACCTTTATCCCCCTCCCGCAGAGACGCCCGTAAATTCAGCGCTCCAGGCGCCGTGGCTCACTCGCCGCGGCGCTTTTTCTTTTTCTTGGGCGGCTCAGGGGGAAGCTTGATTTTGTACACGGTGTAGGGCGTGGTGCGCAGGTCCTTGCCTTCGTTGAACCAGGGCATCAGATGAATCTGGGAGCAGGTGACGTAGAGGAAGCCGTCCTTTGAAACGGCATAACTGTCAGGCCACAGGAGCCTGCTGTCCTTGAGGAATATCTCGTAGCGCCCGTCGGGACCGTACCTGATGAGCTCCCTGTTCTCTATATCGCCCAGGTAAAGGTTTCCGGCCGGGTCGCAGATCATCCCGTCTGTCGTAGTGAGGGTCCCCAGCTTTTCTATTTTGTCTTCAAGCTTCTGCCCCTTCTTCCACTTGCGGGTGTGAAGGGCCGCCGTCTCAATCCGGTAGAGCTTGTTGTCGGTGAGAGGCTTGAAATAGAGATATTTGTTATCCGGTGTAAGGGCAATCCCGTCTGAGTTGATCTTGAGCGGGCCTTTCTCATTTTTTATCTCCACCCCGTTCACTCGGAATGCATAGGCAGGGTCCGAGAGCAGCGCGGCATTCTTGTAAAAGACTCTCCTGGCCTTCCCGTCTCCGAGCGAGAGGATTACAAGGGCGCCGTTTCCCGAGTCGGTGAGGTAGGCGCATTTTCTTTTCGTGTCAATTCTCACGTCATTCAGGTAGCTTGTCTTGTCGGCTATGGCGGGCTCAAAGGGATACACCCGCTCCACCGAGTTGGTCTTCAGGTTTATCTTCACGAGCTTTGCGGCGCCATCCACCACCTCTCCAAGCTCGGGAGCCGCCGGGTCCACGACCCAGAGGTTCTCCTCGCTGTCAGCGAATAGGGCCTGGGCGCATACAAAAGCCCCCTTCCCCGGCTCCCCCTTCTTCCAGGAGTTCCACTTTTCATCAGGGAAGGCTTTTACTTTCCCGCCGGGAAGGACCTCGACGACAGAGTACTTATGCTCGGGAAGCCAGCGGGGGTAGCAGAGAAAGAGCCTCCCTGCAGGCGATACTGCTATGCCGGTGAACTGGTGATCATTGTCCTGAAAGACCGTCACGAGGGGATCAGCCCCCTCGGCGGCGGAGAGCGGGCCGCAGGCTGCAAGAGCTGCTATGATTAAAAATGTCAGGATGGTGCTGGTATAACGGCGCATAAGGAAGCCTCCTTCATTTCGGTGGTTTTCGCCAAGCGGCAGGGCATCACGGCACTGCTGCCTCTTCAAGGGAAGTATTCGACAGGGGGCGACCTCCATTCCTATGAAAAGGGGGCCGCTTTTGCGGAAGAGAAAAATCCGTTTTTTACACCGTGTATTCCCGCTCTATCACCTTGGTGATGCAGTTTATGGCGCCTTTAAGGGAGCTTATCTTGGTCATGTCGATGGGGATGGGCTCGTAGCCGTAATGGCGGTACACGTCCTGGGCCGCCCCGTCAAGCTCCGGGAGGCCGAAGGAGGGGATGAATATCCTGTCGCCGTCAATGACGCCGTTATTGTACGTTATCCAGGGGACATCGTTGAGATCTGAGCTCCCGAGGTAAGGGACGCGCTCCACCTTGTAGCCGTCCTTCTCCAGGCCTTTTCCGATGGCTTCGAGGCTCTTCTGGAGCTTTTTATCACCTTCCAGCTCCTTCATGAGCCTGTCGAGAGGGTTCCTGTCCGTAAGTCCGATTTTCTCGAGGAACCGGGGGAAGAGCTTCTCCAGGAACTTGGTGAGAAAGTCGGTGCCCCACCCGAGCTTGGTGAGGAGGTCGCGGCCGTATTTTCGGAACTTCACGGGGTCCTTTGTCTTGATATCCTTGAGAATATCGAGGGCCATCCCGGGATCGCCCAGCGTGACGACGGGCTTCCCCGAATCGGGGTCGCGCTTGCCCAGGGGCGTCATGGTCATATCTATATGAAAGGAGGGCTGCTTTCCCTTGTACCCTATGATGACGACCTTCTGACGGGGGAAGGTGCGGTCAAGCATCAGCTTCGCCAGGTCGGCCTTCTCCATGGTGGCGGCATTTTTTATCTTGAGATCGGATGCGATGGTCTCGTATTTTTCCGGGCATTTCTTCATGTTCTCGACCATGAAGGCGATGGCGTCGGAGCCAATAAAGAGGGCGTCCCTCGTGGCAAGCTGGTTCCCCCCGTCAACCTGGCGGCCCTCCATGCGCTCGTACTGAACTTCGGGGTTATTCTTCGCGATGAGCTCCGGCACCATCATGTCGCCCCAGCCGGGGAACCACTCCCTGTCCTGGCGGATCACCTTGTTTCCCACGACAAGCGTCGAGTCCTGGGCCCATATGGAGAGGGTCTGCTCGGAGTTTATCACCTGGGCGCGCTCAGGGTTCACTATCTCTCCCTTGTCGGCCCACTCCTGGATTCTCTCCTTCACATCGTCTACATCGACGGAATGATGGGTAAGGACGGTGAACTTCGCCGAGGGCATGGCGCTCATGAAAGTCTTCATGGCTTCAAAGTAAGCCTTGCTGTCGTGTCCTGAGTAGGTGAGGCACATATGCTTGATGGTCCCCTCGTTGGCGGGGATCATGTAGCCTTCCATATCGAGGCTGCTCTTCGTGGTGTAACGGGCCGTCACGCTGTCAACGGAGGATTTCATTGCCGCGAGTTCAGGCGAATTTTCTTCAAGCTTCCGTGGTGATTTTAGAGGCTTCTTAGGTGAAATCCCCGGTAGTGAAGCGGAAGAGAGCTCAAGAGCATCTTGAGGGGGAGGAGGCACGGGAAGCTCCTTTACTCCCTGGAAGAGGGCTCCACCGCTCAATGGCTTGCCGGGCGGGGTGCCTGTAAGACTCCTGTCACCTATCTGCATATGCCTCACTCTTTTCTGAAAAAGTCACTCAAGAGTACGGAATACCCTTTCTCTCATTGTATACCCGGCAGGCCTGCGAGACAAGAGATTTCGCGTTAGCATTTTGTTAACCTTTGGTAGGAATGACTTAAAAGAAAGCCTGCCTCCACTGTCCACAGCCTGGTGTACTGGGTGTTCTCTCAGATGGAAGCGGCAGGAGAGGAGTCGCAATCCCCTTCACATCGGGGCTGTCATTCCTTCCATATAATATACTGCTTCACTCCATCACTGCCCACGTGGAGCGGCCTGTCCCGGGAAAGCCGATGAGCCTCTGGATCAACCTGAACCCCTGCAGAAAATATTTTTCTGCCCCTTTCCGCCGGACCATCCGCCACGCACCGCCGCAGAGGGCCATTTCTCTGCGATGGCAGGGCTTTCAGAGGTTCTGGCAAGAAAAATCGCCGAAGGAGCTTTTCAGGCTCTTCAGGCACCATTCACTGATGGCATTGAATGTCAATAACGACAAGCATTTCTGCAGATGACCATTTTGACATGACCTGATTATTTTTGTATAATATCAATAGAGATACAAAAGTATCTGCTCTCTCTGCAAAAAATTGTGAAAGGAGGATTATCGTGCATACCGGTGAGATCCGCGAGTATCCCGGCTACGAGGCCGTCATGGAGGGCGGGCAGGTTTTCAAAGCTGTCCCCGGCCTCCCGCTGGTCACGTACGGCGCCGACGAGGTGCTCTCGCGGTCGAACTGCCGCCATATATTCCGCGATCTCACCGCCGAGGTCCTGGACTGGAACCTCTGGTGCCTCTCCCAGGCGGGGGTGAAGCTTGACCTTCTGATCGGGGAAACGCTTCTCTCCATGAACGGGAAGCTCGAGAGGCTCGGCTACGTGAGGACTTCCGACTTTGTGCGCGAAGAGCTGGGGATTTCCTCCAGGAGCGGCTACGAGCTGATGCGGAACGCCAATGAGCTTCAGAACCTCCCCCTCATCAGGGAAGCCATTGAGAGCGGGCAGCTCCGCAAGAGCGCGCTGCGGTATCTTTTCCAGGTCGTGACGCCTGAGACTGAGGCGGAGTGGCTTTCCAGGGCCATGAGCCTCACGGTGAGAGAAATTGAAGAGGAGGTGAAGATATTTAAATCTGGAGCCGGAGAGGCCGGCACAGATGCTTCGGAGGATACTGAAGGCGACCCCGGGGGGAGCGGTATCAACGCATTCGTCGCCGGGGATGACGATGAAGAGGACACGGGGAGCCTCGCAGTGAACGTGAGGGTTCCTTTTTCTGTTGCCGCGAAGTGGGACAGGGCCCTTGAGGTCTTCCAAAAGTGTGAGGAGGCAGACCTCCCTTCGGAGTCGTTCGTGGAGGCCCTTCTTGCGGAGTTCGTCGCTTCGGCGCCGCTCGAGGGGATCGGGGAACTGGCCACAATGGTGGAGGCAACCGAGGATTCTGGGACAGGGAACCCTGGGGCACCTTGCGCCGGGAGACTTTCTCTCTGTCATCAGCAGGGGAAACTTTCCCAGGGCAGTGAGGCTTCCAGTTGCTCCAGCAGCAATCCCGGTGATGGCATCCCCCGCGGCGAATCCTCCGATGTTCCCGGCACTCCTGGTGCACAAATGCAGGATTCTCACTGCCATCCCGGCATCGAGGAGAAGATCCTTCTCATAGGCGCCCTGGCGGGGGCCATCGGCTCTCTCGATGACGAGGCCTCCTTCGGCGAGCGGGACAAGGAAATAGCCCGCCAGGTCCACAAGGATCTTGAAGAGGTGTCGCGCCTCTGGGAGTTTCTCCCCTGGAAGCCCGTCACGGTGGAGCTTCCCCAGGAGTTTCAAGCTCCCGCGAGCCACAGGCCCAATGCCGATACCGCCGTCACCCCGGACGGGACCCTGGTGCATCCTGCCGCAGATCCCTTCGAGACGGTCGCAAGGCTCCGGAAGATGGCGACGCTGCGCCACTCCCTCTCCTTCTACCAGGGGAGGCTCCTGCGGACCCTCAACAATTTCGGGCTTTACAGGGACATGCTCTTCCTCTCCCTGGGGCACTATACCAGGGAGCGCCTCGGGATGTCCCGCAGCACCGCCTATTCCCTCATTAAAATGGAAAGGAGTTATTTAGAGTATCCCGATATGCTGGACCTTGTGCAGGAGGGGAAGCTCACCCCCGAGCAGGCGCGGCATCTTGCCAAGGTCTTCATCGAGGGGACCCGCGTCCAGGGGGCGTGGCTCTCCTACGCACAGCAGGTCCCGGTGGCCACCCTCATCCAGGCGGTCGAGGGGTTCCTCCGCTTCGCGAAGAGGGCGGTCCACAAGAAATGGGACATAGAGCCCGAGGCCTTCGAGGTGGCCGTCACGGGGAGGTCCGTCAAGAGGGTTTCCCCATCACTCTCGAATGCCATAGAACCCTTTGGGGATAAGGGTTTTGACGCCGCAGTCCAAATGTGCGCACAGCAAGAAACAAGAGAAGGGGGACATAATTCCGGGGGAGCTGTCATCTGGGAGGTCACCCAGGGCAGGGAGCACCCCGATCTCCCCGAGATTCTCTCGATCCTCTCTGGGGAGACCCCCAAAGAAGGAGCCTTCGGGCCAGACCCCCGGGACAGGAGCGCCCTTATCCGCTTCTTCCTGAAACGGGACCTCATCCCCCTCTGGAACCATGCCGCAAGGCTGTGGGGAGCCTTCAGGTCGGAAGGGGCCTTAGATTCAAGTCAGCAGCTCGCCCTCTTCATCGAGGCCCTCCTCGACGCCTTCCTCTCAACCTGGGACCACCCCGAAAAAAGAGACATCCACCACCGCACCCTGGCCCGGGACCACTATCAGTGCCAGGCTCCCGGCTGCCGGTGCCGCAGGAATCTCCAGGCGCACCACATCAAATACCGCTCCCATGGCGGCCCCGATACCGAGGGAAATCTTACCACCCTCTGCATGGCCCACCACCTCAGGTGCCTCCACGAGGGGCACCTCGTCATCAGGGGCACGGCGCCTCATCACCTCACCTTCAGCTTCCCCCGCGGCAGAAGGTACCGGTGGTGCCCGGCATCGGAGAGAGATCTCGGAGGGTAATGGTTGAGGTGGCTCTGCAGCAGACGGGTAATCTATTTCTGCAACAAACTGTTGCAGAAAGCCGGCTTTTATTGTATACTATAAATGTAAGAATTCCTTACTTTAGGAGCTGAGAGCATGAAAGACGAATGCATGGCGAGAATGACAAGCAAGGGGCAGATCACTCTGCCGGCCCGCATCAGGAAAAAAATCAATGCCGGCACGGGCGACTACATCTTGTTCCGGGTGAGGGGCAAAATCATAGAGCTCGAAAAGGTGGACCTCTCCTGGGAAGAGCGCTTCAATGCCCTTGCAGGCACCATAGAAGAGCGCTTCAAAAAGGAAAAGATATCGAAAAAGGACATTGAAGAAGCCATAAAATGGGCAAGAGAATCGTCATAGACACCAACGTGCTTATCTCCGCCCTGGGATGGAGCGGCGCGGAGAGAGCCCTCCTCATGCAATGCAGGGAGGGCGTTTTTCAAGATGAAAGTGCTTTTCTGAGGCACAGAGGGCGAAAGGGTGTAAAGGGCATGGGTATAGGAGAGGCTGTTGCCTTCTTTCTTTGAGGGACAGTAGAGCCTGGCTTTCTTTCTGAAGGAGGCTTTAGAAACGATGAAACTGCCCCGCTCGGCGAGCCTGCCGATGTCATGAAGGAGGGCTCCAAGGGCAATCTTATATGCTTCCTTGTATGGTGCGTTCTTCATTCAAAGTCTCTTGATGAGGGCTTCTTTCTCGCTTCTCTTCAGCATTTTGATGGCTCTCTCGGCGCGGAGGGCATCATTCCGGCTGCGGCACTTTTTTGAATAGACGAGCGTGACGGGGCTCCTCCCCCTCAGGTACCTGGCCCCTTTCCCGCTGTTGTGAAGGGCGATCCGCTGCTCCAGGTCGCCCGTGGAGCCTGTATAATAGGTGCCGTATCTGCAGCGGACCATATAGACAAAGAAAGAGCCTTTTCTGTTATTATTTTTTTTCATAGCGTGGCACCGCCGGGAGACTATGCCTGCCTGATCCTTCCGCCTTCAGGGCCTTTGATGACCCCGGCCTGCTTCAAGTGATCAGCGACCAGGAGGCGGAGCCGGGGGCCATCGGTGACGGTGCTCTCGTCGCGGCCCGCGAAAAGAGGGTTCCAGTTCCCGACGATATAAGTCGTCGTGAGCCGGTAGGATTTGTCAGGGTCCATCGGCTTCCCGCCTATGCTGACTTCCGTGACCCTGGATCCCTCGGCATTCTTCGGGACATAGGCCATCGCGAGGCCCGACACCTGGTAGAGGCCCTGGTCTTTCTTGGAGCCCAGAAGCTTGCTGACGCCTTCCTCGAGGAGGCGCCTGATATCGCTCCCCTTGACATCCCATGTTTCCACCCTCGCGTCGAGGGATTTGCCCATCCAGGGTGAAAGGGCCACGAGGCTCTTCATGGTTATCTCGCCTTTCGGGAGCACCGCCGGGGCGGCATCTTTCCTGTCAGAGAAGAAGCTGCTGTCCAGGACCGCCACGTCGGCTCCCGTTCTTTTTCTCATGGCATCGGTAATGAGATTCCCCAGGGGCGAATCGGTGGCGGTTTTCAGCTCATGGGTCATGACTCTTCCCATGGTGCCGATTTTCCGGGAAAGGGCCTCTTCCTCGTTCCGGCGGTACCTGTCAATTATCGCCTGGATATCGCTGTCGGGAGTGATATTCCTGTCAACGGGAATGAGCCGGTGCTCGACAGAGACTATTTTCTGCGAGGCCCTGTCGATGTGGAGCTTAAGCTCTCCGAGATAGAGATCGTCGGTCTTCACGTCTGAATGGGCGCCTATTCCCGCCTGCACTATGGTGGCGCCGTTTATTTCCAGTTTCTCCGGCGTGGGCGTATGGGAGTGTCCTCCAATGATGAGGTCTATGCCCGGCACCTTTGCCGCCAGGTCCTTGTCGGTAGGCGTGTTCTCGTGAAATTCCGGGGAGGGCTCAAGGCCCAGGTGGGAGAGGACCACGATATTCCTTATCCCTTTCGAGGTCACTTCCTCGACAGCCTTTTTCACCGCCTCGACGGGATCAGTAAGCTCAAGATCCTTCACCCTGCTCGGATCCACCATGAGGAACTTTTTCTGCGGCGTCCTCACGCCGATAAAGGCTATCTTTGCGCCTTCCACCTCAGCCGTCAGGTAAGGGACCATGCCTTCCGTGTTGGTAGATACGTAGGGGAACTGCGAGCTCTCGATAAGCTTCTGCCCGCCCTGGAGGCCCTCGTCATCATAGAAATGGTTGCCCGTTGTGGCGATGTCGCAGTCCCGCCGGTTCATGATATCCACTTCACGCTGCCCCCCTGCGAGGACGGAGTTGAAGGTATAGTCCTGCCATGCGTCGCCGGCATCGACCCAGAAGTCGTCAGGCTTTATGTAGGTGGCCGTCGAGGCCATGTTGCCGTGGATGTCGTTGGTGTGCTTTATCTCGAGTACCAGCTCGTGATCATTGACAATGCCCTTGATGGTCTTCTCAACAGTTTTCCCGCCCACGTCAAGAGTGATGGGAAGGGAAGCCGGCTCAGCCCGGGGGGAAGGCGAGAGCTGAACGCTGTCGCCCTGCGGGGGGCCCGGCCCCTCTTCCTTCTGGCCGCCCGGGGCTGCCGGGAGTCGCTGCGGGTGTGCTCCTTCTATTCTACCGATATCCACCGGGAATGCTCCTTGAAGTGCTTGTACTGGTCTTTTACATAATAGCATCACCGGGGCAGACCGGCAATTGACGGAATGTAAATTTTTCCCTGGGTTTCAGGAATTCCGCATCACCAGATGCTGCTCCGGCACCGGGAAGCCGGCTTCGCCGAAGCTCTCCCACCACAGCACACTATTTTCTGCCGACTCTTATTGAGATTCTCTCCGACTGCTGGTTCCTGCTGTCCGTTGCCACTGCAGTGATGAGATAACTCCCTCCTCCTATGGGGAGCGGGTCATTGAGGATATACTGAAAGTACCCCCCCTCATTGGCCTGCACCTCAGTGGTGACAAGATCGCTCTGCAGGTCGGCGGCTGAGGCCAGGACAATCTTTACACTGACCTGCACCCTGGCGAAAGGCGAGGTGGTGCCCGATATGGTGAACTGCCTGGCCACATTCGACTCAGCCTGGGGAGATATCAGCTTCAGGGTGACCCCTGTGTAAATGGACACATTGGTGGTTGAATTCAGGGTTACCGGTGCTTTTCCAGGAACGGTGAGGCGTCCCGTCACAGGCATATTCTGAAAGGCGTCGCCGGACAGCACGGTGTAGTTTCCGATATACTCACCCGGTGACTTCTCTCCCATCGGGATATTCTTGCGGAAGGTGCCGATGTCAAAGTCGGCAGTCCCTCCCGGGTCACCCTGAAGGGTAACCTGCAGGATATTCCCTGCCATGAGAGGTGCGGCGGCATTATGGGTCAAGGAGGAGATGGATCCCTGGGTTTTCACCTGGAACTCCCACCGGTACCTCACTGCATTTTCCAGGGTGTCCTTCCCGTTCAGAGCCACGGTATTGACTCCTTCCGGCAGGCTCTGGGCGGGAACATAGGAAATCAGTTCCTCGCTTATAGTGGCGGCGGCGGTAACATCCTGCCTGTTCACGGAGAGCTTCGCTGACGAGGGGACCATCCGGGCGCTCCCTATGGATTCCAGCACAATCAGGATATTGGGCTTGTTTGTGCTGATAACCTCCTTGGGTTTTGGCAGGACCTTGCTCACTTTTACCGCTTCAGAAAGAATCTGCAGCCCTGTTACCGAAGCGCTCATCGCTTCGCGTCCATTCCTGTTGAGGCGTCCGAATACCGAAGCGCTCCTCAGGTTTCCCGCATTGGCAGGAATGGTGATGGATCCCTGGTATTTCCCCGGTGAGCTCTCCCTGAGCGGTGAGTTCTGCACCACGCCATAGATGTCAGCGGTGGCCGCGCAGCCCGGATCGCCTTCCAGGGTCACGACGAGCACGTCGCCCGGTTTAAGGGAGCCTGTCGCATTGTGAGATACTTTCGTTATCTTCGGAACTTCTCCGGCCGGGGGCTGCGGTGTCTGGACCGCCGTGGGGCCTGAGCCTCCTCCATGGGTGATCATCACAGTTTTCGTGGCCCCGAGCCATTTGACCTCTGCTCCGAGCGCCTCACTTACGAAACGGAGAGGGACCATCGTTCTTCCTTTCACCATGGCCGCGGGCGCGGCAAGCTCAGTCGTCTTCCCGCTCACCGAGGCGAACGGGGCCCCGATCTGGATGACAATCTCAGTGGTGTCGCGTTTCGCATATATGGTCCGCGTGGCGGCTTTCCATTTCACCTCGGCGCCCAGCTCTTCAAACACTCCTCTCATCGGGACAAGGATATTGCCCTGGATCATCGCCGGCGGCTGATCAAAGGTAATCAGGCGGTTATTGATATAGACCTTGATTTCATCTGATGCCCAGACCCATGGCATGAGAGCCGAAATGGCCACCAGGACAAGAAAAACACCTGTCACGCACTTTTTCATACTCAGCCTCCTTGAGCGCAGTTTTGTAGATTTAATGAAGAGAGAAGGGTAGGTAAAATATATATCCGCTGTGAAGAAACTTCAACGATAATAATAAATATTCTCGATAAAGAGAAAAATCCCTTCCAGGGGTAAAAGCGAAGATGGGGTTCCTCCCGCCACTCCAATCCTGCTGTCTATTTACTCCCTGCCCGCCTCAGGAGATCGGCGACACTCTTCCTGCCCGCATAGTAAAGGGGCGTTCTCCCCTCGTTGTTGATGGCATCAGCGCGGGCCCCGCGGTCCATGAGGAACTTCACCATCCGCTCCCTCCCCTTCCTGGCAGCCACGTGCAGGGGCGTCATCCCCCCGTTGTCGCCCCTGCAGAGATCGGCATTTTTCTCCAGGAGTATGGCGGCCAGCTCCATCCTGTCATGGGACACCGCCTCATAGAAGGGCGTTCTCCCCCTCTTTTCCCTGGCATTCACCTCGGCGCCCCGGCTTATCAGGAGCTTCACCAGGGCTTCATCTCCCTTCTCGGCTGCGAAATGGAGAGGGGTCTTCCCGCTGTCATCGCTGTTGTTGACGGCAGCACCACCGTCTATCAGCAGCTCCGACATCGGAATGCTCCCCGCAATGACAGCCCTCATGAGGAGTGACCTCCCCTCCCCGTCACATTTGTTGATATCGGCCCCTTTCTCCTTGAGAAACCGAACAATTTCCGCGTTCCCCCGGGAAGCGGCACGCTCAAGGGGAGTGGCGCCCTGGACGTCGGTAATGTCGGGGGCCAGGCCAAGGGTGATGAAAAAATCCGCCATCGTCACTGAGCCTGATGCAGCGGCATAATGGAGAGCCGTGGCACCATGGCTGTCCTTCAGGTCGGGGGGCACCCCCTGCTGCAGGAAATGCCTCACGATATCAAGGTTCCCGCCATGGACGGCGCTATGAAAGGCCGTCATGCCGTTTTTATCCACTACCTGCACTCGCGCGCCACGGGAGAGAAGGAAGTCCACAAGGTCCTTATCACCTTTCAGCGCCGCGCAGTGGAGAGGCGTTCTCTCCTCGCTGTCTTTCACGTCCAGCGGGGCCCCCTTCTCAGTAAGAGCCCTTGTCATCTCGCTTTTCCCTTCGAGAATTGCCTTGTGAAGGAGGCACCGGTAACTGCCGCGGTTCAGGTCAAGCTTCAGGCACCAGGGAACGAGGGTGTCCAGAAGCTCCGTCCTGTTGTACATGACGACATAATCAAAAGGAGTCATTCCCGTATTATCAATGCTGTCCGCCTGCGCTCCCTTCGCAAGGAGCATCTCGGCGATCTCCCGCCGGTTATCGATGATGGCCCAGTGGAGGGCCGAGCGCCCCATCTCGTCACGCTCCTCGACGGTGGTGGCGAGAGGGAGGTTCACCTGCAGCGAGAGAACCCTCTGGACCTGCCCCGCATCGCCGTTTTTCACGGCGTTGATAAGAGGCGTCTTCGAGATGAGAGCACCCGCTTCCCTGACGGTATTCACCGCATCGGTGCCAAGCTGCTTCATGGTGAGGGAGAATGAGGATACGGCCTTGAGGAGGCGGGCGAAAGCATCTTTTGAAGGAGACAGGGATGAGCGGATCCTCTCAAGAGCCTTTCTCATCTCTGCAGCCGAGGGGAACCGTTCATCAGGATCCAGTTTCAGGGCCTTTTCCACCGCGGTGGCAAGGTCGCTTCTCACGCCGCTCAGGGAAGAAGTCTGGAACCGGAAGGGGCGGTGCTGGGGGTCAAGGCCCGTGAGGAGCTGGTGGAGGGTGGCTCCCAGGGAGTACAGGTCTGAACGGGAATCACTCTGTGCTTTCCCGTAGGTCTCAGGCGCCGCGTATCCCGGCGTCCCCAGGGCTACCGTGTCAGAGGCCTTTCCATGCTTGTAAAACCTCGCGATATCGAAATCGATGAGCTTCAGGCGGCCGTCAGGCGTCACGATGATGTTTGCCGGCTTGAGATCCCTGAAGACTATCTTCTGGCTGTGGAGATACTCCAGGATGCCAAGGAGCGTGATTCCAAGCTCCAGCACCTCGGCCTCTGAAAGAGTATTCTGCCTTGCATATTCCTCGAGGGACGTTCCCATTACGTACTCCTCTATGAGATAGAGCTGCGAGCCTGCAGAGAAGTGGTCATAAAGGCGGGGAAGGCTTGGATGACTGAGAAGCTTGAGTATGGCAACCTCACGGAAGAAATGAGCCTGCAGATCATCACCGCCGCCATGAAGCTCCGAAGGATCCCGTGACACCTTGAGGGCAAAACGGCGCCCCTTTTTATCCTCGACGAGATAGACCCTGTTCATCCCCCCTTCGCCCAGGAGCTGGAGCACCGTGTAGCGGCCGTCAATCTCGGAGCCTGGTGGCAATATACTCATAAAACGAATTTGTATGAGCCCTTCTCCAATTCCTGCCTGTGATGAAATTGTCTGACAGGCAGCGGCGGGAGGCAAAAAAAGGAATTCTCTGGGGCCGGGAGAATTCAAGCAGAGTGCCTCAGTTCCGGCATGCCATAAATTCCAAGCATCAGGAGGACCCCTTGAGCGACGACACCATACCGGTAACACCGGTAAAATACAAGACCATCGTTTTTTTCATATGCGGCACCGCCGCCCTGGGAGGGCTGCTCTTCGGCCTGGACCAGGGGTTCATCGCCAACTCCCTGTCAACGATAGAGAAAGTCTATAATCTTGACATCAAGGGCGGCGAGGCGTATTCGGCCATACTGGCCACGGGGGGCATCATAGGCGCCCTGCTCTCGGGGATCTTTGCAAGGTTCCTGGGCCGCAAGAGAAGCCTTGTCTTCGCGGGATTCATCTTCTCCGCCTCGTCTCTTGTCTCGGCATTGCTCCCCGCCATGCCCGTCCTCGCTTTCTGCCGCTTCCTGCTGGGCTTCGGTGTAGGTGTCGCGTCATTCATCGTGCCTCTTTACCTCTCCGAAACGGCGCCTGCATCAATCAGGGGCTCCATGGGAACGCTTTTTCAGCTCCTCATCACCATCGGCATATTCCTGATATCGTTGACCAACGTGTATATTGCGAAGGCCGTGACCAACCCGAACATGGCTCTTACCCTCATGTTCCTCACCATCACGTTCTTTGCGCTCTTCATGTTTGTGGGGAGCCTTGTCCTCCCGGAAAGCCCGCGCTACCTGATGCTCAAGGGCAAGAAGGAGGGCGCCATAGAGGTCCTCAAGAAGACCCTCAACACCGAGGAGGAGGTTGACGCCGAGGCCCGGGAGATAGAGAAGACCCTCGGTGAGGAGGGAGCCAATATCGGGATAATCTTCAAGAAATACTTTTTCAAGGTGCTGATGGTGGGCGTCTTCCTCCAGATGTTCCAGCAGCTTGTGGGGATCAACGTGATGATATATTACGCTCCCACGATCTTCGGATACGCCGGGTTGACAGGGATCCTCGCCATGATGACGGTGCCGACGGTGAACATGCTCTTCACATTCCCCGCCATAAGGCTTGTGGAGCAATGGGGCCGTAAAAAGCTCCTTTACGTGGGTGCAGCCTGCATGCTTGTCACGATGGTGGCAGCCGGCGTTGCCTTCAGCATGATCGGCGCCCAGACAGATCCTTCACAGATAAGCAACCTGCCCAAGATGATCCTGCTCATCTCCGTCGTGGTGTATATTTTCGGCTTCGCCGTGTCATGGGGGCCCGTGGTATGGCTCGTGTGCTCCGAGATTTTCCCCCTGGAAGGCCGGGAAGTCGGGATGACCATCACCACCATGGTGAACTGGACCTTCGCGGGGCTCCTGATGGGCCACTCCCTCTCCTTTATGAAGACTTACGGCAACGCCTCCATTTTCTTCCTCTTTGCCATCTTCTGCATGCTTTCCATCTTCTTCGTGGCAGCCTTTGTCCCTGAGACGAAAGGCATCTCCCTCGAGAAAATCGAGCATAACCTGAGGATCGGGAAAAAGATGAGAAGCCTGGGTGAATCGGCCTGAGGCCGCCCCTCTTTGATGCATTTCACTTCCTGTGCCCTGGAATTCCGGGCCACAGTATTTTTTTCTCATGACTGAAAATGGTCTTTCAGGGGAATAATAAAGGAAATACAGATATTCACCAGGGGAGAGTGCTATGCAGGCAGGCGAGGTAATTGCAGGCCGTTACCGCGTGAGAAAGCTCCTGGGCGAGGGGGGCACGGGAAATGTGTACCTCGTTGACGACCTTACGGCCCAGGGAGTGCAGTGGGCGCTGAAAGAGCTTATCTCCGCCGGGCTTGGCGCCGGGGAGCGGATCGAGGCGCAGTCGATGTTTGACCGCGAGGTCGCCATGTTGAAAAGCCTCAATCACCCGGGAATACCGAAATATATCGACTCATTCAGCGATGGTGCGCACTGTTACTGCGTCATGGAATATATTGAAGGCGAGACCCTCCAGTCCCTTATCAGCAAAAGAGGGAAGCGCTACGGGGCCGACGAGATTCTCCCCTATGCCCTCCAGATCGCAAGGATACTGGCGTACCTTCATGAAAGCGACAGGCCCGTCATCTTCAGGGATCTCAAGCCTTCCAACATCATGGTGACCGCCGGGGGAAGGATCAAGCTTATCGATTTCGGCATCGCGCGCCACTTCCTTGCCGGCAAAAAAAAGGACACCTATCTGATGGGATCACCAGGCTTCGCCCCCCCCGAGCAGTACGGGAAAGGCCAGACTGACAGGCGATCCGATATTTACTCCCTGGGGGCCACCCTTTACTTCCTTCTGAGCGCCGGGGATATGGCAGGCTTCAAATTCGTCTTTCCCTTTCTCAGGGAATCGGATCCGTCAATTCCCCCATGGCTTGACAGGGTCATCCTGAAATGCCTTGCAAAGGATCCCGATGAGCGCTTCCAGAGTGCCGGGGAGCTTATCGAAGCCCTCGAAAAAGGGCCCGAGGCCTCTTCGACAGCGCCAGCGCCGCTCACCAGACCGCTTAATCCTCCTTACAGCATCGATCGCATCATTGTCCAGGGAGCCCTGGTCATCGTAGGCATCCTTTCCCTTACCGGCATAAGCACAGGGACCCTTGTAGCCCTCACCGCATTGCTGGCAGCCCTCCTCTTCATGCACACCATTGATGAGCAGGTGTCGCCCGCCAGGACCCTCACGGTCCCCTTCGTCCTAATGGGAACGGGTGCCGCGGCATGCCTGGTCTGGCTTCTCCTCACGCCTTTATCATTTCTGGTGATGGCCAGCCTGGTCGCCTGCATGATATACTACAATTTCAGGCTTGTGAGCCTCTGGCCCACCACGGCAAAGACCGGACTGCAGCCCGGGGGATGGAGTTTATGGCGGGGCGTCGCGGCGCTCGCGCTCCTCCTTTTTATCGGCATCATCGCCGCCACCTTACTCCCCGACATTGCATCGACGGGCTGTTCCCCTGAGCCCCGCCCGGGCCTTCTGCTGATCGCGCTGCTCCTTGCCTCCTACGGTTTCTTTGATTTTCCGGAAAGCTACACAAATATCTGGGGAACCTGGAAGCTCTTCGGGGACCTCATAAGGGGCATCATGGAGATGGCTCTTGTCGCGCTCTTCGCTCTCTCCATAGTGGGCGCCACCTTTATCCACTCCCCCTGCCAGGGGCCCCTCACGGCCTGCAAGTCAAACCTGAAGAATATCGGCACGGCCTGCGAGATGTACAGCACCGACAACGGAGGCCTGTACCCGAAGAAGCTCAGCCAGATAACGCCTTCTTACCTCAGGCAGATTCCCCCATGCGCCAGCGCGGGAAAAATGACCTATTCGTATGTCTCTTCAGGGGACGGCAAAACCTATACCGCGTGGTGCAGCGGGAGCTTTCATAAAAGGCTGCTCCACTCAGAGAACTATCCCCAGTATGACTCCATCGAGGGACTCATTGAGCGCTAGGGGCTCCCCTTACTCCAGGATTTTCCCCGGGTTCAGGATACCCTGGGGATCAAAGACCTTCTTGATGCCGCGCATCAGCTCCAGGTGGGCGGGTGTGCAGAACATCGAGAGATAGCCCTTTCTCTTGTGGCCTATGCCGTGCTCGCCGCTTATCACCCCTCCGAGGCTCTTCGTGAGGTCATAAATATCCCTCAGTATCCCGCCGAGTCTCTCAAGCCACTCCTCAGAAGACCACCGGGGGTTCATGAGAGGCGTGGCATGAAGGTTGCCGTCGCCTGCGTGGCCGAAGCAGGGAATCTGGATGTCATGCTTTTCTGCCAGCGCTTTGAGCCCTGCAACAGCCTCGGGTATCCTGGCAACAGGCACCACGATATCTTCGGTGCTCATGTGGGGGCTCCGGGCCTTCAAGGCTTCGGTAATGTCACGGCGCACCTTCCAGAGATTCTCTGATTTCTGGCGGCTGTCGGCGACAAAGACATCGGAGGCGCCGCTCTCCATGCAGCACTCTCCGAGAGCCTCGCACTGCTTCATGAGCTCCTCGGGGTCGGCGCCGTCAACGGAGATGAGAAGCACTGCCTCGCTGCCCAGGCCCGGTATGGTCTCGCCGAGAAAGCTGCATGCAGTCTCGACGGAGAGCCTGTCCATGAACTCTATGCTCGAGGGGATGATGCCTGTTGAGGTCATCAGGCGGGGAACGGCGCCGATGGCCTCCTCCACTGAGCCGAAGGGGGCAATGAGGTCAATCTGCTCCTTGGGAAGGGGAAGAAGCTTCAGCGTGATTTTGGTGAAGATGGCGAGCGTCCCCTCGCTTCCTACGAGCAGGTGCAGCAGATCATAGCCTGTCACGTCCTTGACAAGCTTCCCGCCAAGGCTGACCAGCTCTCCCGCGGGGGTCACTATCTCAAGCCCCGTGACATAGCGGCCCGTGACGCCGTACTTTATTGCCTTCGCTCCTCCCGCGTTTTCCGCCACGTTGCCTCCGATGGAGCATGACTCGTACGACATGGGGTATCCCGCATAAAACAGGCCGTCGCCCTTTATGTAAGTATTGATTTCATTGGTGACGATGCCGGGCTCCACGGTGATGGTCATATTGTCTTTGTCATAGTCCACTACCCTGTTCATCCTGTCAAAGAGCATGACAAGGCCCCCATGGATCGGCACGGCGCCGCCCGAGAGGCCCGACCCTGCCCCCCGGGGAGTAACGGGGAAAGAGCATTCGCAGGCAAGCTTCATGATTGAGGCGACTTCCCCGGCAGACCCCGGCTTCACCACGCACTCCGGGCTATGGGCATAGCATTTCTCAGGTATCTCGTCGTGGGAGTACGGCTCAAGATCTGCAGGGGACCCAAAGATCACGTGCTTTTCCCCCACAATCGCCTTGAGCCTCTCTCTCACCGAGGAGTCAATACTGTTGAATCCGGCCATTCCTCTTGATGACTCCTTTTATGATATCTTTCCCTTATGTCCAGAAAAATTAGGAGCCCGTCCTCTAATTCCTTCCCTAAAGACCATATTTTTGCTACAATATTCACAATGGCCGGAAAAACTTCACGTCAGACCACGAAGGGTTTCTCCCTTGTCGAGGTGATGGTGGCGCTTGTGGTGCTCTCCATCCTTATTATCTTTGCCGCCGCTTCAATCACCCAGAGCAGGAAAGCCCTCAGCCAGGCGGAATATATCCAGGTCGCCACGGCCTATGCCACGGACCTTATCGAGGAATCAAAGGCTTCTCCGCCCATGCCGTCAGAGCTTCCCAAGACAGACCTTGACCAGGACGTGACGGTGGGACAGAAGACCTTTCATGTCGCCAGGTCAATTTACCAGATCGACGCGCTGAACGATTACGAGAACCTGCAGATCGTGGTCCGCGTCACCTGGAACACCTGTGCCAGGCCTCTCGTGTTTTCAGAGGTCATTCTTGTGAAATAGCAGCGGCTCACGAGGCAGATGATATGAAGAGCAGGGGAATGACTCTTATCGAGACCATGGTGGTGGCGCTCCTGGGGGCCGTCATCATAGCCGTTTCCTCGGCGTGCCTGATGCCTGCCTACCAGAATTTCAGGAAAAGCCAGCAGGAGTCAATGCTTGTCTCGAGTGTGCAGCTTGCCCTGCTGGCGCTCCAGAACGAGCTCAGATACAGCGAGGTGGGAGGCTGCGTCATCATCCCTTCGACTTACACCCACCCTGAAACGGGAAAAACCTGCCAATGCTATGCCCTTGCCTTCCCTTCGATCCTCAGGCAGGACGGCACATACGAATGGGACGAGAACGGCAATCCCTACTGGGTGAAAGACTGCATCATATACCTTGATACGGCAAGCGGGAGCCTTTACTGCCAGAACAACTATCTGCCTTCCCCATCCATCACGTGCAAGAAATCCACGGGGACCTTTACTCCCCGCCATGGGAGCGGCGCCGACAGGGACCGCCTTATTGCGAGGAACGTGGGGAGCGTATTCTTCACCGATGCCACGAAGGCCAGCGGCATCACAAGCCCCGCGGGGGACTACGTGAGGACTGTCATTACCGGCGTGAGCAGGGAGAAGGAGTTTACCATGGAGGCCTCGATCTATGCGAGACTCTCAAGATAAGAAGCCCGCAGCGCCCCGGCCTGCAAAGCTCCCTGAAAGGAAAAGATCTTTTCTGGAGGCCATCCGGGAGCGTATGGCCGTTCCCGGGCAGGACCTGGCCGTCTTCTACAACGAGATGGCTTTTCTCTACCACGCAGGGATCCCCCTCTCCCGCGCCATCGGCATCCTGGCGAGACAGGCAGTCAATGCCAGGCTGAGGGAAGTGCTCACAAAACTGCAGCGCCATGTTGAGAGCGGCCATTCCCTTACCGATGCGATGAGGCTTCATCCCGACGTCTTTTCATCCCTCTATATCACCCTTATCCACACCGGCGAAGTGTCGGGCACCATGGAGACCATGCTGAACCGCGCCGCAGCCCTCAAGGAGAAAGAGATCACCCTCTCCCGCAGAATCGGGCAGGCAGCCACCTATCCCCTCTTTATTTTTTTCTTCATGCTCCTCTTTATTCTCGTGATGGGGAGGCTCCTCATTCTGAACATTGTTCCTCTGCTGAAGTCGGGCGGCACGAAGCTTCCCCTTCTTACCCACATGCTGATCTTCATCTACGGCGTTATCTCCAACCCCCTCATCGTATGCATCGCCATTCTCACAGTGCTCTTCCTCTGCCTGAAATACAGAAAAGCCATGGAGAGAGAAGGCCCCCGGCTCCTCAGGGACCGCATACTCTATTCCGTTCCGCTGCTGGGAGGGCTCCTCAAGACCATTGCCTTTTCCAGGCTCTGCAGCACCCTCTCGACACTCACCGACAGCGGCGTTTCCATGCTTGCCGCCCTCATCCTGGCAGGCGAAGCGAGCGGAAGTGCCCTGTGCCTGAGCTACTGCAGAGAGCTCAGGCAAAGCGTGGCCGGGGGGGGATTTCTTCACGACGGCTTCAATGCGTTCGATTTTTTCTCTCCCATGGTGCGGGATATGGTGAGAGTGGGTGAAGAGTCGGGAACGCTCCCCTACCTCCTTGCCCAGGCGGCCCGCCTTATGGAGATCCAGGTGGACCACGCGCTTACCGTATTTACCGCGGCGCTTGAGCCTCTGATGATGGCTTTCCTTGGAATTGTCGTGGCACTTCTCGCATTCGGCGTGCTCGTCCCTCTTAACGGCGTGGTCTCCTCGATCAGCTGAAGGGAGCTCTCTACTGGAGCATCCTGCCCAGTTCCTCCTCGCTGAGGAGTCCTGCCTGCACTGCTGCCGTGCCAAGAAACAGGGCGGCGTCACGGGCCGTCGAGTAGCGGTTCTCAGGCTTTTTCTCGAGAAGCTTCATCACCACGAGCTCCACTTCCCGGGGCACATTGGCATTTATCGTGGAGAGAGGAGGGGGAGGCTCAGTCATCTGCTTCATGAGGATCTCATAGGTGGTCTTGCCTTCGAAAGGGAGGCTGCCGCTGAGAAGCTGGTAGAGGAGCACGCCCAGGGAGTACAGGTCGGCCCTCCCATCGACAGATCTGGAATCAAGCTGCTCAGGCGGGAGATACTGGGGAGTGCCCAGGGCCGAGTCAGAGGCAGTGATGGTCTTTGCATCAAGGGCTCTCGCGATGCCGAAATCCAGCACCTTGATGTTCTCGCCCAGGGTGATGAAAATATTGCTGGGCTTTATGTCCCGGTGCACCACCTTGTGATAGTGGGCGTAGCCGAGAGCCTTGAGAATCTGAAGGCACCATACGAGGGCTTTCTTCATTTCGGGCTTCCCCTGCTTCATCACCTCAGAGAGAGGCTTGCCCTCGATTTTCTCCATGACGATGAAAAGCACGCCCTCCTCGTCGCCCCAGTCATAGATCTGCACTATCGAGGGGTGAGCCATGCGGTGATAGACTTCTATCTCCCGGTGAAAGCGCTTGTTAAACTCCTCGGTGCGCGCCATCGCGGGGAGGACCACCTTCACGGCGCAGTGCTCCTCCCGGCCCCCCTTCTCATCGCTTTCCCTCACGGCATCATAGACAATGGACATCCCGCCCTCGCCCATGATTTCCTTCACCACGTAAGTGCCGAACCGGCCCACGAGGCGCTTCCCCCTGATGTCTCCCACCTGTCCGCCGAAGCCCTCGAGATCCGACTGGGTCACCGTTGAGGGCTCAGAGGCTTTCAATGCGGCTATCTGCAGCATCTTTTTCCTAAGAGCGCGGAGTATCAGGAAGAGGGCGCCGAGCACGGCAAGGGAAAAAGCGCCGGCACCGACAAACCACTTCTGCCTGGCCCCCTTCTTTACCAGCACAATGGGCTTCCCGTCTTTCGGATAGGTGTTTTCCCCTGCGAAGTAGCCCTTTTCAATGATCTTGTAATTATCCTCGTATCCTGCAGGTGCTCCCTCCTGCATCTCTTTTCTTGCCTTTTCCCTTTCTCTTGAGACGGTAAAAAAGATCCTCATCTCATGGTGGACGCAGGGAATGGTGATATTCGGTGTTCTTCCCAGGTAATTGCCGTATTCATCAAAGATGTTGACTGACTGGGGCTTTGTGAGGATCCTTACCGATCTCGGCTCCTTGATATGGCGGTCCGGTGAGGGGCAGCGCTGCTGGGCGTCGATTCCGGAAGCAAGCACAACAAGCAGAAGAAGAGGGGATATGAATGAGCCTTTCAACAGACCGGTATTTTTCACTTTGTTACGGGAGCTCCCCCTGGAAGACAATCTTTGTCGGGTACACATTGGTGACGTACTTGTTCAGCTTGAGCTCGGTGACGGCGTGGTACCCTGAGCCCGAGGCATTCTCGGGGTGCCTGTCAAGCTTGTGCAATATATTCAGCAGGAGGCCCCTGATCACCTTTTGGAGGTTCACTTCGGCCGGGATGGTGGTGGCTCCCGAATAGGAGCTGAGATACCCGCCGAAGCCATCCTGCTGGAGCCTCTGGGCCATTGCGGTCATTGAGGAGAACTTCTCGTGATCATAGAGTGTCCCATTGGTGTTGCAGATGATATGAAACGACAGCGTGGCGTGCTGATCCAGCGCTGCCGCCGTAGTCACGTTGAAATCGGCGGCGGCGGCGGTAAGAGCGCTTTTCAGGCCTGCCAGACTGGTTATATTCTTGTACTGAATGTCAAAATGCTCCCTGCATATGCTGTTTGCATACTGCTGCTCCACTATCTGGTTATGCCACAGGTTGTTTCCCGCATCCCCGGAATACAGGGGCGACGTTGAGGTCATCTCCGTGGTCTCCTGGTTGCTTACGAGCGTCACATCCTTGAGTATGACATTCCCTTTCGTCTCCTCCGATGACTGGGCGATCAGGTTCCCCACGAGGGTGAAATTCTCGCCGTAAAAATTGCCGTGGGTATAGATCATTCCCTGCAGATATGAGCCCTGGCCGGCTACGGTAATGTCCTTCTCGGCCACCACCGCCAGGCGGTTGCTGGCCGCGAGGGTTGAGGCATTGCCGATGGTGATGGCTCCCTTGCTGATAAGGGTACCCGCCCCCTCGACCTTTCCTGTGATGACCAGGTCATCGCCGGCGAAAAGCAGGGCGTTGTCGAGGCTGAGGTCGCCGTACACGGTGAGCTTTCCCTGCGCCCTGTATACAGTGTCCATGGCCATCCCGTTTATCGAAGTCTCCGTAAGCTCTATGATGCCTATCTGGCCCTGGGGATCAAGAGAATCGACAGTGATAAAGGGCAGCTCCACAGGCTGCGATCCGGTACATATCCCTCCAAGCACCACCGAGGGCATCTTGATGTCTATGGCCCCCGGCGCCGACACCTTGCCGGTCACGAAGCTGCCCTTGGGAGCCTCTATGGCATTTCCACCGCCGGCATAATTGGAGGCAATATTGCCAGGGTAGTCTTTCGCTCCCTCGAGGAATCCCTCGGCGGTCTTCGTGCCTTCCGTCCAGAGGGGGGCATTGACTGACTGAATTTTCGAGGACGTGGCAAGGGCATAAGGGAAAGTCCCCTTTTTCACTATCATCTCAATGCTTCTTGCGCTCGAGGCGTAAGCTCCCGTGGCGATGAGCCTTATGGATTCCGCCGGCACCGTTTTCCCCTGCCATCCCGGGATGCTCGTGGTGCCGAAATAGTTATAGGTTGAATGAGGTATGTCGCCCGGTGCGAAGATGATCCTGGCCGACGCGCCCGTGAAGTTGTCGGTCCAGCTGTCCGGGCTTCCATCGAGGCCGAAGTTTGCTTCTGAGATGAATTTCATAAGGGCCCTGGAAAGCTCTGAACGGGCCGCCATCCTTGCCCTGGCGTCACTTTCCACCTTGAGGGCGATATTGAGCTGAAAACAGGAGAAGCCCGCCATGCTCACTGAAAGGATGAGCACCACGCACATGAGCATCAGCAGCGATGCAAGCGCAAAGCCTCTCGGGCCTCTGCCGGCGTGATTTCCCTGCCTGTGCATCACCGGTACCCCTCCCTGAAATAATTTTAGCAGAAAATACGAGGGAGGAGAAGGGAGTATCCCTCCCTCTTCCTTCAGAACATGTTCTGCGATGCCACATAGAGGGCTACAGAAAGTCCGTAGAGGGCTGCGAACAGAATTTTTACGGCCGTATCGCTCTCCCTTTGTTTCAAAAGGCCTGCCAGCACGATGAAGAGCGGGAAGGCCACGGAATAAAACCTCGTGCACGACAGAAACACATTACCGCCATAGGGCATCACGAGAGGCGGCAGCAGCACAGACCAGGTATAGAGCGAAAGCGGGAGGGGAAGGCGGGCCAGCACAAGCACCCCGGCCGCAAGGGCGAAAATGACTGACCAGGCTTCAATGACAAATATTCCGCCGGGGTATGATCCTCCATAGAGGAAGGCCTGCCCTATTCCTTTCACCACTGTGTTCCAGGGGAGGGACCATTCCCTGAGCCACCCGCTCTGGCTGTGGATAAAGGCGAGGGGATCGCCCGAATGGCCTCTCCAGTAAGCCATGAGGAGAAAAAAAGCGCCGGGGGCAAGAAGAAGAGGGATAAAATCGACATCACGCCGCTCTTTCCTCTGCTGCGCCAGCCATTGCAGCACAAGCGGCACGAAGAGGAGCACGCCGTATATCCTGGTGAGAGCCGCCAGACCACCGAGAATCCCGGCCCACCACCAGCGCCTGTTGAAGGCTGCCAGGAAGGCCCCTGCCGCGCAGGCAAGAAAAAGCGCCTCTGAATAGGGCGCTACAAGAAACAGGCTCCCCGGGAAAAGGGCCTGGAGCCATACGGTCCTTTTCGCGCTCTCCTCATCGCCGTATCTCAGGGCTATGGCGTAAATGCAATAAAGGGCCAGCACGAAGGCAATATTTGCCACAAGGAGCGCCGGGATTATCAGGGGAAGGCCCGTAACCCTGTAGAGCAGGCCCGTGAGCAGCGGATAGAGAGGGAAGAAGGCTGCGGAGTTGTTGCCGGGAGAATAGCCGTCGCGGGCTATGGCACTATACCAGAGGGCATCAGAGCGCTCCCATACCCCGAAAAACGCTTCAAAGGCTTTCCCGTACTGAGGCTTGTGATATCCCCCGGCATCGATGACCACGTTGTTGGGAACAGTCGCCCCGCCGGCAATGGCAGCCATCGATGCGGTGATGCGCACTGCGATATACACGGCAAGGACAAACTTCAGGGCCGGCGGAAGGCTCTTCACCCATGAAATGATACCTGTAATTATGCCTGCCTGCCTGGGAGGTTTCTCACCCTTATCTGGATAGAGCATGGGGGCTTACTTCAATGGGCATGGTTATTCTCCTCTCATGCCCATGAGCGTGACTGACAGCATCATTACTCCCGCTTGGAAGAAGGCGGACGCGGACTTGGTAAGTCCCTGGTGACATTGATAACCGCCTCGGCACCTGCCTGCCGGAATTCAGAGCTCATATACCCGCTCGAAGGCACATCAACCTGCACATGGAGAATGGATTTTTCCCCGTCTTTTTCCAGGGCATAGCCGACAGGGCGATGAACCAGCTCCTTGCTGCCGGACGACATCTTCTCAACCTTGATTCCCTTCACGGCCCCCCAGCCTTCGGGCAGAGGAGCGGCCACCATGGCGCGGTCATTGAACAAGGTCTTATCTTTCGAGAGGTCTGCATGATAGGTATCGGAATAAGTGCTTTTAAGCTGCAGGTTGCTGAGTGCCGCCCTTATCTGGAGCGTTCTGTCATCGATCTGCTTCACAGATATGGTAAAAGGCTGCCCGGTGAAGGCCTCGCAGAGAACCATTGAAGGATCGCCGAAAAGAACCCGCGAAGCCGTGCCTTTGAGCATGATGTCCGCCGGCGCCCACCGGGGAGAAGGCATTCCGCCCTTCAGCCTCTCAAAGCGGGGCAGCTTTCCCCCCGCCCCTATGACCACTCCATCGTAAGTATATTTCATCATGTCACCAAGGGATGCTCCGCTATAGCAAAGATACTCCATCTCCTGGTAAACCGGTATTCCATGATCGGGGTGAAGGGCGGCGCAATATGCCACCGCCGAGTTGCCTAATATCCCGAAAGCAAACGAGGTCCCCGGATCAACGGAATGCTCCTTCACCTTCCCGCTGGCATTGAACAATTCGAACCACTTTCCCGTGACGCCCGTGTAACAGGCTCCATTGAACACCGCGCATGGCGAGAGCTTTAATTGCCTGGCGTAAGGCCCGTTGAGGCAGTCAACGATTCTGTCTGGATACCCGTGGCCGCCAAAATGCACAATGCCCGAACCGTCCATGGATAGAAGACGCTCTTTTGAAAAGCCCTGAATGCCGTGTGATATGGTGTACACCGGGAACTGCCCCGTCAGCACCGGGATCATGAAGCTTCCCTTCTGCTTCTGAAATCCCGTCTTTCCCATCATAGTATTGGGCCCAAGATTGTCCACCGCCTGCAGGGGCAGCTTAAGCCTGCCCTCAACTGCTTCCCTGATTCTCGTTAAAAACAGCAGCACCTTTTCCGGCGACTCACCGGTGATGAAACCGGTGCGGACATCTGCAAAGGGGTCTTCATCGAGCTCAGCAATCATCGTGAGCCATGCCCAGGCAAAGTTCACATCGAGCTCTTCCGGCTTCAGAAAGACCATGGCATAGCGCGGCTTATGCCTGGTGAGAATGGATTCCGCCGAAGAGATATCTTCCGGCGTGAAAGTCTCGGTGAGTGCGTTCCGGTGAAGGTCCTGCGCCACGGTGAGCGCATCAATATAATCCTTTGAGGCATCCTGCGATGCCATGATCAGGTATGAACCTTCTGCAGCCAGCTTTACGGGGAAGCTCCCCGTCATGCCGCCTTTTTCGCCTCTTCCGCAGGCTGTCACTCCGAAGAGAGAAAAGACAAGAAGCAGCAGGACGGCAGCTGACCTTGCTCTGCTTTTCCTCTCCATGCGGCCCTCCGTCAAGACATATGCTGGTCACCACTTTCTTGGAAAAGGTAAATTATCCTGCAAAGTCAAATTATCATAGACAGGCAAATTTTATGCATGGAGGATAAAGAACTATGAAAACCCCGCTCACCTTTGTCATTGCGGCAATAATACTTTTGACGGCGATGCAGCCGGCACTTGCCGCAGGGATCGCTGCCGCCCCCGGGGACCTCACTGCCAGGACCTACAGCGCCCCTGAAATATTCGGCGCCATCAAGGCAGGCAGCCTCGCAAAGGTAAAATCGATTGTGGAAGACAATCCCGGCGCCATCACAATGAGAGAACCGAAGCATGGCCTTACGCCTCTCCACATTGCGGTACTCATGGGGCAGACCAAGATAGCCTCTTACCTCATAGGGAAAAATGCCCCTATAAATGCCAAGGATGAGCTCCTTGTGACCCCGCTTCATATTGCAGCCTGGAACGGCAACCTGGAGATCGTGAAGCTGCTTGAGCATCACAAGGCGGGCATCAATGCGGAGACAGTCTTCTGCTGGACCCCCCTCCATTATGCCGATGCTTATAAACAGAAGGACGTGGCGGAATTCCTGGAGGAAAAAGGGGGCAAAAAAGGCGAGGACAAGAGGATATGGGAGAACCCCATCACCCCGCGGCGCATCGTGCAGCTGAAATGGAAAAAAGAGGTCTGGGATGTAAGCCTCATTGACGGCAAGCTCACTCTTGAATTCCCGAAGTCCAAAAATGACAAATCATACTTCATAGACAACGCCGTGAATTATTTCAAGACTGCCATTACCGCCGACGGACCCTACGTGGTGTACAAAACAGGGAGCGACGTGCTTTACTACCACATGAGCATGAAGAAATCCCCGAAAAAGGGGAAAGTGGTGAGATGTGACGTGGTAGCGGCAGGAGTCACTGCAGGAAAGACAGGCGTCAACCTCTACCTGGTGAACCCCTCTCACAAGCTCACCAAGTACTGGATAGACGGCAGCGGCGTGAAGGTCAGATGGGAGCGCCACATCCTTTACAATGAAAGCGGTTTCATGAACTGACACCAGACGAGAGGGAGAGTGCCTAAAAATTATATGACGATTCCAGCAGGAAAAGGCTGCCTTTCCAGTCGTTGGTTGAAGAGAAGGCGCCTCCGTAATTCGAGGGGGAGCTGTCGGCAAAATTGAAAAAGTGCATGTGCGCAGAAAACTTGAGAGTGTCGTCATTGTCAAAGACGATGCCAGCTTTGGGGATGGTGCACTTCTGGCTGAAACGGTAATTCAAGTCGTTCTGGAACCAGTGCCCCGAGGTGGTGACCTCGCGCATTCCCAGGACAAACTCCACATGCTTGATGAACTCTATATCCATCCAGAGCGAAAGGTTGTCAACGGTCTTGTCGTAGCTCCGGCCAAGGGCATCGGTCCCCCTCTGGAGGCGAAGATTTTCATAATAGCCGCCGAACTCGATTTCAGTGGTTTTAAAGGGGAAGCGGCGGAACTTGAAGCAGAACTCGGGAGCAAAGATATTCACTGTCCCCTTCACGCTGTTGTTGACCCATTTCGTCCCCCCCGCGGGGAATATGTAGTCATTGACGGCAAAATGGTCGTAGCCGTCCTGGGAGCTGATGTTGATGTTTCCGTCAATCTGGCTTAGCGACGCCACATGAAGGGCCACCATGTTCTTTCCTTTTTTCAAGTCCTTAGGGTTGTCGGCCCAGTTGTACTTCAGCTCGTAGCGCATGCCCTCGTAATTCGAGGGGTAGACAGCCTTCTTGGTGTGCACGAGAGGCTCGTAGTCGGGATCGAGGTACTGGTAGCGCAGATCGGCCGTGAGCCTGTCATTCAGGAACTTCCCCCTGAGCCCCAGCAGTGTAGCGCTTCCAGGAAAGACTATTCCCGCCCTTGCGCCGTCTTCATGGTACCTGCTTGAGGTAAGAGCGCCGTAGAGGCCGAATGAGGGAGAGATGTCGTACTCGCCCTCGGCGCCCAGAAGGCTCTCCTGGCTGCTTGAAGGAATGGCCGGCGGACCCTCGGGTCTCAGCATGTTCCTGCGGGAGGTGATGAACGAAGCTGCGCCGCGGACTTTTCCCTTCGCATAGCCGGCCCTCACCCCATGATAGTCATATTCCCTGTTGAGTGTCGTGGGCATTTCAAAATTCTTGAGGGAAAAGACCTCATAATTGAAGGCGCCGGCCTCGCCCGACCACTTGAGGCCATAGCCGGGCATTCGATCCAGCGGTATTGCCTCGGAGAAAAGGGCATCCTGTTTCTTCCAATGCCCCAGGACGCTCAACTGGGAGATGGGGGTCCTGAAAAGAAACTGGTCCATGGCGAGGTACTTGTTATAGGGCTTGCCCATCGTGGGATAGAGCTCCCCCGCCTCGACGGTCCACCGGCTTCTTTCCCCTTTCCCCTCCAGGTAAAGGCGTGAAAGGTTGGCGAAGAATCCCGGGATAGGAATCGAGGGGATGCCGGGTATCCCGGGAACCGCAGAGGTAAATGCGGTATTGGGAGCCATCACGCCGTATGAGCGGGCAAGCCTGTTCATCGGAGTGCCTGGTACCGAAGAGCCATTGTCGGTGTCGGCCATGGTGTAGAGCCTTACCGAAGCTCCTCCCGTGAGGGACTGCGTGCACCGGGCATCAAAGGAAAGCCATGTGTTGGAGGTAAAGGCGCTTCCCCCGGCAATCGGAAAGCCGAAGTTCCTGGTGAGGAGGGTGTCGTTCTGGAGCTCGAAACGGCGGTAAAGCCCCGCCTCGTATATGGTCATATCAAAGGAAGTGGCAAGCTCGGCGCCGGGGCCTGAGATTCCATTGGACGCGTAAATATTATGATGCTTTACCGTGCATTTAACCCTGTCGCTGTCATTTTTCAGTTCCCCGATCACCTTGCTGAGGCCTCTTTTCTCGCTTTCCTTCCCCTCAGCAGGCATGGGAAACGATGCAAGAAGGCACGTGAGTGCGGCGATGACGAGGCAGAAAAACACTCTCCCATGATTTTTCATAAATTCCTTCAATTCTCTGAAAAGCAGCACTTCCCTCCCTGCCTTGAAATGCTCTCCCGGGGACTGCTGGCAGAACTGGAACATGGCTCTCTGCCATATTGCTCCGCCGCCCCCTTCTCCTGACCAGTGACAGGGATATGGAGACCCCTGCACAATGAAATGCAATCTGTCAGCTTTGCTCCAAGCGCCTACTT
>JAVHLM010000010.1:0-161738 GCA_031082125.1 Candidatus Eremiobacterota bacterium
GCTTGTAGCGACCACCACGTTGGTCTTGACAAAAAGTAGCCTTCTCATGTAAGAGGCATTCCCCGCCGGGTGAAAAAGGGTGAGAGGAAGATGACGTGGAAATGGGGAGAGTAAAGAAGGGCCGATATTCTCGGGACTACCGTCGCTCCCACGTGGGAGCAGCTTGGAAAGCTTGGAGCCATCGCGGTCATCAGGACTTTTCTCAATTACTTCCTGGGGCGCGAGGTAAGGGAGATCGAGAGTGAAGAAAAGGGAAGGCAGAAAGGGGGAGGTGATCTATGAGCACGCCACCATCTGAAGAAAAGGTTGCAGTGAATCCCAATGAGCCTGCAGCGAAGCGAACCGATCTCGCCTATGAGCGCACGCGCTTCGCGGCTGATCGCACGCTGATGGCCTGGATACGCACCTCCCTCTCCATGATCAGTTTCGGGTTCACGATATTCAAGTTCTTCCAGTACCTCCAGGAATCAAAGTCTTTTGAGCTTGTGAAGGGGCACCATGGGGCCAGGAACCTGGGCATGCTGATGACCCTGCTGGGCACATGCCTCCTCATCCCCGCCACCGTGGAATACCTGCTGTTTTTAAGGCGCATCAGCAAAGAGGCCCACCAGAAGTTTCCAGTATCCACAGCCCTTCTTGCCGCCTTTCTTCTCTCGATTCTGGGCCTCCTTGCAATAATGAACCTTTTGTTCAACATCGGCCCCCTTTAAACGAGGGATAAAGCTTCCAGGTTTTTCCAGTGGCGAGCCCTATGTGCCACAGTGGTGGAAAGGACAGTATTGTGGAAATTCCCTGCAAGGTGCTGAATCATCTCTTCGTTATCGTCACGATGCTCTCCATCGGTCTCATGGTGACCGGCGGGGAGATCATGGCAGCGCTTAATGATAAGAAGCGAATCGCGCGAATATTCCTGGCGAATCTTGTTTTTGTTCCCCTGCTGGGCCTGCTGATTGTGAAGGTTTTTAATCTGCCTGCCGATGTCCGGGCGGGAGTTCTTCTGCTGGCCCTCGCTCCCGGGGGAGTGAACGCCATCCAGTTCACCGGCAAGGTAAAGAGCCATATGGCCTTCGCCGCCGGCATGCTCTTCCTTCTTAATATCATTGCCATCTTATTCACTCCCCTCTTGGCGAATGTCATTCTGCCCTCGCAAATAAAGGTATCGTTTCCTTACTTCCGGATCATAGGGCTTCTTATCGCCCTCCTTCTTGTGCCCCTCCTGGCGGGGTTCTCCCTCCACAGGCAGTTTCCCCGTCTCTCGGAGCGCATCGCCATGCCCGTGGTGATTATCTCCAACGTGCTGTTTGTCGCCGTGATAGTGCTGACAATGGCGGTAAAGAAAGAGGCAATAAAGGAGATCGGCTGGCACCTGGTGGCAGCCCTGCTTATCCTTATTGTGGGCTCAATGCTTATCGGCTGGTTTCTTGGAGGGCCTGAGAGAGGAGTGCGCAGGATTGCAGCCACAAATACAAGCATGCGGAATGCGGTGTTGTGCCTGATGCTCGCCGTGACGGGCCTGCCGGAGAGGGATGTTGACCTGGTCATCCTCGCATTCATGGCGCTCATGGTGCCGCCGAATATGCTCTTTATGGTGTACCACACACTTAAGGAGAAAAGGAGCCGCCCTCCCGCGAATTGATCCTATTCTTTTTCTTCCCCGCCGGAGTCCACCCTGAACGAGGGGGCCCTGTAATCTTTTGCAAGGTAGCGCCCGGGAATGGTCACCCTGTTGCCGTCGCGAAGTGATGTGTAGTGGGGCGACATTATTTCAACGCCGGCCTCGTCGAAGAATTTGCGTATGTTGTGATGGAGGTCGGAAGAAATCACGAGGTATTGCTGAGGATTGTCAATATGAACTCCCACCGTGTAGGTCACATAGAAATCGCTTAGATTTTTCTGCCATACGAAGGGCTTCGGATCCTTCAATACCCCTTCCGTCGCTTCGCCGGCCTTGACAAAGAGGTCGGCCACGACTTCGCCATGGGCATCATAGCCAAGGGTTACCTCGGAGAAGACAATGGTGCTCCCCACCTCCTCCACGGGACTGGTCAGGTTGGTCACGGGATTCTGAAGGAAGTAGGAATTGGGAATGATAATGTCCTGCCTCGCCGGGGTGCGGAGCCTCGTGCTAACGATGGACATTTCCACCACATCACCGGTGTAGCTGCCTGCAATTATCCGGTCTCCCATCTTGAAGGTGCGGGATATGAGAATTATAAAGCCGGCAAAGATGCTCCCTACAAAAGTGCTTGAGCCCAGCGAGATCACGATGCCCGCAAAAATCGAGATGCCCTTGAATACAGGCAGATCATAGCCGGGCAGGTTGGGTATAATCAGAATAAGGCCGAAAAAATAGATCATGACCCTTGCAATTTTATGGTATATGCTCGCGAAGGGCTTATAGACGCTGCGAATCGTTATCGCGCCGTTCTGTATGGCCTGAAACACCGTATCGCAGAGCCCCAGGAACATCCTGGTCAAGAGGACGAAGATAATAAGAAAGAGCAGCTTGGGAAGATAAAGAAGTATTGAATACCCCGCCTTCCTCACATAGGAGAGGGGGGTTTCGAAGAGGGCGGTGCGCAGGTCCCGGGTGCCGGGAAAGTGGGCGAGAAGGTACTCCATGAAGAAGGCGAATGATATGATGAATACGGCAGCGCTGAGCACTGAAACCGCTGAAATGATGCCCGATACGATTTTCCCCTCTGAGAGTATCACGGCGTTATGTATCTTGAGAGGCCTGATGCGCTTCCCCTCCATTGCCACGAGACGCCGCTCGAGCCACCTTATCGCTATGATGGCAAGTACGAGGGCAAGGATGAAGATCACTGCGCCGGTTACGCCAGTTCTTGCGCCCTCTTTTTTCCTCTCCTCCCATTTTTTTGCGGCGGTCTGCCGCTGGAGCTCACGTATGAAGTCGATATAGCGCTCGCCGACGGTGAGGGTTCTCGCTCCCTTGAGAGGCACATCATTGATATCGATTCGGAAAATATAGCTCTTGCCGTAATAAATCCTGCAGACCCCAGTGCTCTCGTCGTACTGCGCCTGAAATTCTTCCGGGATGGATTCGGGATCATTGATTATGGCGCTGAGCCTCTGGGATACGAACTGGACCCTCTTCTCAAGCGGGAGCAGACTTGAGGATACGTAGAGCTTGAAGAGGTTGACGCCGTTCACGGTGACATACCGGCCTCCCGGTTTTTCAGGTATGACCAGATCTTCCGGCACCGGATCATCAGCATCAGGCGCGGCAGCGGAAGGGAGAGGTTTTGCCGGTCGCAACGGAGTTGCCTGCGGGGCAGGTGTCTCACTTGCCGGTGCGGTAATGGCAGGCGGGGATTTTGTCACCTCCGGGGACGAAGGCTCAGCCGTGTCGTAAGGGGCGGGGGAGGAGGCCATGCAATGAGAGCTATCGGCAGAAAACAACGGCGCTAAAAGTGCAAGAGAAACTGCAAGTGCAATTAGACAGATAAATGAGCATAGAGAAGATCGAGCCATAGTTCCCCCTCTGAGAAGGCCCGGAGGATCCCGGGCTGAGTGTTTTCACTGCAAGGTATTTCTACAGAGCTCTTCTCTCACCTTTATAATCAACGGGGGAGATGCCTATTTCTTCCTGCCTGGCGGGAAAGGTACCTCCATATACAGATCGTGATGGCATTCCTTGAGAAGGCTTCTTATAGGGATTTTCTGGGGGCAGGATTCCTCGCACAGGCCGCACTCCACGCACTCCGTGGCCCGGTTGTCATGGACCATATACATCATTTTGGCCCACATGACATCATGGTAAAGGTAGAGGTCATTGTAGAGGGAAAAGATCCTGGGAATGGCCACTTCCCGGGGGCAGGGCAGGCAGTACGCGCATGCGGTGCAGGGAATCCTGATCTTCCGGCGGTAGAGGGCTCTCACCTTCTCCACGAGCTCCAGCTCAGCGGCCGTGAGATTCCCGGGGGCCGCCTCGCCCGCGATGCGGCAATTTTCGGTGACCTGCTCCATGCCGTTCATGCCGCTGAGGACAAGCGACACTTCCGGCTGGTTCCAGAGCCAGCGGAATGCCCACTCGGCCGGGGAGCGCTTCAGCGGGGCGCTGTTCCAGAGCTCCATGATATCATCGGGGACACCGGCTGCGAGCCTTCCTCCCCTGAGGGGCTCCATCACGATGACTCCAATGCCCCTTGATGCGGCGTGGCTCATTCCTTCCTCCCCCGCCTGGAACTCCCGGTCCATGAAATTATATTGAATCTGGCAGCAGTCCCAGTCCATGCTGTCTATGATCTCCTTGAAGACGGGGAGCTCGTCGTGGAATGAAAAGCCCCTATACCTGATACGGCCATCCTTTACGGCCCTCCCCAGGAACTCCTCGAGGCCGAGATCCCTGAGCTTGTCCCACCAGATGCGCTTCAGGGCATGGACCAGATAAAAGTCTATATGATCCGTGGCGAGGCGCCGAAGCTGCTCGTTGAGATATTTGTCAAAATCGCCGGGAGTCTCAATGGCCCAGGAGGGGAGCTTCGTGGCAAGATTGACCTTGTCCCTGTGCGCACCCTTCAGCGCTCTTCCTGTGAAAGGCTCACTCATTCCCTGGTGGTAGGGATAGGCAGTGTCAATATAGTTTACGCCATGATCAACAGCCGCGTGGATGAGCCTGGTTGACTCCGCTTCGTCTATCGCTCCGTAATTCCCGTCGATAACGGGGAGACGCATGCAGCCGAACCCGAGGATTGAAACACTGCACCCTGTTTTGCCTATCTTCCTGTGGAGCATTGGCAGTACCTCCGAGAGAAAAGCCTGTGCACCAGGGATCCTCCCCTGGTGCACAGTGACTGTCAATCGTTCCTAGCGTTTCGCGCCGACAGGCTCCTTATAGACGAACGCGGCTTTCCCTTCCAGGAGCTCCCTGGAATCAAGGTAAGAATAAAGATGGATCAGACGGGCCACGAGGCCGGTCCACCCCGTCTGGTGGCTTGCGCCCAGGCCGGCGCCGTTGTCGCCATGGAAATACTCGTAGAAGAGCAAGTGGTCCCGGAAATGCGGATCTTCCTGGAACTTCCGGTCGCCGCCGAAGACGGGGCGCTTTCCCTCTCTGTTGCGGGTAAAGATTGATTCGAGGCGCCTCGCTATCTCCCTGCTCACCTCGAAGAGGCTCATCATGTTCCCCGAGCCCGTGGGGCACTCGACCTGCAATTCATCACCGTAGAATTGATAGAGCTGGAGAAGGGATCTCAGGATGAGGACATTCATGGGGAGCCACACGGGTCCCCGCCAGTTTGAGTTGCCGCCGAACATCCCTGTCGAGGACTCAGCCGGCTCATAGTCCACGCGGTATTCCTGGCCCTGGATATTCAGGACATAGGGGTCTTTGAGGTGACGCCGCGAGATGCCCCGAATACCATAGTCTCCCAGGAACTCATTCTCGTCGAGCATGATGGAGAGAATCCGGCGGATCTTCGGCTCGTCCACGAGGGAGAGGAGCCGGCCCCTCTTGTACTTTGCCTGCCAGGCCATCTGGGATTTGAAATGCTCCTTCAGGACGGGAAGCCTGTCCAGGCGCTTCAGTGCCATCTCAACGAGGCCGGGGAATTTCTCGAGGACTTCGTTTGTCAGGACTGTAGAGGCACAGAGAGGAAGGAGGCCCACCAGGGAGCGCACCTTCAGGCGCTTCGACCGCCCGTCGGGGAGGCGGAGCACATCATAGAAGAAGCCGTCCTTGTCATCCCACATGCCCTCTCCGCCCATCCGGTAGATGGAATTGGCAATCCAGAGGAAATGATCGACAAATTTAAGGGCCAGCGGCTCATAGGTGGGATCATGGGTGGCAAGCTCGAGGGAGATCTGCATCATGTTCTGGGTATAGAGGGCCATCCAGGCGGTGCCGTCAGCCTGCTCCAGGTGCCCCCCCGTGGGAAGGGGAGAGCTGCGGTCAAAGACACCGATGTTGTCGAGGCCCAGGAAGCCTCCCTCGAAGATGTTGTTTCCCGCGCGGTCTTTCCTGTTGACCCACCAGGTGAAATTCATCAGCAGCTTGCTGAACATGGCTTTCAGGAACTCCAGGTCTCCCTTGCCGCTGAGCTCTTTTTCCATCTGGTAGATATAGAAAGTGGCCCAGGGATGCACAGGGGGATTTACATCGCTGAAGTTCCACTCGTAGGCCGGTATCTGGCCGTTGGGATGGAGATAGGTCTGGTGGAGCAGCAGCCTGAGCTGCTCCTTGGCAAAATCAAGGTCCACAATCCCGAGAGCCACTGTGTGGAAGGCCAGGTCCCATGCGGCGTACCATGGGTATTCCCACTTGTCGGGCATGGAAACGATGTCGTGATTCACCATGTGGTACCATTCCCTGTTCCTGGCCGACCCTTGGCTGCCTGGCACATAGGGATCGATACCACGCTCAACGAGCCAGCGGTCCACGTCGTAGTAAAAGTATTGCTTGGTCCAGAGCATGCCCGCCAGGGCCTGGCGCATCACGAGGCGCTCATCGCCACTCACTTTGGGGGGGGTGATGGAATGATAGAAGGCATCGGCCTCTTCCTGGCGCTCTTTCATTATTTTATCGAAGCGGGCGGCAAAGGGTGCCGAGGGGCTTTTTGAAGAGGCAGGAGCCTCCGTCGTGATCCGGAGCCTCACGACGGCTTCTTTCCCCGGGCCCACGGAAAGCACATAATGAGGTGAAGCTTTTGTCCCTCTCTCATGAGGATTCACGGCGTCCTTCCTGCCGTTGACAAGGTAGTTGTTGATGCCGTCCTTCACGTAAGGACTCTGGTTTCTTGTCCCGAAAATGCGCTCATTGTTGGTCTCATTTTCGGTAAAGAGAAGAGGGACCTCACCTTCGCAGATAAAATAATAGTTGCCCAGCTCATGGTGGGAGGCTTTCAATGCCGTGGAGCCCTTGGGGCCATTTATGGCCTCAAGCACAGGCTTTGGCGGCTTTTCTTCTCCCTCGCGCGCCCAGGACCAGGTGTTCCTGAACCAGAGAGTAGGCAGGATGTGAAGGGGCGCCTCACTGTCGCCGCGGTTGCAGGCCGTTATTTTTATCAGGATCTCATCGGGAGCCTCCTTGGCAAACTCTGCAAAGACGTCGAAATAGCGGTCATGGTCGAAGACGCCGGTATGGATAAGCTCATATTCAAAGTCGCGGCGTGAGAGTTTTGCGTTGGTCTTTACAATCTTGCCGTAAGGAAACTCCTCCTGGGGATACTTGTAAAGGTATTTCATATAGGAGTGGGTAGGCGTGCTGTCCAGGTAGTAGTAATATTCCTTCACGTCCTCGCCGTGGTTACCCTCACTGTTGGAGAGGCCGAAGAGCCTCTCCTTGATGATGGGATCGTTCCCGTTCCACAGGGCCAGCGCGAAACAGAGGCGCTGCTTCTCGTCGGATATTCCTCCCAGGCCGTCTTCTCCCCAGCGGTATGCCCTCGAGCGCGCCTGGTCATGGGTGAAATAGTCCCATGCGTTCCCCGACTGGCTGTAGTCCTCGCGGACGGTGCCCCACTGGCGATCACTCAGGTAAGGCCCCCAGAACTTCCATGGCGCCTTCTTTTTCTGTTCCTCTTCAAGCCTTTTCCCTTCTGCAGTCTCTTCCCCCTGTTTCATAGCCATTCATACCTCCTGTATATTATAATGATAATATCCATGCAGACCTGTCTGATAAAGCGCTCGCAACAGACATATTGACCATATTTTAGCAAGATGAGAGCATTTTGTCTATTTGGACCTTGGTCTAATTCACCCCCACCGCGCTCTCAACCTTCCCGCTGCGTGATCTTTTTGCCTGCGGATCAAGAGAGGCCCTGATAAGGATCATGAGCTCCTGTTGTGCTGAAATTTCATACATTCCAGCAGAGAATGAGATGCTGTCCATTAGGACCAAGGTCCAGTTGACAGTAATGATGCTTTTGCATGATAATAGAGATGGTTTCCGCACCTGCGCCTCATAAGAGAGTAAAGGAAGTCCGGGTGAAAATTAAAGGCTTTTTTTCAAAAAGATGAAAAGGTGAACCTGTTTAAGGAACTGAAAAGAAAGAGGTGTGCTATGGCAAGTCAGACCACTGCTTCAAAAGAAGCCCTGCTCCCCATCCTGAAAAACGCGGTGGAGGCAAAAGCTTCGGATATCCACCTGGTGATCGGCCGCCATCCCATGGTGAGACTTACGGGGACACTTGTTCCGCTCAAGGAGTTCCCCGTGCTTGAGCCTGATATGACGAAGGGAATGATTTACGGCGTGCTCACCGATGAGCAGATCGTGGCTTTTGAGCGGGATCTTGAACTGGACTGCTCCTTTCAGATTCCCGATATCTCCCGTTTCAGGACCAATGTGCACAGGCACAAAGATGGAGTCGGCGCTGCGCTTCGCGTAATCTCTTCCCGCATACCCGCGCCCGAGGAGATTGGACTTCCGGAATTGATACGGGAGTTCACCAGGCTGAAAAGCGGAATTGTGCTCGTTACCGGGACCACGGGAAGCGGAAAGTCCACGACACTGGCATGCATGATAGATATCATCAACCGTGAAAGAAGCGATCATATCATCACCATCGAGGATCCCATCGAGTTCGTCTATGAGCAGAAGCAGTGCGTCATTACCCAGCGCGAGGTGGGCAACCAGACTCATTCCTTTGCCAACGCCCTCAAATCGGCCCTGCGCCAGGATCCCGATATCATACTCGTGGGAGAGATGCGCGACCTGGAAACAATCTCCCTGGCCCTTACGGCGGCAGAAACAGGGCATCTGGTCTTCGGCACGCTGCACACCAGCGATGCGCCCAAGACCATAGACCGCATAGTGGATGTTTTCCCGCCGTACCAGCAGCAGCAGATAAAAGTGCAGCTCTCGACATGCCTGAGAGCGGTCATTGCGCAGACCCTGCTCCCTAAAGCAGACCACAGCGGCCGCGTCGCAGCGAGGGAGATCCTTGTGACCACCCCCGCGGTGAGCAATCTCATCCGTGAAGGGAAGACGCACCAGATATACGGCGCCATTGAGACCGGGATGAAACAGGGTATGATATCCATGGACAGGTCGCTTGCAAACCTCGTAAAAGAGGCCGTTATCACCAGGGAAGAAGCCCTTGCCAAAGCTCATGATACCCGAACCATGGAATCCTACCTGGGGATGGCTACGAGCGGATGGTAAGATTGGTCCTATTGAGAGAAACAGGACCGCATAGAAGCTTTTATGTTCATAGCTCACTATAGTAAGGGGGAGTGAAGGTGAAAACCGAGGGATTCAGTGCTCAAGTGAAAGAAATTCCCTTTTTGCAATCCATGCCTGATGAAGTGGTTGAAAAATTCTGCGGCATAGCCGCTTTCGAGCGCTTTAACGACGGTGATATCGTTTTTCGTGAAGGGGATCCGGCCGACTCCTTCTATATGATTCTCGAGGGAGAAGCCTTTGCCCTCAAAGAAATCGGCCGTGAAAAACAGGAGTATAAATCGATAGGCATTCTCAGTCAGGGAGATATTTTCGGTCAGATTGGCGAGAGGCAGGGGAGTGTTCGCTTTATTACCCTCAAGGCAAAGGGTTCTCTTGTTACCATGAAGGTCTCCCAGGAAGAACTCGTGAAATTCATGGAAGAAGACAGGGAGATGGCAACAAGGTTTTTGCTGGAATTCATCCAGTATCTTTTTGATATTGTGCGCTTTCTCACTGCTGAGCAGATCGCCCTTTATGAAACAGGCAGGCTTATTGCCTCGGGCAGGAGCCAGGATGAGTTAATCAGGGATATCGTTCCCATTATTACCCGCGGGGCGCCGTCAGCAGACTCAGGCTTCATTGCCATCTATAATTATTTTAACGATGAGTTTGAGATCAGAGCCGGGCGTGACAGTAAAGGGTATCCTTTTACAAAAACAACCTTTTCCCACGATGAAGCTCTTGTGAAGCAGCTCATCTCGGAGGGCAGGTTTCTCGAGGGTAATCCCTCAAGGGACCAGGCCATATGGGATAATGCCTTTGTCCAGGCCCTGGCGGTCCTCTGCTACCCCATACTCTCCGGAGAGAAGCTGATGGGATTCATTACCCTTTTTTCAACAGAAAAAGAAAATGCATTCACGGCGGATCAGAAGAACTTTCTCATCGGCATATGCAACATGCTCGCTCCCGCTCTTGAAGCAACGGAGTTCAAGAAGGAAGATGAGCGAAGGCAGCGCCTTGATAAGTTTATGTATTGAGAGCCTCATACCGGCCGATCAGTGACATTTCTTGATGGCGTTGTTGAAAATCGTAGGATTCGAGGTCAGGCCGGTGACCGACAGGTCATTGATGTACTGTTCGAGCGTCCCGGTATCGTGAAGCTCGCGCGTAATGTTGTCGAGCCAGAGGCTCTGCCCGAGGTTATACAGCATCTGTGCCACTTTCATAAGTGTCATTTCTCCTTTCCAGATTGGATCCGCCGTGAAACGAGGCGCTTCACGGCATTGGCAAATCCTTTATACTTTTGGAAATCAGGTCAGCTTATCATGGCATGGAGAATCGGGGAGTGTCTATTTGGACCAAGTCCAGTATAGGATCCTGCACGGAGATACCTATGAAATGAAGGCGATCTCTTTCACTATCTCCCTGCAGATCTCTTCAGGTGTTCCGTTGATTGATACCGTTATGGCATCATTGGGATCCTCAAGTGTCTCAAGCTGGCTGTCAAGGAGGCTGGAAGGGAAGAAGTGATTGTCACGGGATGTTATCCGCTCCTGAAGCATCTCTCTGGTCCCTTTCAGGTAGATAAAGCGAACATTGCTCCCTGCGCTCCCTTTCAGTATCTGCCGGTACCATTCCTTCAGGGCTGAGCACGCCATTACGGCACCGCCTTCTTTCTCCCAGGCCTCAATATTCCTGGCAAGAATCTCAAGCCATGGCTGGCGGTCCTCATCGCTGAGGGACTCGCCACGCTCCATCTTCTCAATATTGGAGGGGGAATGATATTTATCTGCGTCATAGCAGGGAAGTCCAAGCGCAGCACCCAATAATGAGGCTATTGTGCTTTTCCCTGATCCTGAAACTCCCATTACTACATATACCATACTTTTTCCTCACTTCCAGAGCTGATGAGAAACTTTCAGAGAGCATTTCTTCCATTCTGTAAAATTTGCTTCAAAGTCAAGAATACTTCTTGAGTGACCTTCATGTCAATTGGTTCCAAGGTCCAAATTGACCTCGTCAAAGTTCCGGCCAGCGCGCCTACTCGGCGACGCGCCTGCTGCTGCAGCATGGCTTCAAAGCCAGGAACCTCTCCGGTGGAATGCTGTCCCGGGTGATCCTCTCGGAGGATTTCGCCAATGGCTGCGAGCCTGCAAGAGCATGAGCACTGAGTGCAGGGAAGCACTTATGGGACCAAGGTCCAGATATACAGATACACCGAATTGCGATATAATAGCAGAGCTGATATATTTAACACCGGCCGCATCAGAAATAACTATAAAACTCAGGAGGTGTACTTTGAAAGTCTATGAAAAATTTACAGTGAAAAGGAGACTGCCAGGAGCGGCGCTTCTCTGCCTGCTGCTGATAATCCTGGGATGGAGCGCGGCATACGCCCAGGACCAGCCAAAGGGAAGGTATTCAGTGGAGCAGCTGGAGGTACTGGTGGCGCCCGTTGCGCTCTTTCCCGACGATGTCCTTTCCAACGTGCTGGCGGCGTCACCACTCTCCACCGAGATAGTGGAAGCCTCGATGAACCTGAAGAACAAAGGGGGAGTAGTCAAGGAAATGCCCGGGTCCGAATGGGATCCCAGTGTCAAGGCGCTTCTCTACTTTCCCCAGGTGCTCTACTATATGGACAAGAACATTTACTGGACCATGGATCTGGGAGCTGCAGTGGTCAGCCAGCTCGGTGACGTCATCAAGGCCGTGCAGAACTATCGAAAGAAAGCCTATGACGCCAAAAATCTGAAATCATGCGAGGAGCAGGACGTGGTCATTGAGAACGGGATTATCAGGATAGAATCTACCGATCCCGAGGTAGTCTATGTTCCCACTTATGATTGCAGCGATGTGATTGCAGCCGGTGCCGCCGGAAGAACGCTCCTCACCTTTACGGCAGGTGCGGTCACCGGTGATTGGCTGCGCTACAGGAGCTGCAACTGGAACAATGGCTCTATCGCCGTCAATTCTCAGTATCTCGGAGCTTACAACTACCCTGCAGGCAGCGCCAGTTACCGCGCCCTGCAGGCAAAAACTCCCGGTGCCGCATGGACGCCCAGTCCGGCTGCAAAGGTTCAGTATGAGAAACATGTCGCTTCCCGGTCCCAGATAAGACCGCAGAGTAATATCCCGGCCCCTGCCAGGGCAGGGGGCAGGCCGCAGTCTTCCGGTGGGGGGGGCTATAATAATTATGCCTCTGGCGGCTATGATTACCGAACCGGCGACCGCCTGAGGGCTACCGCGCAATTGAATGGCAATGTTCCTCCCCCCCCGGGCTCTTTTGGAGCCATGAACAGCGGTGCCCGCACGCAGGCCCAGAGCAGCCGCGGTGCAGCCAGCATGGGCGGCTTCGGCGGCGGAAGAAGGTAGAGAAAGGAGAATGACATTATGAATAACAAAGGAAGCTTACACCTCTTGACGGCACTGGTGATTACTGTGGCACTCTGCGGGGCCCTGGGGTATCTCTCTTCCGAAGCGGCATATGCCGCGGGCCAGAAGGTCTTCGGCACCCCTGAAGAGGCGGCAAAAGCCCTCATCGAGGCCTGCAAGGTGAATGACCGGGCCGCTCTCATGGAACTATTCGGCGACAGCGCCAGGGATATGGTCATCACCTCCGACGAGGCTCTGGAGAAAGCATGGCGCAGGGAGTTCTATGACTGGGCGCTGGAGGCGCAGAAACTGGAAAAAAAGCAGGATGGAAAGATTGTGGTAATCGTGGGAGTGAAAGAATGGCCCTTCCCCATACCGCTTATCAAGGATGGGCAGGGCTGGTGTTTTGATACCGCGTCGGGAAGGGTTGAGATCCTCAACCGCCGTGTGGGAATGGATGAACTGAAGGCAATCAGCGCCTGCCGCGCCTATGTGAAAGCCCAGAAACAGTATGCCGACAAAGACCGAAACGGCGACGACGTCCTTGAGTATGCCCAGAAAATAGGGAGCTCTCCCGGCAAAAAGGACGGCCTTTACTGGCCCGATGAAAAGGACGCGGAGCTGAGCCCCCTTGGCCCCCTGGTTGCGGAAGCTGGAGATTACGGGAAGGCAAGGAAGCAGGGTGATCCCTACTATGGTTATTATTTCAGGATACTCAACGGCCAGGGCGACAAGGCTGCCGGCGGTGCCTATGATTATCTCATAAACGGCCATATGCTGGCCGGCTTTGCCCTGCTGGCCTATCCTGCCGCTTATCGCTCCTCGGGAGTGATGACCTTCATGGTCAACTCCAACGGCAGGGTCTATCAGAAAGACCTGGGGGCCGACACTGCAGGGACAGCAGGCGCCATGGAGAAGTATAATCCTGACAGTACCTGGAAGCTCGTGGAAGAAGAATAGGAGGCTGAAAGCCGTTCCATGACCGGTGATGGTTGACACTGCAGAAAGGCAAGGCTGAAAAAATGAAGGTAATCATTGTGGGCGGGGTGGCCGGCGGCGCGTCGTGCGCGGCGCGCCTGCGCAGGCTCGATGAAAAAGCGGAAATCCTCATGGTGGAGCGCGGCCCCTATGTGTCGTATGCGAACTGCGGGCTTCCCTACCATGTGGGCGGGGTGATTGAAAAAGAGTCGAGCCTCCTCGTCGCCGATGAAAAGAAGTTTCGCGATCAATTTGCCATCGATGTGCGGACGCGCTGTGAGGTCGTCGGTATCTCGGCTGAAAAGAAAACCGTGGAGCTGAAGAATCATATGACCGGTGCGGTGACCACCGAGCACTACGACAAGCTCGTGCTGTCACCCGGGGCGGCTCCGATCCGCCCGCCCCTGCCCGGAATTGATCTTCCGGGGATCTTTTCGGTGAGGACCGTGCCCGATGCGAGGGAGATCCGTGAGTGGATTGAGCGAGGCTCAGGTGATCTCACTGAGTCGAGCTCGCAGTCAGGATTCAAGCCCCTGGACAAAGCGAAGCGCGCGGTGGTCGTAGGCGGCGGCTACATCGGCCTCGAGATGGCGGAAAACCTGGTCCATCGCGGCCTCGAAGTGACGCTGGTCGAGATGCTCGACCAGGTCATGGCCCCCCTCGATCCTGAATGCGCCCGCCTCGTCGAGCGCCATGTGGAGAAGCACGGTGTCCGCGTCGCACTCAATGACGGGGTGGCAGGATTCAGGCAGACTGCAGACGGCTCCCTCGAAGTTCTGACGAAATCCGGCAAGGTCTATCCGGCCGATATCGTGATCCTTGCAATCGGCGTGCGTCCCGAGACCGCGCTTGCGAAGATGGCCGGGATCAGGCTCGGTGAGCGCGGGGGGATCCGCGTGGACGAGCACATGTGCACGAGCAACCCTGATATTTTCGGCGTAGGCGACGCGGTGGAAGTGAAAGATTTCGTCACCGGCCAATGGTCTCTCATCGCCCTCGCAGGGCCCGCGAACCGGCAGGGCCGGATTGCCGCAGATGTGATATGCGGCCGCGATTCCCGCTTCCGCGGCACCCAGGGCACCTCGGTCATCGGGGTCTTCGGGGCCACCGTCGCCTCGACGGGCGCCAGCGAAAAGCTCCTCAAAAAGCTTGGCGACAAGGATTACGAAAAAATCTACCTCTTCCCGAATTCCCACGCGGGGTATTACCCGGGCGCCAGGATGATCGCGATGAAAGTCATATTCCGGAAATCCGACGGCCGTCTCCTCGGGGCGCAGGCGCTCGGAGAGGATGGCGTTGAGAAGCGTATAGATGCCATTGCCATGATGATCCAGATGGGCTGCACCGTGTACGACCTTGAAGAAGCGGAGCTTTGCTATGCTCCCCCCTTCGGAAGCGCCAAGGATCCCGTCAACTTTGCGGGGATGATCGCAGCCGACGTCCTCCGGGGCGACATGCCCCTCTGTCACTGGAGCTCTGTGGACGGCGGGTTTCTCCTCGATGTGCGCAATCCCGAGGAGCTCGCCGTAGAGTCTGTTCCGGGCTCCCTCAGCATCCCGCTGCCGGAGCTCCGCTCGCGCCTGGAAGAGCTCCCCCGTGACCGCGAGATCCTGGTTATCTGCCGCTCCGCGCAGCGGGCCTACTATGCGACGCGCATCCTGCTGCAAAACGGGTTCAAAGCCCGAAACATCTCAGGAGGCATGCTGTCACGCTCTATCCTTCTACCACCCGATCACAAAACAGATCATCACCAGTAAGAGAACCGTGAGAAGCACTCTGCCGTCAAGCCTGAAAACCTTATCAGGGAGCATCATGTCAAGAGGCTCCAGACTTTTACGGAGCATCTCGTAAGGCCTGTCCGGCACCATGGGGCGCCTGTCTATTGGACCAAGGTCCCACTATACAGATTCGCGTTATTCAATTAGAATATACCTGTATGATCGGGCAGGTGCCTGTTACTGTCTCTCCCTGCCGGATCGAAGGATGGTGAATGAAAGACGCTTCGCACCCGATATTCATTGTTGATGACGATGACTCTGTCCGCCGGTCACTTTCACGGCTCATCCGATCGGCGGATATGACTCCCCATGCCTTTGCTTCGGCCGAGCAGTTCCTCGAGGCAGTCCCGCTTGAAAGTGAAGGATGCCTTATTCTGGATATATGCATGCCGGAGATGAGTGGCTTTGAGCTACAGGGAAAGCTTCTGGCATCGGGATCGCCTCTGCGCATCATCTTCATAAGCGCTTTCCAGAAGCCCGGGGATGGTGAGCGTGCCCTCAAAAATGGTGCCCATGGATTTCTCCACAAGCCCTTTTCAGAACAAGAGCTCATGACCCTCATCACGAGCTCTTGTGACCCGCCAGAGATTACGCGGTGGGAAGGCTGAGATGAAAGGTTGCTCCCCTGCCGGGATTTCGCGAGGCCCACAGGCGGCCGCCGTGTGCCTCGGCGATGGAGCGGCTGACGGCGAGCCCCATTCCCATGCCATGAGGCTTGGTGGTATAGAATGACCCGAAGATGCGCTCAAGATCGGCCTCAGCAATCCCTGCTCCTGAATCGGAAACGGAGATGGCGGCAAAGCCGGGGTTGCTGACCCCGGTCCGGATGACGATCTCCTTCGGGCCGACCTGGATGCCGGTCATTGCTTCAGTGGCGTTGTGGAGCAGGTTCAGGATAATCTGCTGGATCTGGATGGAATCACCCATCAGTTCCGGGAGCCGGTCCTCCAGTTCAAGCCGGATGGAGAATCCCTGCATTGCTGCCTCGCCGGACACAATCGTGACGACCTGGTGGATGGTGCTGTTCAGGTCCAGGGGCTCCCTTTTCGGCTCCTCTTTCTTCAGCATCCCCCGGAGCCGGAGAATTACTTCAACGGCCCGCCTGTCGTCATCGACAATGTCACGGAGGGCATCACGGACCTCCGGCAGATCGGGCGTCTCCCTGGCCAGCAGCCGCAGCGCCGCTTCGGCGTTAATGAGGATAGCGGCCAGAGGCTGATTGACCTCGTGGGCGATGGAGGCGGTCAGCAGTCCCAGCGTCGTGACACGGGTGACATGGAAAAGCTCCTCTCTGAGGGCCTGCGCTTCCATTTCCGCCCGCCTTCGCCCGGTGATGTCAACAGAAACGCCCATCAGCCGGTCAGGCTTTCCCTCACCGATGCTCCGCGGATGCCCCCGGGAGGAGACCCAGCGGATGCTCCCGTCAGGGACTATGATGCGGTATTCAATGAAGAGCCCCGTATTTGTGTCCATGGCCTGCTGTATAGAACGGTGGACTGCATCATGATCATCGGGATGAATCACTCTGAAGAAGCTCTCATAGCTCAGCTCTTCATCGGGAGTGAAATTGAAAAGCCGGCGGGTCTTTGAGGTGACCCACACCCGGCTGGTCAACAGCTCCATGCTCCACAGGCCCACTCCCGCCGACTCGGTCGCAAGGCTCAGGCGCTCCTGGCTCTCCCGCAGCAGCTCGTCGGAGCGTTTCCTGGCCAGGGCGTTGGCGAAGATCTGCGCCACGAGCTCGAGCCGTCGCATGAGCACCTCGGACCAGTTACGATCTGTCTGCATGTCATTGAAGGACAGGGCGCCAATGAGCGGGCCTCCCCCCGGCGCGAGCGGGAAGGTCAGGGAGGTCTTAATACCGAATTGGCGCCATTGCGCCTGATCGATGGCAGCCTCAGGCGGCAGATTCTCCACTGAAACGGCAATAATCTTGCCGGCCCGCAATCGCTGCATGCACCAGGGGAACATCTCCCGGGAATCGGCAGGCTCGGGAAGAGGCGGGCCTCCAAGGGGGCGATAGAGGTGGGTCAGCGTGAGAGACTGCGGGTCATCGCTCCACTGCCAGACAGCGGAGAGATCGACCCTCAGGAATTCGCAGACGCGGCGCTGTGCTTCTCCTATCTCGCCGTCCACCCGGTCGGGGGGCAGATTGATGAAATGCGCAGAAAGATCGGCGAGCAGCGCCTCGAAGCGCAGCCGGACTTCGGGCTCTTCAAAGGGAACAGGCGGCGGGCTTTCCTTCACAATGCCCCCTCTCTATTCATGATCTTTTCTCCTTTTCCAGAAGCCATCGATAGAGAGGCTTCACTGTCACCAGCTTGCGGTCAAGTGTAAGAGTGGTTTCCTCATCTTCGGTCAACAATAAAGCGTGCTTGAGCTTGATTTCATCCATCGCATCAGAGAGGGCTAGGATTTCACGTTCCCTTGTGGTCGATTTGCTCATATCAGTACTTACCTGGATGAGGGCTGTTATTCTCTCCGCTTCCCGGATGGCAAAATCCACTTCGCGGTTTTTGGCCGTTCTGTAATAGTAAATCTCCTTGCCTCTCCTCTTGAGTTCTACTGCAACAATGTTCTCCACAAATCTTCCCCTGTCTTTCGAGAACCTGAAGGAAACGGCATTATTGATTCCGTTATCCACGCAGTATATTTTTCTCGGAGTTATGAACTGGTGTTTAAGGGAAGAGGAAAAGCCTTTTACGGTGAACAGCAGAAAGGCATCCTCAAAATGCTGGGTATAGCTCTTGACGGTATTCACACTTCCCACTCCAAGGAAGCCCTTCAATCTGTTGAAATTAAAAAGATTTCCCATAGTGCTGAAAAAGTAAAGGCCCAGTTCGCGGAGCGCCCTTATATCTCTGATTTCATGACGTGCTGCGATGTCCCTGTAGATAATATCCTCATAGAGCCTTTTCAGTGCTGCCGGGTCTCCGTATTTCAGGAACTCGGGCATGCCTCCCTGAAGAAGATATTCATTAAAACGGGCTTTCAGCCGTGCTCGTTCGGCAGGCAGAAGGCTGTCAGGAACTGGCAGCTTTTCACCTCTGAACTGGAGGAACTCACTGAAAGAGAAAGGGAAGACTTCCAGTGAGAGATTCCTCCCTGTAAGCCGTGTGCCCAGCTCGCTGCTCAGAAGTGACGCATTCGAGCCGGTAATAAAGAATTTATGCCCTCTGTCCTGCATCCTTCGCACAAAGAGTTCCCACTTCTCGACATTCTGGATCTCATCGAAAAAAATGACCTTCCGTTCCCCGAAAAGCTCCATGAAGATTTCATGGAGTACTGGAAAATCCTCAACCGTGAATGTGAGGAGCCTCTCATCATCGAAGTTCAGGAAATAGACCTCATCTCTGGAATAGGCGTGGTCAATAGTCTGGGTGAGAAGTGTTGATTTTCCCGATCGCCGTATCCCCGAGAGGATAATGCAGTGAGGAAGGGAGCTGTGTCCGGTGATTTCCGACAGCTTGTCACGCAGCGTGCCAGACTGCATGGAAAGAAGCCATTGCTTTTGATCAAGCACTACTTCTTTGAGCAAGCCTTTTTCCATAGTCCACCAAAAATTGTCATTAATAATGAAAATATAGCATAAAATATTTTCATTGTCAATGAAAAAAGTCTGGTCATCCACTGGACAGGCTATGGGACCAAGGTCCCATGGGAGAATCTCCCCAATGAAGCCCAATAGGAAGGGAATGCCCCGGAAATTGTCCAAATATTTAATAGTCTGTTCATAAACGCTCTTCAGATATAGACTCCAGGATTGAGCATTATATGACTTTACATGGTCCCCTTCAAGCCTTTCACGTCATGGCTAAGCCCACGGGTTCAGAGTGCAACCTGAACTGCGCTTACTGTTTCTTTCTGAAAAAAGCAGGGCTTTATCCCGGCAGCGATTTCCGCATGGCGGACAAGGTTCACGAAGCCTACATCCGGCAGCTCATGGAAGCCCACCATGTGCCGCAGGTGACCGTGGCGTGGCAGGGCGGCGAGCCGACGCTGAGGGGGCTGGATTTCTACCGGCGCTCCGTGGAGCTCCAGAAAAAGTACCAGAAACCAGGCACCCATATTGAAAACTCTTTCCAGACCAACGGCATTCTCATTGACGACGAGTGGTGCAGTTTTTTTCATGAGAATAATTTCCTTGTCGGCCTGAGCCTCGACGGGCCTGCCGCCCTTCATGACTTCTACCGGAAAGACAAAGGAGGCCAGGGAACCTTCGAAAGGGTTGTGCGCTCGCTCAGGCTTCTCCAGAAGCATAAGGTGGAGTTCAATATCCTCTGCACCGTCAACTCGAAAAATGCCGATCATCCGCTGGAGGTGTACCGCTTCTTCAGGGATGAGCTCGGGGCCCGGTATATACAGCTCATTCCCATTGTGGAGCGTGACAGCCAGTCGGGACTTCAGGAAGGAAGCAAGGTTACCGACAGGTCGGTCCGTGCCGATCAGTTCGGACGCTTCCTTATAGAGATATTCGATGAATGGGTACGGCGCGATGTCGGCAGGAGCTTTATCCTCCTCTTCGACGGCGCCCTGGCCGGCTGGCTGGGGATGGCGGGGACCGTGTGCATCTTCGGTCCCACATGCGGCGAGGGCGTGGCCCTGGAGCATAATGGTGATCTTTACTGCTGTGACCATTTTGTCGAGCCGGGGCATCTGCTGGGCAATATAATGGAGAAGCATCTGGCCGAGCTTGCCGCATCCGGGCAGCAGCAAAAATTCGGGCAGGATAAGCGGGACACGCTGCCGCGGTATTGCCGCGCCTGTGAATTCATCCATATCTGCAACGGAGAGTGTCCCAAGAACCGCTTCATCGAAACACCCGACGGGCAGCCGGGCCTCAACTACCTCTGTGAAGGGTATAAAGCATTCTTCACGCATGCCGACCGCCCTATGAAGATTATGGCGGGACTGCTCCGGAGAGGCAGGATGGCCGAGGAAGTCATGGAGATAATGAGAGCCGATAAGCACTGATTTATAGTTATCAGGAGGATTAGCATGGAACAAGACAGGATTCAGCGCAATATTCTTCCCATACCGGATCAGCCGCATGTGGGTTTGACGACCTACGACGCGAAGGACCCGGACACCAGGTACCCGCCGATCAGGGAGCTGCGGCCGCCCGGTGGTGCGCCTAATGTTCTGATCGTTCTGCTCGATGACGTCGGATTCGGGGCGTCCAGCGCCTTTGGCGGCCCGTGCCACACACCGAACTTCGAGAAGCTCGCCGCCGATGGCCTCCGGTACAACCGCTTCCACACGACGGCGCTGTGCTCGCCGACACGGCAGGCGCTCCTGACAGGCCGCAACCATCATTCGTGCGGCATGGGCTCCATCACCGAGTTTGCGACGTCGGCGCCGGGCGCAAACACCGTCCTGCCAAACACCATCTCACCGCTCGCGCGGACGCTGAAGCTCAATGGCTACTCGACGGCGCAGTTCGGCAAGTGCCATGAGGTGCCGCTCTGGCAGACGAGCCCCATGGGTCCCTTTGATTCCTGGCCCACCGGCGGCGGCGGGTTCGAGTACTTCTACGGCTTCATCGGCGGCGAGACCAACCAGTGGTATCCGGCGCTTTATCAAGGCACGACGCCTGTCGAGCCCGAGAAGACGCCCGAAGAGGGCTATCACCTTACCGATGATCTGACCACCAAGGCGATCAAGTGGATCCGCCAGCAGAAGGCGCTCATGCCCGACAAACCCTTTTTTACCTACTTTGCGCCGGGTGCAACGCACGCTCCGCACCACGTGCCCAGGGAATGGGCCGACAAGTACAATGGCAGGTTCGACCAGGGCTGGGACAGGCTGCGCGAGGAGACTTTCGCCCGGCAGAAGAAGCTCGGCGTCATCCCGCAGGACTGTCAGCTTACCAGGCGCCACGAGGCCATCCCGGCCTGGGAAAGCATCTCGGCCGAGATGAAGCCGGTTCTGGCCCGCCAGATGGAGGTGTATGCGGGCTTCCTCGAGCACACCGACCATCACGTCGGGAGGCTCATCGACGCGCTCAAGGATCTCGAGATCCTTGATGACACGCTGATCTACCTGATCATCGGCGACAACGGCGCCTCGGCCGAGGGATCGCTCCAGGGCACGTACAACGAAATGGTAACTATCACGGGGTTCGGCCACCTCGAGACGCCGGAGTTCCTTAAAACGCACATTGACAAGTTCGGCGGGGTGGAGGCTTACAACCACTATGCAGTGGGCTGGGCGCACGCCATGGACACGCCTTACCAGTGGACCAAGCAGGTGGCTTCGCACTGGGGTGGTACCCGTAACGGGACGATTGTGCACTGGCCGAAGCGTATCAAGGCCAGGGGCGAGATCCGCAGCCAGTTCCATCACGTGATCGACGTCGCGCCCACCATTCTTGAAGCAGCGGGCCTGCCCGAGCCGGTCTTTGTCAACGGTGTGCAGCAGCGCCCAATCGAAGGTGTCAGCATGCTCTATTCTTTCAATGACGCAAAAGCGGCCGAGCGGCACGAGACCCAGTACTTCGAAATGTCGGGCAACCGCGGCATTTACCACAAGGGCTGGACGGCCGTCACCCAGCATCGCATCCCGTGGATTCCTGCCGCCGCCAGGCTGGCAGCCTTCGATGACGATATATGGGAGCTGTACGACACCACCACCGACTGGAGCCAGGCACACGACCTGGCGAAAGAAAATCCGAAGAAGCTCCATGAATTGCAGCGGCTGTGGCTCATCGAAGCGGTCAAGTACAACGTGCTGCCCCTGGACGACCGCTTTGTCGAGCGCGTAGACCCTGATCTCGCCGGCAGGCCGCAGCTGATCAAGGGCACGCGCCAGCTCTTGTTCGGCGGCATGGGGCGGCTGACCGAAAGCTCAATCGTCAATATCAAGAACAAGTCTCACGCGGTGACGGCCGAGGTGGTCGTGCCCCCATCGGGTGCCGAAGGGGTCATCATCGCCCAGGGCGGAGTCACTGGCGGCTGGAGCCTCTACACCAGGGAGGGCAGGCCGAAGTATTGCTATAACTTCTATGGACTGAACCGTTACACAGTCGAAGGTACGTCGAAGATCCCCGCGGGAACACACCAGGTGCGGATGGAGTTCACCTACGACGGCGGAGGCCTGGCGAAGGGCGGCACGGTCACACTTTACGTGGATGGGCAGAAAGTCGGTGAAGGCCGCGTGGATAAGACGGAGCCCCTGGGCTTCTCCGCAGACGAAACCTGCGACATCGGCTTCGAAGCAGGCTCGCCGGTGACCTGTGACTATCCGACACGCGGCGGGAAATTCAGCGGCGAGGTGAACTGGGTTGAGATCGACCTCGGCAAAGATACTGTAAATCTCGACCACCTCATCACGCCCGAGGAACGCCTGCACGTTGCCATGGCGATCCAGTGAAAACGGCAACGAATCCTGTGTCCGGGGCAGCGCATTAATATCCAATAACTGTCGATAGAGGTGAGAGTGACCTGTAAAAATTAAAGGAGCCGGCCTCTTTCAACCTGGACGCGGTTCTGCAGAATCTGCAGGAAGCATCGAGCAGTAAGGACCATTGAGCGGCGATTACCCATCGTGATGAAAAGGCTTCCCCGGTGGACAGAGTGTCTGCCGGGGAAGCCATATCAATCACCTGGTGATGCCCTTCTGATTGAATCTTCCGCTTACTGGCGCGCCATCGCCACCTTCAGATCTGCGGCCGAGTCAGGGATCAGCTCGCCGGAAAGATCGAGAGTGACGCGCTTGATGTTCCCGGTGAAGGGGAAGGCATCGCTGTATATCTCGGGCGCCACGCAGTCTCCGCCGTCATAGCCGCATGTCAGCCCCTCCGTGCCGAACATCGTGGGGACTGAGTGCGGCATGTCGATGCTGCCCACAAGCTTCCTGTTGATATAGAGCTGGCTTCGGGCCGGCACCCCTTTTCCCTTCGCAAGGTCGGCTTTTCCCATCGGCTCGAACTCGTAGCGGAGCTCCACGGTGCCCTCGGGAACCGCCTCGTCGGATTTCACGAAGAACTTGTCGCGGCCGAGATAGTTATAGAGGAAGTGGAGCTTCTGGTCCTTGACATAGAAGGTGTAGCCGCCGGTCCGGCCGCCCTGGGAGATCAGCACCCCCTCCGCGCCGCCCTTCGGGATATCCACGTCAGCGGTGATGGTCCAGGGCCGGTTGTAGGTCTTGGGCGCGGCGGCAAAGGGAACCGGTGATCCATCGGGATAAAAGACATACCTGTTCCTTGGCACGGAGATGGTGGGACGCTCCACGTTCAAGCGCCCGAAGACATCCCCGTCAATGGGCAGCACATTGTACTTGCCCGCTTCGGCCCACCAGCGGCCTACCATCTCCATGAGCTTGTCGGGATGCTGGGCTGCCACGTTGTGGCATTCGGAACAGTCCTCATCGATATGATAGAGCTCCCAGTCATGTGCCTCGATATCGTTGAGAATCGTTGAGGTGATGGGAGAGCCGAACCTGCGCCCCTTCACGGCGGCTTCTGTAAAGCTGGGGCCGGGCCATGGGCAGACGGCGCGCCAGCCGTCATGATAGAGGGAGCGGTGCCCGAACATCTCGAAGTACTGCGTGTGGCGGCGGCTTGGCGCGGCGCCATTGTTGAAAGTATGGGCGAAGCTCACCCCGTCGAGGGGAGCCTGCGTGACTCCCCGGATACTGTCCGGTGCCTCCAGGCCCAGGGCCTCCAGGACCGTGGGCACGAAGTCGATGATATGCGCGTACTGCGGGCGCAGCTCTCCGCGGGACTTTATCACCTTCGGCCACGATACTATGCAGGGGTCGGTGCAGCCGCCGCGGTAGGTCTCGCGCTTCCAGCGCCGGAAGGGCGTGTTGCCGGCATTCGTCCAGCCCCAGGCATAGTGGTTGAATACATTCACTCCGCCCAGCTCGTCGATCATTTTGAGATTGTCCTCGAGGAGCTCCGCCACGTTGTTGAAGAAGAACATCTCGTTGACCGAGCCGACGGGGCCGCCTTCAGAGCTGGCGCCGTTGTCGGATATGACGATAACCAGGGTGTTGTCCTTCTCGCCGATATCTTCGAGGAAGCTCATCACGCGCCCGAAATGATGGTCACAGTGGGAGACAAAGCCGGCGTAAACCTCCATCATCCGCGCATAGAGCCGCTTCTCGTCGGCGGACAGCGCGCTCCACACGGGCACATCGGGATCGTGCGCTGACAGCTCCGTGCCCTTCGGGAGTATGCCCATCTCAAGCTGGCGCATGTGGACTGTCGTGCGGTAGTCGTCCCAGCCCATATCGAACCTGCCCTTGTATTTATCGGCCCACTCTTTCGGGACATGGTGAGGCGCGTGCCCTGCACCCGGCGCGTAATAGAGGAAGAAGGGCTTCTCGGGGGCATTCATATGGGCATCCTTGATGAACCTGATGGCCCTGTCGGCCAAGTCGATGCTCAGGTGGTAGCCCTCCTCCGGCTGCGAGGGCTGCTCAACCGTGTGATTGTCATAGACGAGCTCAGGATACCACTGGTTGGTGTCGCCGCCCAGGAAGCCGTAGTAACGCTCGAACCCGCGCCCGAGGGGCCACCGGTCGTAGGGTCCCGCCGGAGTCTGGTGCTCGGGGGGCGACAGATGCCATTTCCCTACGCAGAAGGTATTGTAACCCTTCATCAGGAGCATCTCACTGAGCATTCCCTTGTCGAAGGGCAGGATACCGTTGTAACCTGGATACCCTGTCGATGTCTCGGTAATGGAGGCCAGCCCCAGCGAGTGGTGGTTCCGCCCTGTCAGGATGCAGCCGCGTGAAGGCGAGCAGAGCGCCGTTGTGTGCATGTTGGTGTAGCGAAGGCCGTGGTGAGCCAGGCTGTCTATCACGGGCGTCTCTACCAGCCCGCCGAAGCAGGAGAGCTGCCCGAAGCCCACGTCGTCCAGGACGAGGAAGATGATGTTGGGCGCGCCTTCCGGCGGGCGCCCGGGCTCCGGCCAGGCCGGCGAGGACTCCTCGGTGGTGCGCCCGATGACGCCGGTGAAGGGTGTTCCATCTTTGTAGGTCTTGAGTTCTGACATTTCATTGCTCCTTTTCCATAATGCTCTCTTATTTGTATTTCACCCGGACACCACTTTATCATCGGCAGAAGGAGGTTCGCTGCGGTGGTGGCTGCCCTTGTGCAAGGCTATTCAATTATAATATAATTATATGAGCCTGTCTATCAGACCTTGGTCCAACCCCGGGGCGTTCTTGTCAGGGGAGGCAATTTCTGCTACACTTTCTTGAGAGCCATAATCGCAGGTACTATTCTTTCAAGGAGGGTAAGCCCATGAAAAGCTTTACGGCAGCCCTGGCCCTTTTCCTCTCTCTCCTTTCCGCCGGTGCCTATGGAGAGGAATTAAGGACGGTGAAAACGGCGAAGCTGGACCTCAAGTATTACAGGAGCTCTCCGGGGGAGTCTCCTGCCAAGGGAGAGCTCCATGTCCAGGGTGACTCCCATGTGCTTGTCGCCACGGTGACCAATACCTCCGGCAGGACCATCGCCTTTATTTCCCATTATGAGTTTATCCCCCAGCACGGCTGGAAATTGAAGATAACGGGACCGGGAGGCGACTATGCCACTCCTCCCCCTCCCGGCGTCGTCATGCCCCTCAGGCCCGAGCACTGTATCGTGCTGAAGCCCGGCAAATCATATTCCAAGCGGTACGCTGTCTCCTCCGCCCTGTGTTACTCCGGGAACAGGAGCAGCCATAGCAGTCTGGGGGCAACCGCGGGAAGCTATACGGCATCAATCTCTTACACTTTCAGCCCCTCTATGATCAGTGCAGCGAGGGGACCGGCTCCACAGGGCGCCACCGGCTCCGGAGAAGAGTGGCAGAAGCTTTTCAAAGAAGCGTGTTTTGTTGAGGCTATGGCATCGCCGGCGGTGCGGTTCACCGTGGAAAAACCCAGGTAGGAACAAGGACCAGGCGCTGGCATTGAACAGGGGAAAGAGGGCCTGCGGGAGCGGGAGAACTGAAGAATAGGGAAAAGCCGGCAGAAAAGGAGCATGAAATGGAAAACAGCGGGATCATGTTCAGGGAAATCACCATAGGCTCAATGGCCGTGAAGAACAGGTTCGTCTTCGCGGCGGCGCAGGATCACCTGGACAGCGATCCCGGCCGCCGTGCCGGGAGGTTCGGCAGTCTCGCCTCCGGCGGCGTGGGGCTTGTCATCTCAGGGGCGACTGATTTCGCCGACATTGAGGGATGGCGCGGCGCCATTGAAGCAGTGCATAAAAACGGGGGAAAAATTGCACCGCAGATCATCCCCGACAAGATAAAGGACGCTCTCCCCTCGGTAGTGCCCCCTGAGTGCCCTTTTTTCGGTCCCGCCCTCTATCCCTACCGCGAGCACCGTCCTTACACGGAGGAAGAGATTCTCGGGTTCATCAGCCAGTATGCCGCCCGGGCGGAAATCGCAAAGTCTCTCGGGGCCGATGGCGTGGAAATCCATGGCGCCCATCATGCCATCCCCATGTGCTTTCTTTCCCCTCTCACCAACAGGCGTGACGACCGCTGGGGCGGGCCCCTTGAAAACAGGCTCAGGTTTCACAGGGAGCTGCTCTCGGCTGTCCGCGCCAGGGTGGGCGCGGAGTTCCCCGTCATGCTCAAGCTGGGAGTGGAGGACGCCATTCCCGGGGGATTCAGGCTTGAAGAGGGCAGGGAGGCGGCGCGGATTCTCTCGGAAGCGGGATTCGATGCCATAGAGGTGAGCCAGGGGCTTATGAACAGCAGTCTCGGCTTTGAAGGAACGCCCCTTCGCCCCGATATCAGGAAGCCTGAGCAGGAGGCCTACTTCAGGAGCTGGAGCAGGGCTGTGAAAGCCGAAGTGAAGAAGCCGGTGATAGTAACGGGGGGGATATTCAGCATTGAGACGGTGGAGAGTGTCATCGGCTCAGGCGATGCAGATATGGTGAGCATGTGCAGGGCTTTGCTGCGGGAGCCCGGCCTGGTAGACCGCTGGAAGAGCGGCGATACGCACCGCGCCACCTGCATCTCATGCAACAAGTGCACCACGGAGCTCCTTTTGAAGGGCCAGCCCCTTGAGTGCTTCCTGGACCTGAAGAAAAGCCATGCATGAAAAGCGGGGAAGCTTTCTCTGAGACAGAGCCTTATAAAGGGGGGGTGAAGACTGGTGATAAAAAAAATAATCGCCTGCATTCTTGTCCTGTGTGCGCTCATATGCGTGGGCGACACTCTTTTTCAGTTCATCAGGACAAAGGGCGCACAGGGTGTCTGGTCCTCTGATGTGCTCGGCGCGTCAGCATTCCACGGGGTATGCATGATTATTGCTTCTTTTCTGCTTGCCGGCCCCGGTGCAGAGAAAGCGGGGGGGGAATAGTATGTGGTACTGGTGGCTCGGTGCGGTTTTAGTCTGGATTATGTCTGCTGCCTGCATCATAAGCACGATTGCGGAAATGAAAACCGGGAAGACAGGGCCCCGGGGGCCTAAGGCCGGGGATTTCTGGGGAGCCGTGGCCTTTCACGGCATCACGGCCATCCTGGTCTTCTGGCTTGTGGGGAAGGCGCTCGGAGCATAGCAAAGTCAGGCAAAGCACTCCCTTACAGGTCGGGGTCCACGAAGATGCATGAGTAGGGAAGCTTTTTGCTCTGTTCCAGGACATACATGTTCTTCAGCATGTCCACAAGCTTTGTGCGGACCGCCTTATATTCCGCCTCTGCCATCTGCGTGGGGACAGAGCCGTAACAGAAATATTTTGCCAGGAATACCAGGGCGGTGCCCGGCGTTTTTGCGCACTTGTAGGCGAAATTCTCGCCGAAAATGGCAGCATAGATCTCCACCTCTATCGTCCAGGTCGCCTGGAAGGCCAGCGCGTGGGGAGAATATACTGCCGCCACCGAGAGCTCTGTATCGGCTATGCTGCTCATTATGTTCTCCGCGTAAAGATCCTTCGAGAGGGGATCACTTGTCGTTTTGTAAAGGACTATGTTACTGCCCACCTCTACGACACCTGCAGCGATTGCGATATACATGCAGGCTTTCTTTGAGGCAAGGCACTTCAATTTCCCCGTGGAGCCGCTGAATCCATCGGTTCTCTCGATCAGCTCGACGAGCTCGGCCGTGGTCTGCACACCTGCTGTGCCTGCCCTTGTGCCGTAATAGACTGTTTTTATGGTATCTCCCTCCTTATAGGACTTCCATGCATACAGCCCGTTTGTCACCACTGAAGCTGCGCCCTGCCATGCGTTGACCCAGGTCATCACAGGGGTATAATAAGGGTCGCGGGCCCAGTGATTCGCTGGAAGCTCCGTGATTTCACTGACTTTATTTGTCTTGAGCACTGAGCTCTCGATAATGAGGGTGACGCCCGCTTGAGTATTCCCGGAGCTCTCGAACCCCCGGGAGGAGATAGTGATCATCTCATCGGTAACGGTCGTTTCCCCGGGGAGGCTGGGGTCCTTGACAAGCATGCCGATCCAGGAGGCCTCGGTCCTGACATCCTCTGAGGGCGGCTGGTTCTTGAATTTCGACTTGTCAACCACGTCGATGGTGAGGCCGGAAAAAGAGCCCATGTCCTCACTCTGGACAGTGCTGTTCCCTTTGCCGTCACTGGAATGGACCACAGTCCTGGTGATGCCGGTGAGATCCCATGAGAGCGGCAGGGGGGCACAGACCGCCTGCCCTGTTCCTTTTGTGACAGAGAGAGGGGTGATTTTCAGGTATGCCGGCGAGGCGGTGCAGCTCTCACGGGGGAGCCGCAGGTTGACAGAATAGACGGTTCCTTTTTCATTGAGCACTGCCGCAGTGCCTTCATAAAGGGGGGGCGTATCATAATTGCTGCTGCCGTACAATGAATAGGTGAACACCGGGGTCACGGCACCGGTGCTCACCGCATCAGCAAGCGTGGAAGATTTGAACTGCATGGCGATGGAATTCTCGCAGTTCTTCTTGAGCTTCACGGAGTACAGCAGGTAGCGATAGGGGGAATCCTCCCCGGGAAACTTCATTTTTTTCTTGTTCTTGAATGAGGCCATCCAGTAATCCGTCACGTAGTCGTAATAGAAACGGTATTCCTTGATCTTCCCCCAGACGGGGTTGGCAGGATAGGTGTGGGAGTACTCAGATTTATTCGGAACATGCTCGGCGGTTTTCTTGGTGTCCAGCACGTTTATGTCATCGGGCGAGATATTCTTCAGGTCATAACAGGTGAAATCGGAAGCGCCGAATACCCTGTTCACCGCCTTCTTGACCTTGTCTTTTGACATGGTGCTTTTTTTCACGCCGGTGTTGGTGTATTTCCCTATGAAGGTCAGCGCGAATCCTGTCGAGCGGGACTGCAGGTACTCCTCCACCCAGCCGTCGAGGCCGTAGGCCTTGATGGGAAAGGTGAGTCTCATCATGCCGATTTCCTGGAGGTCCTTCCAGTCGGTGGGCTCCTGGGGATTGACGGTGGGGGAAAGGTCCTCGCCGTCGATGATGCCGTCGCCGTCGGTGTCTGGATTGTTCTTATCGGTCCGGAAGACCGTCTCGTAGTTGTCATATACTTTGTCGTTATCGCTGTCAACAAGAGGCGTAGCATTTTGGGGCGGCTGCCCTGTTCCCGATCCTGCGGAAGTACCTGTGGTTGTTCCTGTGGTTGTTCCTGTGGAGGTACCGGCAGAAGTCCCTGCAGATGTTCCCTGTGGATTGTCGTAGGCGACGGCCGCTCCCGCGACACTCTCTATCTGCGAGGCGCTGAGGACACCGCTGAACACGGAAAAGTCATCAATCCTGCCCTTGAAGTAACGCTCAGGCGTCTTCTGGTAGCCCACTCCCAGGGAAAGCCATGGAGACGGCAGCTTGACCTCCCCGGTGACAGTCCCGATGAGCTGGTTGTTGATATAGAGGCTGTTCTCTTTTGTGCTGCTGTCATGGACCATGGCCACGAGGCTCCACTTGTTGAGAGGCAGATGCCACGTGTCATTGACCCCGATGGTCTTATACTGCTTTTCTCCGTGGCCTGTGCCGAAAAATGCGGTGAATTTCTGGCCCTGCCAGTTATTGTGGAGCTCCGCCCTGAACCTTTCGTTCTTTTCAGAGAGGCCTCCCAGGGTGAAGACGTTGCGGTGATTCTCATAAGCCTCGGGGTATACCCAGAATATCACGGTGAATGAGGAGAGAGGGCCAAGCGCTCCCACGTCAATGGAGGATTTCCCGTCAAAGTAGTAAGCGCTGTCGGGCTTTCCATCGTGTCCGGTGGTGAGAGTGGCGCCGTTTACCTTCCCGTGGTGTTTGCCGCCGCAGGTATCATTTGCATTGCCGTTGAAGGGAAGAAAGAGAATCCTCGCTTTTTCTGCTGCTCCTGCAGGTGCCGGGCAGAGAGGATAAAGGAGGAGAAACAGAATGAAACATGAGAAATACAATCTTTTTACTGTCACGGACCCCACCCCCCGATCAGTTCTCTCATAACTCTTTCTCTAATTTAAGGCAATCTCCTTCCCCCGCTGATTCCGCGCAGAATCGCCTGATGAGCCGCCGCCCTCACTGGCTTTCCCGGCACTGCTCTTCATCAACTTTCCAGGAGACAGCGATGCGCCATATCTCATCACACATCGAGGTGAGCTTTGTATAAGGCAGGGCCGTCTCCAGGCTGTATTCCCCGGTGGCAGTCCTCACGGTGAGGCGGGAGGTCTCCCACGAGGGCGTCACCTCGAGATCGAGGACCTCGTCAAGGGCAAAGGTCACCGGTTCTTTTCCCTCGGCCTTGATGGTGATGGCATCACGGGAGACACTGAGGGAAAAGGGGCGGGTCTTGATGACCTGGCTGAGCCATGCGACTGAAAACAGGCAGACGATAGGGATGAGGATAATGAAAAAAGGCCAGAAATCCTTTTTGCCCACGAGTCCGAGGCTGCCTCCCACCATCAGGACACCTGCCATGAGCGCGAAGCTGAAGCCTACCAGTAACGGCACGATTTCTTCAAGCCGGCCCAGGACCTCCCCGGGCCATCCCCTCAGCATTTTTATCACCACCCCGTAGAGCGCCGCTTCCGCGTTATTTTTGTATACAGGCCGGACCTTGAACACTGTCGTAAGCTCGATCTCCTCCCGTGAGATCTCATAGGGAATCCTGCCTGCCCTGGACAGTGTCTCGCCGTATGGCTGATTGAACAGAGGCCTCCGGTAAAAGGGCACCTGGACTTCCGAATGGTGAAACTCCCGTCCTTCCCGGGGAGCACCTTCCTCGCCGCCATCCTGGAGGTCCATCAGCCTGGCTGAGGCATCAAAGAGCCCCACCTTGAGGAGCCGGCAGATAGACTCTGCCACTGAGTTCGCGCCGGAGAGCGAGGCAGTGTCGCAGACCTTCAGAAGCCTCCCGCCGGCAAGCTCAAGAGAGACGATTCGGTGCACTTCAACAATGTCGGCAGGCTTTTTCGGTCCCTCCCCGCCGGGTGCTCCCTCTTCTTCCCCGGGAATGCCGCTTTCTTCCGCCACTGCCGCGTCCTTTTCCTTTGCGGCCCGGGCCTCGTCGAGGGCAGGCTGAAGCATCACCTTCATATCTCCCATCCCGCCCTGCAGGGTCTCAAGAAGCACCCGCTTCACTTCGGCGGTCCGTGCCACTGCCTTCGGGAGGATCTTGAAGAGGTACTGGGTAATAGTGCCTGAATGGGCATCGATGACATATTTTGACCGCGCCATGTAGAGGAGCAGAAATGCCGCCAGGATGGCGGAAAGATAGAGAAAGAGGGCAGCCATGCAAAGCTTCTGGGGGATAAGGCGATCTATGGAAAGAGTAAAAGCCACAACTGTAATGCCGGTGAGAAATATAAGCCGGCACGAGATGGTGCGGTAATCAAGGCAGGGAGGGCCTTCAAAGGATATTCTGCCGGGCTTTGATTCAAGCATTCCTCTCTCCGTTAAGTCTCAGGCATTTCTTCACTCGCCCTTGAAGCCTCATGGGACTCCATTTTCCAGCGAGGCAGGAAAATTCCTGCACCATACCGGAGAATCATGGGGCTGACCGCTGCGCCTGCTTCCTGCTCCCGATATTCTCCCTGGCCAGTATCCCTGAAAATTTATTCATAAGGGTTATCAGGAGGGACTTTTCCTCTTCCGTGAAGTGCACCAGGATTCGAACTGCCCACTGTCTCATGAAGTGAAAGAGGGCATGGTAGAGCTCAATGCCCTCTTTTGTCAGTGAAACCCTCACCACCCTGCGGTCATCGGGATCAGAGAGCCTCTTCGCAAAACCGTTCTCCACGATCCAGTCAATGAGGCGGGTCGCTGTGCTGAGGGGCACATTCATGAGGTGGCTTATCTCTCCCATGGTGAGCGGATCCTGACGGCTTGAGAGAATATGGCAGATATCAAAGAAAATATTGATATTCTCAATCCGCCTTGCTGAGCCTCCTGTTCGACATATGGTATCCAGGTGATTCCGGTACTCGTGAAGCTCCTCTGTCAATTCGTCAGTGACAGAGTGATGCTTGAGAGAACTCAACTGCCTGTCGAAAAAGAGCAACTCCCGGATAAATGCATCGAGCTGTTCGGGCTCTTCTGCCTGAGACGATTCTCTCTTCTTTTTCAAAGCAGTCCCTCCCTTAAGGTTCTGTCCCCTTCCATGGCCGCTCTCATTGTGCATTGCCGTCCGCACCTTTCTTTATCAGTCCAAGCTTTATGCCAATGTCATCAACGAGGCTGTAGGCCACAGGCACCACCAGCAGGGTGAGGAAGGTGGACGCGAGAAGACCGCCGATGACTGCGATGGCCAGGGGGCGGAAGGTCTCCGATCCTTCCCGGATCGCCATGGCCATGGGGATCATGGCGAAGACCGTCGCGATGGCAGTCATCAGGATGGGCCTGAGCCTCACGGGGCCTGCCTCGAGAATCGCCTGGCGCCTCGCAATGCCCCGCTCCCTAAGGATATTGATATAGTTTACAAGGAGGATGGAGTTGGAGACCACAATCCCCGTCAGCATGAGCACTCCAAGGAAGGCTGACACGCTGAAAGGCTCCCTGGTGATGAAGAGTGCCAGGAATACTCCCACTACCTCGAGGGGAATGGCAAGCATGATGGTGAAAGGGTGAACAAGTGACTCAAATTGCGCCGCGAGGATGAAATAGATAAGGAGGATGCCGGCGATGAGCGCCATGGCGAGCGAGAGAAAGGCTTCCTGCAGCTGCTCTTCCTGGCCGCCGAACTTCCAGGTATAGCCGGGAGGGAAGATGGTCCCAGAGAGAATCTTTTTCAAATCCCTGGTGATATCACCGAGGGGGCGGCTGGTTTTTCCGGCGGTGACAGAGATGTTCCGCTGGCGATCCTCCCTGGTGAGCTCCGAGGGCCCCCGGGATTTCACCACCGAGGCAATTTCCTTCAAAGGGACGATAGCGCCCGTGGGGCTCAAAAGCTCAGTCTCTTCCACGCTCTCAACCCATCTGCGATCAGATTTGCGGGCCCGCACGGTGATGTCAAACTCCTCCCCCTTCTCGCGGTATTTCGTGACATCTTCACCCTTGACGAGGGTGCGCACCGTCGATGCCACCTGGGCGACGGGGATGCCGTAGGCCCCGGCTTTTTCGCGGTCCAGCATGATCTGGTACTCCGGGTTTCCCGCCTCCCATGAAAGGTCTGCCTGGGTGACTCCCGGGACCTTCCCGAACTTTGCCTTGAGCTCCTCGGCGAGCCTGCTCAGTGTTTCCAGGTCATTGCCGAAGATCTTGAGCTCCAGGTCGGCGCCGCCTCCCTGCTGGGCCGTGGAGATCTGCATCACCTTGGCTTTGAGGCCTGGAATGGTGGCAAGCAGCTTCCTCATCTGATCCTCGAGCTCGGCCTGGCTTTTCTTTCTTTCCCCGGGAGGCTTCAGGATCATAAAGAGCGTTCCAGTACGGGAGCCCTTGCTCATCATTTTTCCCAGGGCAACCTCATCTTCCCCCGAGAGTCCCATGACCCTCCGGGCCTCAGGATAGGTGCGCGCTTCATCATAAATACGCTTCATTTTGCGGTCCATTACATGGAGCGCCGTACCGGGCGGGCATTCCGTCATGATGATGACCTGAGACTGATCTTCATTCTTGACGAACTCGATTCCCACCATTGACTGCAGGATAAATCCCGCTATGAGGCTTATCGCGGCAAGCGCAAGCACGGCAGGGCGGTGAGAGAGGCACCAGTAAAGCATCCGGCGGTACAGGGCTTCAATGCGCCTGAAGAGCCCCTGCCACAGGTCAATGATTCGTGTAAAGCCCTTTGTTGTCTCCTGCTGCTTCGCTTCCGCATTCTCTAGCTCGCTCAATGAGGGCATCATGGTGAGATTCGTCTCTATCAGGCCATGTTTCATCAGGCGTGAGGACATCATGGGAATCAGAGTAAGCGCCACGGCAAGAGAGGCAAAGAGGGCGAAGGAGATGCTCATGGCCATGGGGGAAAACAGCTGCTGCGCGAGCCCTCCCGCATAGAGGATGGGCACAAAGACCGCAATGGTGGTGAATGTTGAGGCCATCACGGCGAGCCCCACTTCCCGGGCTCCCTCGATGGCGGCCTTCATGGGGGGAAGGCCGCGCTCAATATGGCGGTGGATATTCTCAAGGACGACTATGGAATCGTCAACAATTCTCCCTATGCCCAGCGTGAGTCCCCCGAGGGTGATGACATTGATCGTCATTCCCTTGAAGTGCATCAGCACGAAGGTGGCTATGATTGAGATAGGTATGGAGATGGCGATGATGATCGTCGAGCGTCCGCTTGAAAGGAAAAGAAATATTATCAGGACTGCGAGGAGCCCTCCTTCAACGGCGACAGCCTGAGTATTGTCTATGGCGTAGCGGATGAAGCGGGACTGGTCAAAGGCAATCTCGAGCTTTGTCCCTGCCGGGAGCATCTTCTCAATTTCCGGGATTGCTTTCCTGACGCGCTCCGCAACTTCCACCGTATTTGCCACTGACTGCTTGGTCATCTGGCAGGCAACTATTTCCTTCCCATCCATGCGTATGCGGTTCCTTGCGTCTTTTGTCGTGTCCAGCACGCGGGCCACGTCGCGCATGCGGATGGCCTGGCCGTTCCTGATGGCTACGGCAATATTCTCTATCTCTTCGGGATTCCGGAATTCTCCCTGGGTGCGGATCTGGAGCTCCGATTCCCCCTCGTCAAGGCGCCCTCCGGTGAGGCGGATGTTCTCCGCCTTGAGGGCCCGCGAGACCTCCTGGACAGGAATGTGATAGGATCGCAGCTTATTCTCATCGACTTCCACAAGGATCTCTCTCGTGAGCCCTCCCATGGAGCTCACGGCCCCGACACCATTTATCTTTTCAAGCTGTTTCTTGACGATGGTATCGGTGAGGTATTTCAGATCCCTCATATTCTGGGGCCCCTCGACGGTGATCATGAGGAAAGGGAGCACAACGTTGGGATCAAATTTCAGAAGCGTGGGGCGTTTCGCGTCATCGGGCAGATCCTCTATGACGGGATCGATCTTGTCTCTCACCTCCTGGGCCGCGTAATCCATGTTGACTCCCCACTCGAATTCCACCATGACGACAGAAAGATTCTCCTTGGAGGTGGAGCGCACATGCTTGAGATGCCGGACAGTGCTCACGCCCTCCTCGATTTTCCTGGTGATCTCGTTTTCCACTTCCACGGGGCCTGCGCCGGGGTATGCGGTGAAGACGGCAATGAGGGGGAAGGTCATGTCGGGGAAATAATCGATCTTGAGCTTCGTAAAGGCCATCACTCCCAGGAGCATGACTATGAGAAAGAACATGGTGATGGCTACGGGGCGCCTGACTGAGAACTCCGAGATGTTCAAGAGCCTTCTCCCTTCTCAACACGCACCATGTCGCCGTCATTGAGAATGGTCTGCCCTGCCGTGACTACTTTCTCTCCCTCCCGAAGACCCGAGAGTATTTCCAGGCGCGCCTCGTCATTCGCTCCCGGCTTTACTTCCCTCATCTCTGCCTTGTCCTGGCTCACGATAAAGAGGACCTTTTTCTGCCCGCGCTCCTGCAGGGATTCGCGCGGCACCAGCAGAGCATGGGCTTTCCTGTAGGTGGTCACATGCACGCGGGCGAACATGCCTGACTTGAGCATGGTGCCGGGGTTGGGAATCGAGATTTTTATCCTGAAGGACCGGTCCAGCTGGTCAGCGGCAGGCAGGATGGCAGTGACCTTTCCCCGGTACTCGCGCCCCTTTATTCCATCAACGGCGACCCCGACCATTCTGCCGGTCTGGAAGATCGAGATATCCTTCTGGGGAATCTTTGTATCAACAAGGACCTCGCGGTTATCTATAATTTTCAGGAGCGGTGCCATGCGGCTCATTGTGGATCCCGTGACAAGCTCACCGGGCTCCACGCCCCGGGAGGTGACAATACCGGTGATGGGCGAGGTAATGCGTGCATAGCTGAGCTGCGTCCGGGCGATGCGGAGCGCAGCTTCAGCCTGAGAGACGCCTGCGAGGGCTACGCGGACATCCTCTTCATGAATCCTGTCCCGGGCAACGGAGGCTTCTGCGAGCTTCACATTCTCCCTGGCCGACTCAAGAGCCTTCCTTGAAACTTTTTCCCTGTTTTCCGCCACGTCGAGCTGCTGGTGAGCTATGGCAGAATCATTATAGAGGTCATTTGTGCGTCCCAGGTCTGTCTTTGCGAGATCATAATTCGCCTCGGCCTGGTTCAGGGCATGGTTTGCATTGTTGATATCGGTGCGCGTCTTTGTGGCCTGGAGGCTGATTCCTGCCCGCGCCTGCGAGAGTCGTGCCTGTGCCATTCTGAGGCCCGCTTCCGCCTGGGCAACTGTTGCTCTGAGATCGGCATCTTCCAGCCGGATAAGGATCTCGCCGGCTTCAACCCGGTCGCCTTCACGGCAGGAGACCTGCTCCACTTTTCCGGGAATCTTGGAATATATCTCTGCCTTCTCCACAGGCTCTATCGTTCCCGTGAAAGAAAGAACCTTCTCCAGGATCCCTTCCCTGACAGCGATGACTTTCACCGGTTTCACCGGGGGAGCGGGTTGTTCCGCTTTTTCCCTGCCGGGGCAGCCCGCCAGGGAGAAGATGAGGAAAGGAATCAATAATGCAGGAAAAAGGACCTCTCGCCCGCTTCTCATCCAGTGGCCCTCCTGTTCAGGATACTATGGAAAGAGCTCCGTTGCCTTGACTGCTGAAAAATCCGGAGCCCAAGGACTATCTCTCTGGAAATAAGAAATCCTCTCCATACGGCTTATTCAAGAGAGGGAGAAGAAAACCTTCCATTTTGGAAATATTTACTATTGGAAATATTAAGCTCTCAGTGCCCGTTATGAGCATATTGTTGAGCGAAAGTGAGCTCTTCGCATTTCTTGAGCACAGGAATAAAATGGCTTTGACACGAATGTCATTGAAGGAATAAATGACAGAAGAGGGAGAGTGAATCTGAGCGGGCAGCAATGATAAAGGAGCTCATTTTATGAAACATAAAGCCATCTTTACCGCAGAGGCCCTGTATCTCATGGCCATTCTATTGATTGTTGCAGGTGCCGGGCCTGTGGCAGCCCAGTGCGATGCCACCAGGATCATTTCTCCTCCGCGCCCTCCCGATAAGGTGATTATTTATCCTGCAAAGCACATCCTCACCATGGAGCGCTGCAATCCCCAGGCCACGGCGGTGGCAGTGCGGGGGAAGCGCATCCTGGCCGTGGGAACCCTTGAGGAAGTGAAGGCGGCTCTCGGCGATATGCCCTCCACGGTTGACACTACCTTTCAATCGAAGGTGCTCCTTCCCGGCCTCATCGACCAGCATCTCCATCCCCTCCTTGGCGCCCTCACCCTTTCCACGGAGGTGATTGCCACCGAGGACTGGGAACTGCCGGGTCGCACGTTCAAGGCGGCCTCCGGCTCCAGGGATTACCTCTCTCGCCTCAAGGCTGCCGACGGGACAATGAAAGATAAGAGTGAGTGGCTCTTTTCATGGGGCTACCACGCACTGTGGCATGGAAAAATTGACCGCTCGATCCTCGACTCCATAAGCGCCGCGAGGCCCATTGTAATATGGCAGCGCTCGTGCCATGAGTTCTACCTCAACACTGCAGCCATCAAAGCCCTGGGCCTCACCGATGAAGCGATGAAGGGCAGGGGCGATGCGAGCAGGATGTACAACTGGGCGGAAGGCCACTGGTGGGAGACAGGGCTGAACCTCATAATGGATCCCCTCATCAGAGTCTTTGCAACACCGCAGCGCATGACATTCGGCCTTAAACAGATGGTCACCTATCTCCATCAGAACGGCGTCACGGCCTACATGGAGCCCGGCGCCCTCATCTCGCCGGATCTCATGAGGCTCTACCAGTCAATCCTCGGCGCCGATGACACCCCATTTTACAGCTATTTTGTTGTTGACGGCAGAAGCCAGGTGGATTCAGGCCTGGGGCTTGCGGAATCGCTCGCTGCCACCGAGAAGGAAGTGGCCTGGGCCCCCCAGGGCAAGGTGTCGTTTTTCCCGATGCAGATCAAGCTCTTCGCCGACGGCGCCATTATCTCCCAGCTCATGCAGATGAAGGAGGGCTACCTTGACGGCCACCATGGGGAATGGATGATGACGCCTGAGCACCTGGAGGAGCGCGCGCGGCTTTACTGGGATGCCGGCTACCAGCTTCACATCCATGTGAACGGGGACCTGGGCCTTGAGACGGTCCTCGATATCCTCGAGGGGAGGATGCGCGAGAACCCCCGGGCAAACCACCGCACAGTCATTGTCCACTTCGCCTGCTCAACGGAAGACCAGGTGGCCCGCATTGCCAGGCTCGGCGCCATAGTGAGCGCAAATCCATATTACACCGTGGGCTTTGCAGATATGTACAGCAGGTATGGTCTTGGCCCGAAGCGCGCCGATTCCATGGTGCGCTCCGCCTCGGTGACAAAGCACCGCATACCGCTCTCATTCCACTCAGACCTCCCGATGGGACCCAGCGCCCCCCTCAACTTCGTATGGTGCGCCGTCAACCGTGAGACGCCGTCAGGCAGGGTGGCTGCCCCGGAGCAGCGTATCGGCGTCGAGGATGCCCTCAGGGCCGTCACTATTGAGTCGGCCTATTCATGGCAGAAAGAGAATGAGCTGGGGAGCATTGCTCCCGGCAAAATCGCCAACTTCACGGTTCTTGAGCAGAATCCCCTTGCCGTCGAGCCTATGAAGCTGAACAGGATCCCCATATGGGGCACTGTCTTTGAAGGCAAGGCTTTCCCTGTTCCCGCCGGGGCCGGCCGGCCGGCCTCTTCTTTGAAAGATGCCACTGCCGGCACGGGGTTCTCCCCATGCGGCAATGGCGTGAAATGCGATTCCCATGACGGATGTCCCTGCGAGGTGGCGGTCATGGTGGCGAAGGCGCTGATGAAGAGATAGGAGCGCCTGATGGAGACTTCGACGGGCAGGCTTTGCAGAAGAGCGGCATGGTGGCCCGGGGTGCTGAATTCAGCTAAGATTATCAGGAAAAGGTGGTGGCGTGATGAAAAAGAGTCTTCAAATGCTCCTTACGGTTCTGCTGCTCCTGGCGGCATTCTGCTGCGCCTGTCCGGCCCCTGCTGCCGTTCCGGGCTCTGCCGCGCCCGCCAGAAAAAAAGTCCCCCTCACGGACAAGAACAAAGCCCCTCTCGGCAAGTGGGCTGAAAATGACGTGCTCAAAATAAAGGTGGTGAAAGTGGAAGAGGCCGATACCTGGGAGAAGATCCCCCTGAACAAGCGCATATCGAGCGCCCGGGAAGGCCAGTTCAATCGTCTTCAGAGGTCTCTGCAGGAGGGGAAGGCCAAGGTGGTCCTTGTGACAGCCCAGGTGAAAAATGCAGGCGCCAGGGACGTGAATATCGGATGGAACGCCCGGGGTTACTGCAATTTCTTCCTCCGCGGCGACGAAGGCACCGTGCAGGGCTCCTCCAATATTTTCTCCACAATCGGGAATCACAGCATTGTTGATGCAGTCAATGAAGGGAAAAAACTCCCTCCCTTCATTGAGGGAGGCTTCCCTGAAGACGCCATCACCACTCCCGGAGGGACCGTGCAGGGGAGAATCCTCTTCGTGGTTCCGTCGTTTTTCACACCCTCCGTCTTTTATACCGATGCGAAAAGAACGTCGCAGTGGTGGGGAAAGATGGAGATCATCATAAAGCTTGAGGAGAAGTAAAAGGGAGCCCCCGGGGCTCCCTTTGTCCCTGCAGCCGAAACCAGGCTGGAGTGCTCAGTGGGCGCCTGCCGCCTCTTTCGCGAGCTTTTCCATGTCGTCGTAAAAGGTTCTTTTGATGACCTCGCCACCGTCCACGGTGAGCTCCGCCCCTGTGACAAAATCCGAGTCTTCCGAGGCGAGGAAAAGCACCGCTCTCGCGATATCGATCGGCTTCCCCACGCGGTTCAGAAGCACAGTTCGTGCCATGATGCTCAGCATCTCTTCCTTGCTTTTCCCAAACTGGGAGCAGACCTGGTCAAACATGGGAGTGTCCACGAAACCGGGATAGATGGTGTTCACCCTGATATGATCATGTGCGTATTCTATGGCGGCAACCTTGGTGACGGCGTTCACGCCGCTCTTGCTTGCGCAGTAGGCAGCCTGTCCCTTGCCGGGTACGAAGACGTAGTTTGACGAGATGTTGACGATAGCGCCTCCCTGGGCCCCGTTTCTCTTCATGGCAGGCACGGAATGCTTTATGCCCAGGAATACGCCGTCGAGATTGACCGCCATCACCCTGCGCCATTCCTGGAGGCTCATGTCAATGATGGGCTTTGAAAACGCGATCCCCGCGTTGTTGACGAGGATGTCAAGCCTCCCGTACGCGGCGATGGCGTGGTCAACGGCGCCCTGCCACGATTCCCCGTCACTCACGTCCAGCTTCCGGAAAGATGCCGTCCCGCCTTGTGCAGTGATCTCTTTCACGGCCTCGTGGCCCTTTTCCTCAAGAATATCAGCAATGATGACTTTCGCCCCCTCGCCGGCGAGCAGCTCTGCGATTCCCTTGCCGATTCCTCCGGAAGATCCCGTGATTATGCATACTTTCCCCTGAAGTCTTTTCATGATCGGTCTCCTTTCAAAGTGATATGCTGAAGGCTTCCCAATGCCTTTTTTACATGCCGGCAGTGCCTTGCCGCGCTTTTTCCCCTGTGAGCCATCTGGTGAGAACCTCCCGCAGCACGGCCCTGTCCAGGGGCTTGGCTATATAGTCATCCATCCCTGCGGCAATGAATCCTTCCCTGTCGCCTTTCATGGCATGGGCGGTAAGGGCTATTACCGGCACGTCATGGTTTCTCACTGCCGAAGATCTGTTGCGTATTATCGCTGTGGCTTCGTAACCGTCCATCTCCGGCATCTGGCAGTCCATCAGCACTGCGTCAAAGAGATCCTTTTCAAGCGCCTGTATGGCCTCCCTGCCATCCTGGGCAGTGGTGACGTCGAGGTCCAGCTTGAGAAGGACTGCTTCGGCCACTTTCCTGTTCACGACATTATCCTCGACGAGAAGGATGCGGTATGGCGGATCCCGGTGGAAAGCCGCAGGCTCTTTCTGTTTCTCTGCCTTTTCCTCTTTTCCCTGTTCCCCGGCAGTAAGGAGCGCCATGAGGCATTTCCTGAGGCTGGCCCTTTTCAGGGGCCTCGGAAGAGTGACGAGCAGGCGCGGGCCTTCATTGTGAAACCGAAATATCGTTGAGATGACGACCTGCTGCATTCCATGGAGCTCTGTGTGCTCCTGCAAGGCTTTCTGAACAGCCGGTGCCTCGAGTCCGGGCAGTGTTTCCGCGATGAGGGCAAGCCTGAATGGCTGGCCCTGCCTGGCGGAAGCATTGATTCGCTCAATCATTTCCTCCGCGGTGGCTGCCTCCCCTGGCTGGCATTTCCAGAGGTCAAGGAGGGAGAGGGCCATTTCCCTGGCAGCACTGTTCCCGTCGGCAACAAGGACAGGGATGCCGGGGGGTATCCCTTCAGGGGTGTCGGGAGATCCTTCGGGACTTTTCCTGAGGGCAACAGTGAAGAAGAAAGTCGAGCCTTTCCCTTCCTCGCTCTCCACTCTGATGGCTCCCCCCAGCTGCTCGACAATCTCCCTGGAGATGGCCAGCCCCAGGCCTGTGCCGCTGTAGCGCCGGGAGGCTGTGGTGTCAATCTGCGTGAAGGGGGTGAAGAGATGAGGCAGTTTCCCCCGGGGGATGCCGATTCCCGTGTCGCTGACAGAAAAGCGGAGAGTCAGCCTGTCACCGTCGTCGCTCTCAACGGCAGTCCTTATGCAGACTTCCCCATGATCGGTGAATTTCATGGCGTTGCCCGCGAGGTTAAGGAGCACCTGCTTCAAGAGGCCCCTGTCTCCTGAGAGCACCGGGGGTACCTCTTTTCCGGCAATCCAGAGAAATCTCAGGCCTTTCTCCTGCGCCTTAAGCGCAAGGATGTCGGAGATCTCCTCCATCACAGACCTTATGTCAAAGGCCGATTCCTCGATCTCCAGCTTCCCGGCCTCGATCTTTGAGAAGTCCAGGACCTCATTTATCACCGAGAGGAGGCTTTTCCCGCTGGTGTGAATCATCTCAGCCCATTCGCGCTGCTCCCGGGAGAGCGGTGATTCCAGCAGCAGCTCGGTCATCCCTATGACACCGTTGAGAGGGGTTCTTATCTCGTGGCTTATGTTCGCGACGAACTGGCTTTTTGAGACATTTGCCGCCTGGGCCTCCCGGGCAAGCTCCCTTGTTTTCTCAATGGCCTCATTGAGCTGCCTGTTCGAATCCTCCAGGGCCCTGTTGGCTTGCCTGAGCTTTTCCTCGATATTTTTCCGCTCGGTGATGTCGCGGAACATGATAAGGGTTCCAAGGGGCGGTTTATTGGGGACCGAGATGGGGGAGAGGCGTACTTCCCAGTAACGGCGGACTTCTCCCGCTTCCTTCATTATCTCAAGCACCGAGGAGCACTCGGCATCCTTTATCTTCTCCACGATGGCGGGCCATTCGCCGAGGGCTTCAGCAGCAGGCCTTCCAAGCACATCAGGGGCCCTGGCGGGTATTATCCTTTCCGCATAGGCGTTCATGTCAACGATACGCTCCATTCTGTCTATTACCAGCATTCCCTGGTCGAGGCGCTCAACGACAATATCCCTTGCGAGGGGCGCCACGTCAAGGAGGCGGAACCTGAGGATGGCAATTGCCATGAAAATGAGGCCGAAGCATGAAACGGCAGGGGAATAATCCATTCCGTGCGAGTCGTGGCTGGTGAATACAAACATGGTGGTCCAGATGAGCGGGAGGGCAAGGGCGCCAGAGAGCATGGCTGCCTGGATCCTGAAGAATCCTTTTGAATGGAGCATGGTGCGCAGAAGGACTGCGAGGCTTGCCATCAGAGCGAGATATGAATAGGCGATGTTCACCCAGTTCCATGACCCGTAGGTTTTCCCCATGAACGTGAGGCCGTCGATATATTCAAAGTGGATGCCGCTTCTCATGAGGTGATGGAAATCATTGGTCCATACGGCGGCGATGGTGAGTATGGGGATCATCAGCAGGGCCCCGATTCTCTGCCTGGTGAGCCAGTACCCGAGGCCGACGAAATCAAGGATCATGACAAATGATATGGCGGGGAGAAGGGCGTAGCCGAAATACTGGACATTCACCCAGAACTCCTTCAATTCGAGATCGGGGGCCAATGCCTCCAGGGCGCTCGAAGCCGACCAGATCACGACAAGGGCCGCCAGTATGAAGAGGGCAAAAGCGCCGGGCTGTTTCTGCCTTTTCCAGGCAATGTATGAGAGGACCCCCGAGATTATTATTGAGAGGGAGATGAGAAAAAGGTAAGTTCCGCCCAGCAGGGTCATCACATGTCCTCGGCTCTATTCTTGTTTGTGAATTCCTGGCTAAGTATTTCGCTTTTTCCCAGGGGATGCCTGCAATGGCGGGGAGATTCCCTGCAGAGTGCTCTGGTTTCAACGATTTGCTGGAGATGAAAAGGAAGGGGACTGCGGGGCATTGAATATTTTCACTGAAGAACCGGACTCAGTTCCCTCCGAGGATATCCTATGAAAGCGACCCATTCGGCAGTGATCCCGCTGAGGCGGAAAGATGGTTGCCTGGAAGTTCTTCTTATCACCTCCAGGCGCACGGGGCGCTGGATCATCCCCAAGGGCTTCATTGAGCACGAGCTTTCACCGCAGGAATCGGCACTGAAGGAGGCCTGGGAAGAGGCAGGCCTTGAGGGCGAAGCAACCGGAGGGCCCCTGGGGACCTTCCTCTACCAAAGAAAGGGTAATGAGTGGAATGTAGAGGTGTACCTGATGCATGTCACGGCAGAGAGGGATCATTGGCCCGAAGAGAATGAGCGGCAGAAAAAGTGGGTCTCCCTTGATGAGGCCCTTGAGCTTGTCGATGATGAAGAGCTCCGCCGGCTCGTCAGGACCGCTTTCTCCCTTGAGGGTGGAAATAGCTGAGAGCATATCTCGGAAATGAGAGGACAGCGCCATGGAAAAGGAAAAGCAGGAAGAGCAGGCCCCTCCTGAGGAGGCAGCGAACAGGAAGGCCATCTGGCAGGTAAGCTACGAATCGGGCTCTGTGCTTGGCTGTTACGAGGGAACGCCGGCCAAGATTGCCGCTTTCCTTATCGGCACCGATCCCGAGGGGAGATTCATAAAGAAGCTCCACTTCCAGGCGCTTGCAGTGAAAAAGGTGCCTGAGGTCCTGATGAGAGACCTCTGCTGCGGCAAGAAATATACCTTGAAGGATAACTTCTGCAGCCGCTGCGGGAAAGCCCTCGCCATCAACAACAGGCTCCCCGCGAAGTTCAAAATGGTGATAGAGGCATAGTGGAATCTCATCCCTGCGAGCAGCTCTTTGCCATAGAGCAGGCGGCCTTTCATTTCAGGGTATCCTGCCCCGATCTCAGGGAGGTTCTCTCGTCGTACCTCTCATATTACCGGGAGACCGCCCTGCTCCCGGGGGCTTTTCACTTTAAAGTCTCCCTGGAGAGGGAGCCCCCCGGAAAAATAAGGGAGCAGGTGGTCTCTTTCGTCCCGGGAATGACTCCCCTGGCGGGCTTTTTTGCCCCGCCCTCACAGGCAGTTGATGAAGAGGCCTTTTTCCAGCTTTACCGCAGCGATGAAAGGCTCTTTTTCATGAGGGGCATCAATGAGCCGGCTCTCTGGGCCGAGATAACTCCCTCCTCGCTGAGCGCCCGGGCAGTCATCGCTCCTGGGGTTGAGGCCCGCGGGTGGGGATTCAGGCAGCTCTTCCTTGTCATCCTCCAGGAGCTGATGAAGCATGCAGGCTTCACGCCGCTTCACGCTGCATGTGCCGCTTCTGAGGGGAAGGGGGTCCTGATCATTGCCCCCTCCGGTGCGGGAAAGACCACGACGACCCTCTCCCTGGTAAAGGGAGGCTTTGAGTTCCTTTCTGATGACACGGTCTTTCTCCGCGCCAGGGGAGGGGCTCCCGAGATTGTGCCTTTCTGTGAAAAAGTCAAGGCTCTTCCCGCCACCCTCTCATTTTTCAAAGAGCTCAGGCCCCTCTGCTCCCGGCCCTTTGAAAGGGGCGCCGACAAGCATTTTTTCCCTGTCGAGGAGTTTTTCGGCAAGGCTCCCCTGAGGCAGGTAAGGCCCTCGCTCCTTCTCTTTCTTACGCCGCCCCGCACGGGCTCTTCAAGTGCTGTTGCCATTTCTTCCCGGGAAGCCTTTGAGGGGATAATCGCCCAGTCAGGTATCGTGGGCCTGAACAGGAGCGCCGCAAGGGAGTCCTTTTCGCTCATGGCGGAGCTTGTGAGGGAAACGCGCTCCGTGGCCTTTTCTCCAGGCGGGGATCTCCGTGAGATTCCCCATGCAGTGAGGCGGCTCATTCCATGAAGAAGGCAAAAGTAGCGCTGGTCCATGACTTTCTTTACTGGAGAGGCGGCGCCGAACGCTGCCTGGAAGCCCTGCGGGAGCTTTTTCCCGGCGCCCCTCTCTTCACCCTCTTCTGGGACCGGGCGCGCCTTCCCGAATACCGCGGCGGGGACGTGAGGACGTCATTCCTGGACAGGCTCCCCTTTATCACCAGGAACCACTACCACTATCTCCCCCTCTATCCGGCGGCCGTAAGCTCCCTTGATTTTTCGGGCTTTGACCTCATCATCAGCAGTTCATGGGCATGGTCGCGGAACATCACCGTGCCTGCGGGGGCCCTCCATATCTGTTACTGTTATACTCCTATGCGCTTTGCCGCAGGATTTTTTGACGAGTACATGGCAGGAAAGCCGGCCGTGACAAAGCTTGCCTTCCGGGTGATGGTAAGGAGGCTCACTTCCTGGGAGAAAAGGCGAGGGAGCCCGCAGACCCGTTATCTGGCCATATCGGAGGAGGTAAAGAAGAGAATCGCGCGCCATTACGGCAGTGCTTCCGAAGTGGTATATCCCCCCGTGGACACGGGTTTTTTCACCCCCCTGCCGGGGTGCCGCCGTGAGCCCTTCTCCCTGCTGGTCTCAAGGCTTGTCCCTTACAAGCGTGTAGATTGTGCAGTAAATGCCTTCCGCCTGTCGGAGAGGCGCCTTGTGATCGTTGGCGAAGGCCCCGAGTCGCCCATGCTCAGGCGCAATGCGCCGCCAAATGTGGAATTTGCCGGATCGGTGAGTGACAGTGAGCTCCTGGAGCTTTACCGCCGCGGGAAGGCATTGGTCATGCCCCAGGTGGAGGACTTCGGCCTTGCAGCGCTTGAAGCCCAGGCCTGCGGCATGCCGGTGCTGGCCTACGGGAAGGGAGGGGCCCTGGAAACAGTCATTCCCGGGATCACGGGCCATTTCTTCCATGAACAGACCCCTGAAGCTCTGGGGAGGGGCCTTGCCGAGATGGAGGAGCTGCATTTTCAAACCGATGCTCTCAGGGACAATGCCCTCCGTTTCTCCCGTGACCTCTTCCTTGAGCGCTTCAGGGAAAAACTGGGGTCCTCTGCCGGGTTCACCTGCTGCTAGTAAGAGGGCGCGGGGATAGTGAGAGGCCCCCGGTAAATCGCGGCGTTTTTATAGGAGGCGTCGGCTCTATCGCTGATTTTGAGCTTTTTGTATGTCTCGTGGAGCCGGCTGTAGGCGGGGCCGAGGTTGGGCTGGTACAGCACGCTTTTCTCCAGGTATGTTCTTGCTTTTGCCGTTTCTCCTCTCCGGTAGAAGAGCTCACCCATGAAAAAGTAGCCGGGCGCCCGATCTTTTCCAATGGCGATGGCCCTGGAAAGAGAGGAATAGGCCTCATCGTAGAGCTTTTCCCCGCAGTACAGGGAGCCCAGGTAACAGAGGGCCAGGTAGTTCTCCTTATCCTGCTGGAGGGCCCCGTTGAGCATGGTGAGGGCCTGAGGTGTCTTTCCCGAGGCCATGAAGGCCATGGCGAGGTAGGTCTGGAAACAGGGTCTGTCAGGGTTCTCCGCCACAAGGCTCTTGAAAATCCTCTCGGCCTTTTCAGGGCTTCCCCCGTAAATGGCAATAAGGCCGAGATGGGTTCTCATGAACGGGGAGTCAGCGCCGGCAATGAGCTTATTTAAAAGGCTTTTCCATTCTTCCGGTGCCATGACGCAGGAAGACTCTCCCGGCACCATGACGGCGCAATAGAGCCTCAGGAGGTCGCCGTATGCCCTGTCCTGCGGAGAAAGATCGGGCACTTCTCCAAGGATCCTGTCGAGAGCCCTGTAGTTCCCCCTGGAGGCCTCGAAGGCTCCCAGGTAATAAAGTCCCATCCCGCTCACGGGCCTGCAGGCAGCCCCTTTCTGAAGGTAGAAGAAGGCCCTTGCCATGTCGCCCCTCCTGAGATACTCTTCGCCGAGGAGGGTGAAGGCCATGGAATTTTTTCCATTGAAATAAAGAGACTGCCGGTATGCTGCCAACGCTTCGTCGCTTTTCCCCTCGCTCCTCAGCCTGCTCCCTTTCCTGACGAGCGATGAAGCCATTGAGCTGTAATAAAAGCAGACTATGGCCGTTATGAGGCCCCCGAAGAAGAGGAGCACCAGCAGGGAAAAGACCAGCTCGCGGGGAATCACGGGCCCGGGCGCCCGGGGAGCTGGCGCCGATTCTGCCATGTCAATGGCCGAGGGCTGGTGATTCATGTCTTTGGTCCTATGCTTTTCCTGTGCCATGGAATGTCACGCCGTCACTTGATTGAGAGGGTAAAAAGGGAATTCTCTGCTGGAGGGTGAGATGGCTATAGTCCTCTCTCTCTCCCAGCATATTCTCAAATTCACCGGCCGGTACCTTTATTTCCTGTAAGCTCGCTTTTTTTATGAAGTGCTCCAAATCGCTGAGAGCCAGGGCAATTCCCTCGCGATAGAGTCCTGCTGCCCCCCGGCTCTCCAACCACCTGAAATCCTCGCCCAGGCTTTCAATGAGCCTCGGAAGATAAGGGGAAAGAAGTTCCCGGGGCATGTTTTTGATGAAAACCCGCACCTTGTTGGCGACGAAATATTTCTGGATACCTGCGATCCGGCCCGTGGAATAGCCGCCGCGGTGATATACCACGCCTGACGGCACATAACGGCATCGGTGCCCTGAGAGCCTTGCCCTGATGCTCAGATCCACATCTTCAAAATAGAGGAAAAGATCGTCGTCAAAGAGGCCTGTATCATCAAAAAGGCTCTTGCGGTAAAGTGCCGCGGCGCCAGAGGGGCCGAAGACCTCGTTCACCAGCATGTCAAGAGTGCCGGTGTCTTTCATGCCGGCCCCGATCTGCACCACTGAGCCGTCCCGGCAGTAAGCATGGCCAAGCTCGGCTATGGATGTCCTGTTGAAATAATTCAGAATCTTGCACGAGCAGAAGCTCCACTCGCTCCCGCTCTCGAGGGCGTCCACCAGGGACCCGAGCCACCCGGGGGCGGCAAGGCAGTCATTGTTGAGGAGCGCCACATAGGAGGTTCGGGAGCGCCTGATCCCTTCATTGACAGCACCTCCGAAGCCCCTGTTTTCAGGAAGGGCCACGACCTCCACATGGGGGAATCTTTCCGCGATAAAATCACAGGAGCCGTCTGTTGACCCGTTATCGACGACAATAGTCTGGAAATCCCTGAAATGCTGCCTCGAGAGGGAATGGAGGCACTCGGCGAGGACCTCCCTCCCGTTCCAGTGCGGGACAATCACCGTTGCCTTTTTCGCGGTGGGAGCCATCGTTCCCCCTTTCTCGCTAGCGGTATTCTCCATGGAAGTATTCTCTCATCTCGGGAGTGAGCTTTTCTCTCTTTCTGAGTCCGGCAAACCGCTCATGGAGGTCCCCTGAGGTGAGGTGCGCCCTTTCTTTCCCGGCAAAATCCTCTATTATTCTCCCGTCGTGCATCATGATGGTTCTGTTGCCCAGCTCGATGGCCTGATCCATATGATGGGTCACCATGAGGGCCGTCAATGAGTCTCTTTCCACAAAGCGCTGCGTAAGTCTCAGCACCTGAAAGGCCGATTTAGGGTCAAGTGCCGCGGTATGCTCGTCAAGGAGCAGGACCTTGGGCCTGACAATGACTGCCATAAGGAGGGTGAGGGCCTGCCTCTGCCCCCCCGAAAGGGTCCCCACCACAGTGTGAAGTCTCTCCTCAAGCTGCATCTCAAGCTCACCGAGGGCCTCGCGATAGTAGCGGAGCCTTTTTGCGCTGAGCCCGATACTGAATCCCCTGGGAGCGCCTCTCATGAAGGCCATGTGGAGGTTCTCCGCCACGGTCATCGAGGCAGCCGTGCCGGTGAAGGGATCCTGAAAGCAGCGCGAAATGAAGGAGGCCCTCCGGTAATCAGCCAGGTCCGTGACATCGCTCCCTGCAATAACGATAGACCCCTCATCGGGCCTGAAGCCCCCCGCGATGGCCCCCAGCAGCGTTGATTTTCCCGACCCGTTGGTGCCTATGACGGTCACGAAATCGCCCTGATGGACCGTGAGGCTTATATTCACGAGGGCCCGCACCTCGTTGGCCGTCCCTTCCTGAAAGGTCTTGCTCACATTCTTCAGCTCAATCACCTGGATGAATTCTCCTTACCACGCCTCTCTCGTCTATTATCACCGTCGCCCTGTCCAGGAGCGCGAGGGGCAGCTTTATTTTCAGCCCGTCGGCGACTTTGAGGTTCACCGCGAGCTCAATTGTACGGTATCTTTCAAAGGGGATGTCCCCGGGGCTCTCGCCTTTCAGGATCCTCTTCACCAGATGAGCTGCCTGCTCGCCGCTCACCGCGTAGTCATAGCCGAAGCAGATGAGGGCGCCCTCCTGGACCCTGGTGATGTCATTGATGATGATGGGAATCTTCCGGGAGCCGGAAGCCTTCACGACGGCGTCGAAGGCCGAGTAAATCAGGTTGTCGGGCGGCAGCACATAGACATCAATATCCTCCCTTGAGAGAGAGAGCGCTGCCTGATAAACCTCGGAGGTATTGGTGACGGTGGCCCCGCGGAAGGCAAGCTTGCTGTGGCCTTCAAGAGCTTTCCTGAGGGCTTCCACGTTGAAGACCGAGTTGAATTGGCCCGGGTCCCACAGCGTGCCGATTTTCGCCCCCCGGGGGAACAGAGTCTCCACGATTCTCACCGTTTCGTCCATGGGCACGGAGCCGTAAACACCGGTGATATTTGCGAGGTGATCTTTCTCTGAGGAGCCGACCTTGATGACGAAGGGATCGGCCACCGTCGCAAAGACCACGGGGATCCTTTTCACTCTCGAGGTGGCGGCCTGCGTGGCGGCGCTCGATATGGTGACGATGACGTCGCACTGGCTCATCACGAGTTTATCAAGAATAGTGTTAAGGGTGGCCATGTCGCCCTGGGCATTCTGAATCAAGAACTCGCAGTTTTTTCCCCCGGCATAGCCGAGCCGCGTCATTTCCCTCAGAAAGCTCTCGCGGGTGGTGTCGAGCATGCCGTTTTCCGTGAGCTGCACTACTCCGATCCGGTAATTTTCGCGGTGGGCTTTCATCGAATGCTGCTTTTCCATCAATGCCATGACAAGCAGCAGCGCAATGACTCCCCCTGCGAGGGCATATTTCATCACCGGCGAGGTCTTGGCAGGCTTTTTCCCTTCGGTTTCCCCGAAAAGGCCCGAAAGAGACAATATGATAAGCACCAGCACTGAGGTGAAGAGCTTGAGGTCTATAGGATTGAGGCCCATGTAAAGCACAAGGGCAACCATGAGGCGGTAGAGCAGTGATCCGATGAGGGCGCTTGCCACTCCCCAGGCGATTGAGCGGCTCTTGACGAGGTGCTCTCCCAGGATGATTGACGCCAGTCCTGTCATAATGGTGCCAATTCCCATGCTGATGTCGGCGAAGCCCTGGTACTGGGCCACGAGGCCCCCCGAGATGCCCACGAGGCCGTTGGCAAGCGCCAGGCCCCCGATGCTCATCATGTCCACGTTCACGCCCTGCGCCGCCGCCATCCGGGGATTGTCGCCCGCGGCCCTCAGGGTGATGCCGATGTCGGTCTTGAGGCCGAGGGAGGAGAGGCACCAGAGCATCACCGTGCAGAGAAAAAGGCACAGCGGAATCCACAGGTCACCTGGAAGGCCGGCATTCAGGGCCAGCAGGAAGGTGATGAAGCTCTCGCCCGTGTTCAAGGGGATGTTTGATTTTTCCATGATATGGAGGTTCACCGAGTAAAGGCCTATCATCACAAGGATCCCTGCAAGGAGGCTATGAATCCTGTAGCGGGTATAAATGATGCCGGTGAGGGCGCCGGCAAGGGCGCCTGCGGCAAAGCCTGCAAGCAGGGCCATAAAGGGCGGATGACCGGCCATGAGTATGACGGCAGAGACGGCCGCCCCGGTGGTAAAGCTCCCATCCACGGTGATATCGGCGATTTTGAGGACCCTGAAAGTGAGAAAGACGCCGCATGCCATGAAGGCGTAGAGAAATCCGAGGTTAAGTGCTCCCAGCCAGAGTTCCAAAGCATTACCCTTCCAGTTCCACTATTCCCGCCAGCCCGTAGCTGAAAAGGCTTTTCCCCAGCAGGTGGCGGAGCTTCAAAGGAGCATACCGCCCCATGATTCTCTCAATCTCCTGTTCGAAGTGCCCGGGCTCCCGTCTGAGAAGCTCGGGAGGGTACTCGCACCCATGGAGATGGAAAGAGCTTCTTTCAGGGAAGAGCTCCCTGGTTTTTTCCGGGATTTTTTCCTTTTCCCTTGCGGCAATGCCCACGGCGAGCAGGAGCCTGTTAGGGGCTTCGGGCTCAAGGGAGAAGTCAAACCACTCGGGAAAGTTCTCCTGGTGGAAGATATCCTTCCCGTTGGCAGGCCTGCGGGAAAGAAGAGGGATTCTCCTCAGGGTGAGCCCCCTGATCCCCTTGCTTTCCGCCAGGAAGACCATCCCTATGAGGGGAGCATCGGTGAGGGACAAAAATCCCTCAATGAGCCTGGAGAGCTCTATGGGGCCTTCTTCGCCTTCAAATGAGAGGGTCAGCGCGAAGGGGCCCTTGAAAGAAAAGCCGTAGAGAAAATTGAGGCAGGCCCTCTCACCCCTGGAGTACATCTCGAAGTCCACGGCAGTGTGCTCCCTGGCAGGGTACACAAAGAAGTTATGGCTCACTATGCAGGCTTCGCCGAAATAGTCACAGAACTCATCAAAGCGTTCGCCCGGTGTGGCAAGCCCTGCGCCGAACTGCACCGATTCCTGCTTCACGGTGACTATGTCGCCGGCTTCATAGCCGCTTTCCCCCAGTTTGCCCGGTGAGCCCAGAGTGCAAAAGGTGCCTTTTCCTGCGGTGCTCCTCACCAGGGAGAAGGTGATTTCCCGGAAGCTCTGCGGGGCAGCGCCGGGAGCTTTCTGAACGCTTCCCTCTTCGGCGGCGATGCCCTCCTCATGCTCCACGATGCGGAAAATCCTGTCAAAGCCGCCCGTCCTGAGAAGCTCCATCAGGAACCCGGGCACTTGGGAGAAGACAATCTCCCCCCCGGCATGCCTCAGCTTCTTGTGAAAGACCATGAAGACCCGCATTCCCGCGCTCGACAGGTAGGTGACGTGCTCGAGGCTCACGGCGACATTTCTCTCGCCGCCTTCCACGGCCTCAGCGAGGCACTTCTCGAGGTCTCTTGAGGTGAGCCCGTCAATACGCCCCCTTGGCTCAAGCCTTGCAAGCCGGCCTTCTTCCTTTATGCTGCATTCAAAGCCCGGGCTCTCCTGTCTCATTCCTGTAGTATACCAGAGAAAAGGCCATAAAACAAGGGACTGCCGCCGTCCCTGAGGGCATATTCTCCCGGGCACTTTTGGGTTCAATGGCACCGGTTTTTATGGTATAATCATAAGTATGAAAAGGGAGAGAGGGGCAATTCTGATAGTCGTCCTTATGATCCTGCTGCTTGTTACATGCATGGCCACTGCCTTTGTGAATTTCCAGGTGAGCGACAGGCGCCTCTCGCAGGATGACGTGAACTCACAGAAGGCTTTCTACATGGCCGACTCCGGTATCCAGCTCGCCATGGGAAAGATATGCAGGGATATAAACTGGCAGGGCCAGAATCGCTTCGATGCCGCTGTTGACAATGGTCCCGTCACCGAGTGGGTCTACCAGGAGGGGACCTACAAGTGCGGCTTTATGGTGCAGAGCCAGTTCCTGGGGTATATCCCCGCCGATCCTGCAAAAAACAATAATTACTACGTTCGCTCCACGGGGGTCGTCGTGGATGTGAGCTACAGCCCGCCGCGCCTTATCGCTTCAAGGTGCGTGAAAGCCTATATCCAGTGCGCCAATGATTATAATCCAGGCCATGATGGCCAGCCCGACAAGCACTATACCCCCGTGGGAACGGGCAACCCCGCCATACTGTGGCGGTTTTACGATGAATACAAGTAAAGGAGGCCGAAGGAGCGCTTTGGCAAGAACACCTTTCAATGCCCTCATGAGGGGGCTCTCGCTGCTGGAGCTTGTGGTGTCCATATTGATTATGGCTCTCCTCCTCTTTTCAGTGTTTCAGATACTCACCTCCGGCACTACCTACCAGATGAGGAGCAGGTCTTCCTCGAAACTCGCGGCCCTCATGCAGAAAGTGATGGAGCAGGCAAGGCTCGTGGCTCTCACCTTTGACGACTCCCTACCCCCTCCTCTTCCCGATACGGACTGGCAGTTCTTTTCCGGCAGCGACGAGGTGTACCGTTACAGGATCAATTATTACACCTACCAGGTCATGACTTTTCCACAACCTGACGGGACGGGCGAGTGCCCCGCCAGGAGAAAATATATTGTGGCAGTGCAGGTGGCGATAGAGGGGCCGGTGAACCCCGACGGCTCCGCCAAGTACGGTTACAGCAAGGTTTCATCAGCCTCGCTTGTGGCGGCCGATAAATATATGGGTGAAACAGCCATAGCCCCGGCAATGCCTGCAGAGCTTCACCCGGCGCCGCCCACGCCCATGATCCATATTGCGATGCCGCCGACACCAAATACGGGAGCTCCATGAAGAGAGAGTCAAAGATGGCCTTGAAAAGTGAAAAAGGCTTGACGATTGTCGAGACAATGGTCACTCTGGCATTGTTCGCCATTCTGATGGCCCTTTCCGCGACGATTTACCTCCAGAGCTCCCGGGTCCACCGCCAGGGCATCGAGATGGCGCGGCTCCGCCAGAAGGCCATGGCAGTCCTTGACATTATCGTCACGGACCTTTCCAAGGCGAGCCGTTATGAGACTACTCCAGACAATCATTCCATAAATATCCATATCACCAATTTAAAAAGGAGCACGGCGGCCCCTTCGCACGGCGGCGACACCCGCGTGGAATACCGTCTTGAGAGCGATCACACCGTGACCAGGACCGATGACTGGGAGACCAAGGTGATTGCCGACAATGTGAAGGACCTTACCTTCTATGCCACCACCTCCTTTACGCCTTACCGCAATGATGCGGTCCGCATTGAAGTGGCGACGGACCTCAATGATCCCCGGACAAAGACCTTTGCCCTCACTGCAGCTTCGGGAACAAGGGCTCTCGACAATTCCACGATAAGATTCGGTCCATGAATATCCGCGCGCCTGCCCTTCTTCTTTTGATGCTTTCCCTGCTCTGGCCCTGCGCTTTTCCCGGCGAAGGCGCCTTCCCGGGCTTCCTTCTCTACGCCCTCCTTGTCGTGATTGTCCTGGGATACCTGCTGATGATGAGGAATCTGCCCTGCAGGGATACGGCCCCGGTCCTTGCCCCCCTGGCTCTTTTTCTTGCGGTGTCAACGGTTTCGGCGGTGAGCTCCCTTCACATGCTTGCCGCTCTCCGTGAGGTGGCCCTTTTTGCCCTCTATACCATGGCGTTTTACTGCGCCCTTGTCCTCGGCAGCAAGGATTGGTGCAAGGAGAGAGCGGTGAAGGGCCTTGTCTGGGCTGCTTCTGCCCTTTCTCTCGGGGCAGTCGCCAGGTATGGCTTTGATATATTTACCGGGCACGGATCACCCGTGAGGGCCATGGCGTGGTTTCCAAGCCCCAACCTTCTGGGTGCGGCGATAGTGCTCCTCATCCCCCTCGCGGCTTCCGGCATAAGGAAGCCTTTCCCGGGCGGGGTCCCGGTGGCGCTCATGAGTGCGGGCCTTGTGCTCACCATGTCGCGGAGCTCCCTGGCGGGCATCACGGCAGCAGTGCTTTTTTATTACGCAGTGATGCGGAGGAACAGTGAAAAGGTGCTGCTGGCTCTCTCTGTGCTGCTTGTCCTTTTCTGCGGCATTCTGCTCCTGCCCTCCAGTGAGGTCCAGGAGAGGTTTCTCAATATAATCACTTACCGGTGGGATCTCTATGCCCTCATGCGTTTTGACGCATGGAAGAGCTCTCTCTCCATGTGGCTTGGCTCTCCACTCTGCGGGATCGGCCCCGGGAATTTCCAGTTTGAGTATCCCCGCCATGCCCTTGAGGGCCCCGGCTCCTACTATCTTTTCCTTCCTCATGCCCACAGCCTGGCGCTTCAGCTCCTCGTCGAGACGGGCGTCCTCGGTGTTCTCACTTTTGCATGGTGGGCTTTCGCGGTCCTCAGGCGCTCCTGCAGAAGGTCGCCGTTCCTGTTCCTGGGCCTCGCCGCTTATTTTTTCCACAGCCTTTTTGACTACACTCTCTGGTATCCCCCCGTGGGCTTCCTCTTTTTCCTCGTGGCGGGGCTCGCCGCCGTGGCCCCTCCTCATTTTCATCGAAGCAGGAGCACACTCCACTCCTCGTGAATATAAAATCTAATCAGGCACTGCAGAATCAAGGAGGTACATATGAGCGACACTGCGGAAGAACTGGGAAAGGTAAAAGAGACACTGGACCGCTATTACAGGGCTCTCAGCGAAAGGAATATCGGGCTGCTGAGCGAGGTAATGGCTCAAGATGAAGATATGGTGAGCTTCGGCACCGACACCGACGAGCGGTGGACAGGGTGGAGCGAATTAGAGAAGATCCACCGAAGGCAGTTCGAGGTCATTACAGAGTACCAGACCGCCCGTCACGATTCAGTGGTGAAATTAAATGCCTCTGCCGATACCGCATGGTTTTCAGAAACTCTGGATGCCCATGTGGAAGTCATGGATGAGAGCTATGAGCTTTCTCTCCGGATATCAGGAGTGCTGGAAAAGCGTGAGGGAAAGTGGGTGATTGTGCACTTCCACCGCTCCCTGCCCAAGGAAGGCTTTGCAGTAAAATACCTGGAGACTCACGGCGTCCGGTTTTAGGGCCCCCATTTTTGTGCTATAATTGATTCATGAGCATTGCACGGTACCGCCGCCATAGAGGCTTCTCAATTGTCGAGCTTATGGTGTCGCTTGGAATTCTTGGCGTCATTATTGCCATTATAATCCCTAATTTCAACAATTACACGGCTTCCGCGACGTGCCGCAATGCCGCCCTCATCCTTTACCAGGATGTGCTCGCCATGAGGCAGCGTGCCCAGGCTATCTCTTTTGATACCGGCATTGACATTTCTCCTCCGGATCCCTCGGGCTCATCCCCCCCCGTCTATACTCTCTGGGAATCTGACGATCTTGAGGAGACCGTGATCAAGAGAGTTGACTTATCCAGGCTCTTTTCCAAAGAGATCCGTTTTTATTTCAATCCGCCTTCACCCTCGAGCGATCTGAGATTCACCCCCTCCCGCACCGATGATACCGGGAGCTGGAAATTCGCCGTGGCAAACAGGGCATTGACCATCATTGTCGAGTGCGGCCAGGAAACGGCCTGCGTGTCCGTTGACAGCGACGGGAACGTCATTCTTTACTGAAGCTGAGGCTTCAGGAAAAGGAATTGATGATGTTGTAGAGTGGCAGGAAGATGGCAATCATGATGAAGGCCACTGCGAAGGCCAGCATGCTGATGATTACAGGCTCCAGGAGGTTCAGGAACGTTTCGAGCCTGCCGTTCACATGCTCTTCCATCATGGTCGCCGACCTTCTAATCATGGACGGGAGATCACCCGTTGATTCGCCCACGCCGCAGAGGTCAGTCACATAGTGGGGAACAAGGGGATGGGATTTGATGGCGTCAGAGAAGGTCTCCCCTGAATTGAGGCTCTCTATGGTCTCAATGATCATCTCGCGGAAAATCGGGTGGGGCGTCATTTCCACAAGGATTGTGAGGGAATCGCTTATAGTGATGCCGCATTCCATCATTGTCGCAAGGTTCAGAAAGATGATGTAGAGCTCGCTCTGGGCGATGAGCCCACCTAAAACGGGGATGCTGAGCTTGGTAGTCTCAAAATAGTACCGTCCTACAGGGGTCGCCAGGTAATTCTTCAGCAGGAAGATCCCCACAGCTGCTGCTGCTGCAAGCGCGGCCCAGAACAGGGGGTTGGTGAGGTAATTGACGGTCGTGACCAGCATCACCGTGATGAATGGGAGCGGCATTCTGGTCTCACGGTAGATGCCGGTAAAGCCAGGCACGAAGTAAATCATCATGACAAAGACTGAGATTATGGCGAAGGCCATCACGAAAGCCGGGTACGTAAGGCTTGAAATGACCTTTCTCTTGAAGGAATAATATTTCTCAAGGTCCTGGGCCTGCTTTTCCATCACGGCAGGGAGCCTTCCCGATGATTGTCCCACTCCCACCAGGCCTGCATAGGCCCTGGAAAAGGTGCCGGGGAACCGGCCGAAGGCATTGTGGGGGGAATGGCCGCTCTCCATGAAGGTGACAAGCTGTTCAAGCACCAGGGCGAACTTCCTGTCGCTCTCGGCGCTCAGGATGGACTTTATTCCCGCCGTAATCGGTATTCCTGCCCCGAGCATCGCCGAGAGCTGGTGGGTAAAGATTGAGACCTTGCGCTCGTCGATTTTCTGAGAGCGCTCAAGCTGCGCTGCAAGGACCTTGTAGGCATTCTTGATGAGCAGGAGCAGATCCCTGCGCACCTTGAAGAGAAGCGATTTTCCCGGCGGAGGGCCATACTCCTTGATGGCCAGCACGTTCAGCGGTCGCATCTTTTCCTGCTTGAGCCGGGCAATGACTTCCCCGCTGTCGGCGGCATCCATCTCACCGCTTACGGTGTCCCCTTTTCTGTTCAACGCCAGGTAATGAAATCTCTTCATCGGCAGTGCTGCTCTTTTTCTCCCCCCGAGGGCGGACCTTCTGTATGATAATCTTGTACATCCTCTCGGCAGTGTCCTCCAGAAAAGCGAGGCGTTTTCTGAAAAGACTGCGGGCCGATCCCGGGTAACGCTCCTCCAGGAGCCCCGGGGGCGGTAAAAGGTAATTAAGGGGATTGGTAAGCCACAGGGAAAGAAGGGACCCATGGGGAAGGGCAAGACGATAAAGCAGTCCTTCCAGACCCCCGGGGCGGAGCCTGTTTTTTGTCTCTTCAGGAACGGAAACGGAGAAAGCATCCTCCAGGGAAGCGATAAGATGGAAAAGGGCCCCGGTGAGCTTCAGGCTTTCCGCAAGCCTGGTGAGGACATCCCATGAGAGCCCCATTTCTCTCAGGAAGAGCGCCATGTCAAGAAGCCAGATGAGGGGCGCCCTTTCCCTCAGGTGGTGGGCCCAGTGGGCCACCAGGTAAAGAAAATGGAGATGGCGCTCAAGGCTGAATGCCTCAATATCATTGAGCCTGAAGGCTTCCGGCGCGCTCCATAGCATTTCCCCCGGGATGAACGACGCGCTCCAGAGGATCCCCTCGTGGAGCTCCAGGAACAGCTCTTCGCCGGCAGCCTGTTTTGAGAAGACAGAACGGCCGAGCCTCCTGTGCCTCACAATCTCTTCCCTGGTGCCGCAGGGGGAGAACCCCTGCTCCATGAGAAGCCCCGCAAGCTCCTGATGATCCTCTCTTTTCACGATAAGGTCGGCATCGTGCATGGGCCTCAAGGCGGAGTTCCTGTAGAGGGCGGCGATGAGAAAGGCGCCCTTGATGACCAGGACTTCATGGGTTCGTCCGCGGCTTTTTGCAATGATCTGCTTCACTTCATGGAGCAGAAGGGTGTTGCGCCTTGCCGTGCCGTAGTAAGTCTCTTTCCAGGCAGAGAGGAGGACGGGCGGTATGGTTGCGGCAAAAGACTCCTCCTGTGCCAGGTGAAAAAGAAGGGGAACAAGGCTCTCATCGCAGGCGCGCTGCGAGAGCCTTTCCCATGGGATTTCGGGGGAAAGGCCGCCAGGGGGACGGGGAGGCCTCCCTTCCAGGAAGTCTGCTGCCAGGGAGCAAAGAAGAGTGAGAGCGCCGTCATTCATGGCCATAGGCAAGGGAGAGTGAAGAGACTGCGATTCCCAGCTCCCTTGTATCGCCGCTGGAATCTGCATGGGCGGGCACCCAGGGCTCTGTGACCCTCAGGATGAAAATGACCCTTCCTTCCAGTGCTCCCGGAAGCGCCAGAGTCCTCTTCTCCCATTCCCATGCCGGCGGCAGGGGTATGGCCCCCATGGGGGGATCGGCTATCTCTAGAAATGCCCTGCTCCCCTCCTGCGAGGGGAAGTAGTAATGGAGGGAGACGGCTTTTTCACCCCCCCGCGCAAGAAGCTCTCCGCGGGCTTCTCCTGCGGTCCACCGGTAGGTGAGGGTCTCTTCGCTCATGGCATGGCGTTCCAGTTCATGCCAGCCCTCGCCTGCCAGGATATCATCGTTCATGCCCATGAGCAGGGTGTGCCCCGGTGAGAGAGCGATTCTCCTCACATAGAGTCCCAGCTCCCTGGTATCCCTGCTGCCATGATCGGAAGGCCTGAAAATTCTGCCTGCATGGAGGGTCACCTTGACAAGCCCCTCGCCGCCCCGGGGGCACCAGCACCTGAGGATCTGGAGATCGCCGGTTTTTCTGCCGGTGAATGGCAATTCGGCGCCTTCCATCTCCGCCAGGGGCAGAAATACCTCGCCATCGGGCGAGGGCAGATGGCACTCAAGGGCCAGGACGCTCTCCGATCCGCTCCTTTTAAGATATAGAGCGGCGGTCTTCCCGGTCCAGCGCCCCGCTGGAGGGCCCTTTTCCAGGGGATACCACCCCCCCGCGATCTGGAGGGCGCAGTTGTCTCCCATCACCACCTCGCTGCGGTATGAGGCGGCGTCAAGGTACTTATGGCGGTAAAGGCCGGGCGGGAAGGAGTAATGGCTTCCCGGCCCCTTCCGGCATGCCATGATGAGGCTCTCATGGAGATTCTCACATGCTCCCGGGGCAACGCCAAGGAGTGTGGCCAGGTCCCTGACCGTCTCAAGGGAAAAGGCTTTTTCGCCGGGGGAGCCGGGTGAAGGGGGGATTTCTTTGATTTCATCAAAGCCGCAGGCCCGCAGGAGCTCTTCAATCTCGCGGGAAGTGAACTTCCTTGTGATGCGGACCCCTGTCCCCAGGGCGCAAAGAGGCGGGAAGCAGTTTTTCCCCGAGAGGAGCCCTGCGAGGGCGTCCTTCGAGAATGCCCGGCGTGTCGCGATATAGAGCACTCCCCGGGAACGGAGCACCCTGTGGCACTCATTCAGAAAACAGGTGGGGCTCTTTCTGAAATGCTCGAGGATGCTTTCTGCCGCGATGCAGTCCAGGCTCCCGGTTTTCCACGGGAAGGGGCGCTCCTCAAGCTCGTGGAAATCAGCGCTGCCGGCAGGTATCTCATCCCCGCCGGGTTCCTTATCGGGCAGGAGAGAAGAGATCTCACCCTTCCAGGCATTGTAGAGGCGGCGGCCCGTCATGCTCCCCGGCTGGATATCAACAAGGCTTGTGAGCAGCAGAATTTTCTTTCCCCCTCCGGGGCCTGAGGAAGCCAGGTGCTCTTTTACCGTGCCGGGCAGACGCCTGAGAAAAAGGCTCAATGGAGATGGGTTTTGTACCATTGTCATCGGCAGAGCTCCAGTAAGTATCTTTCCAGGATATCGGCGGCGTGGGCAGTGCTCCATGCCCCCCGTGCTTCGTGGCAGGCGCGGGAGGCCCGTTCCATCGCCTCTTCCCTGTGCTCAAGAACCTGCCGCATCTGGGAGCCCATGTGCTCTATGTCAGGCTCTGCCCACGTGCCTGATGAGTGGTAAAGGTGTGATCCCGGCCTTACAGGCACTTCACGGCAGGCAACGAGATAACAGTTCTTTTCGTGGAGGTAGTCCACCTGCCCTCCCCAGGCGGGGGAAAGCACAATCTTTCCCATTGCCATGGCCTCAAGGAGGGGGAGGCAGAACCCTTCACCCCTGCTCGAGCAGATATAGGCATCGGCGAGGGCCATAAGGGAGGGCATTTCGCTTACGTAAGTCTCCTGGAGGAAGAGGATCCGGGGGATCTTCTTCCTGCCGAATTTTTTCGAGAGGGTCCTGATGAAGGCACCTATTCCCTGTATCGTGTGGCCGAAGTATGGATAAACCTTTATGATGAGCACCACGCCGTCGGAGGAGGAGAATTCCTTTATATAGGCCGCCATGAGGGCGTCAAAGCCCTTGTAGGGGTAGAAAGCCCCGACGGAGAGAAAGATAAAGAAGTCCCGGAGCTTTTTTGTGGCGATATGAAGCTCGGGGAGCTCCCTCAGGGGCTCCACGGCGGGATGAAAGCGCGCCAGGTCCACGCCGTAGGGAAGGACCCTTATCGGCACTCTGACGCCGGAGTCCTTGAAGGCACGCTCGTTGAATGACGAGGCCACCCATAGCTCATCGACGGCGTTGCAGGCCTCAGCCCAGCGGGGGGGAAGCCTTGAGGTCTCCCATGTGGTGATGCCTATGGAATAGGCGCCTTCCAGCCTCTGGAGCTGAAGGGGAGGCACATGCTGAAGGGATATGAAAGGAGCGGCCTTCATTGAGCGCGCCGGTGGAAGGGAGGAGATCCCGGGGAAGAAGCATGGATCAAGCTCATGATCTCCCTTCAGGCTGTCCCTGAAGAGATGCCACTGCCTTCTCTTCAGCTCCCTCACGTAGTCCCTCGTGCCCTGGCCGTATCCTGACACGGCATGGAAATAGCCTTTCCAGACAAGGGGAATCTCTCTGATGAGAAATGCCTTTTCATCGGGGGTTCCCGCGGCGGCCCCCGTCGCATATCCTCTCAGGAAGCTCTCCTTCAGCACAAGGAAGGCATCGTCGGGCCATGAGGCCCCCTTTGGCTCCAGGGGGGCCGGGATTCTCTCCCTTTCCTGCCCGAGGAGCTTTTCCCTGAGGGCCCTGAGCATGCCCCCCATGGAGAAGGCCTGGCAGGCCTCCATTTCAGCAGGCTCTCTCATCGTCGGCCCCTTTCTCACTCCTGGTGATCTCACAATACTGCCGGGCGATTTCAGCGGTCTCACCCCTGGCGGAGAGCCTGTGGCCCTCTATGAGGAGGGAGCGGGGGCAGATCTCCGCGAGAAGCTCGGGGCTGTGAGAGATGATCAGAATGGTTTTTCCCTCGCTCTTGAGAGCCTTGAGCTTCTCCAGGCACCTGCGCTGGAAGCCCCTGTCGCCCACGGTGAGGATCTCGTCCAGCAGGATAATCGATGGGCCTGCGTGGACCGCCACGGAGAATGCCAGGCGCGCCGCCATCCCCGATGAATACGAGCGGAGAGGCTCTTCCAGAAAATCCTCAAGCCCTGAAAAGGCGACAATCTCATCGAGCCTCGCCCGCAGCTCCCTCGAGGGAACTCCCAGTATGGCGCCATAGGTGAAGATATTTTCACGTCCTGTGAAATCAGGGTGGAAACCCACACCCAGGTCCAGGATGGCGCTGATTCTTCCGGAAGTTGAGATTTTTCCCCTCGTGGGCTGAAGAATGCGGGCTATGAGCCTGAAGAGCGTGGTCTTTCCCGCGCCGTTCGCCCCCATGACTCCCCAGCACTCCCCCTCGTCCACCGAGAAATTGATATCCTCAAGGACCCAGAACTCTCCGCAGATGCCCCTTGTCCCCCTGATGAGGGTCTCCTTGAGAGTCCTGTGTTCTCTCGCGTACCTCCTGAATTTTTTCCAGACTCCTTCAAGCTCGATTACTTTCATAGCTCCTCGGCAAAAAAATCCTGGTGGCGGTTAAAAAGATGGTAACCGGCCAGGAAAGTGATGAAAGCCGCGAGGGCGCTCCACGAGAACAGCGCCCATGGAGGAGCCCCGGCAAATAGGATGGCGTTCCGGTATGCCATGATGATACCGGTGAGAGGGTTCCATGCAATCCACGCGGCATAAGGCTCAGGCACCATCGAGAGGGGGTAGAGGATCGGCGTGGCATAAAACCAGAAGGTAAGGCCATGGGTGAGAAGGACGTTCACGTCACGGTAATATACCTGGAGGCACGAGAGGATAAGGGCGATACCGGCGGTGAACAGCACCTGCACCATGCAGATAAGGGGGATATAGAGGAGAGCCGCTCCCACGGGAATCCTGTAGAGGATGATGAGGGCGACGTTTATCACGAGCCCTACGAGGAAGGTGTGGACAAAGTTGGAGAAGAGCAGCGACAGGGGGATCACCTCCCGGGGGAAGGCCGCCCTGGTGACTACGGGCCCGTAGAGAGGCAGCGACATGGTGGCGGCCTGGAGGCTCTGCTGGAGGAAGTTCCACGGGATGAGGGCACAGAAGAGGAAAAGGGGGTAATGGGGAATGCCCATCCTGAGGACCCTCGTGAAGACCACCGAGAGTATGGCAAGGGTGATGAGGGGATTGATGAGGGCCCACAGAAAGCCAAGCGCCGACCCGCGGTATTTCATAGTCAGGTCCCTCATGAAGAGGCTCATGAGAAGCTCGCGGAAATGGAAAAGGGTCTTGAGTCTCTCTCTCACAGGCGCTCTCTTTCAGATAATACGCTTTTCAATGCTTCTCAGCCGCGAAGCCATGGCGGCGGCCCATCGGCCTGCAGAATGGTCACGCTTCACTTTGTCGAGCGCTTTTTCCGCTCTGCTCCGCGCCTCGTCCCTGTGCTCATATACATGGCGCATCAGGTGCTTTACATGGTCAAGATCTACTTCGGCCCATTGCCCCCTGGTGTGGAAAGGGTGGTCATTGGGCGCGACATCCACCAGTCTGTAGTCGGCCAGGTAGGACGTTTCTGCCGTGAGGTAGTCGCCGGGCCCGCCGAAACTGCTGGAGATGACAGGGATGCCGCATGCCATTGCTTCCAGCAGGGGGAGGCAGAATCCTTCACCCCTGCTTGTGCTCACATAGCAATCGGCGCTCCGGTAGAGGGAGGCCAGGGATTCCCTGAAGGGCCCGTCAATGACCACGAGGGGCGGGGCGCCGGGGCCTTTTTCAGAGACCGCTTTCTCGGCATGGAGAAAAGGATCGCACCCTGGGGAATTAAAATACCGGTAGCTTTTCAGGATCAGGCACACCTCGTCGGAGGCCCTGAACTCCTCCAGGTATGCCCTGATGAGCACGTCGAGGCCCTTGTAATGGTGAAAGCTCCCGACGGAGAGAAAGACAAAGGCCCCGTAAAGCTCCATCAGGCCTTCTCCCTTTCCAGGATGGAATTCATCGCTGTTGACGCCGGGAGGAATTACCTTTATGGGAGCCCGCACCCCGGAAGCTCTGAATGCTCTCTCGTTAAAAGTGGAAAATACCCAGATCTCGTCCATGCGGTTCAGCAGAGGCGGCCAGCTTTCGGGGAGCTCCGTGGTCTCATGGGACGTGTAGCCTATTCTGTACCGTCCCCTCCCTGCAGCGAAAGCATAGGGAGGCGCCAGGCAGAGGGTTATGGCACCGTCGTCCTCAGTGGCCTCATGAGGAGCCGCCGGGGAGGAGGCCTCGGCCGAGATCTCTTTGAAGGGCCTGAAGCGGACGGCGTAGCCTTCCCCTCCAAGGCCTTTCAGGATTCCCGCGGCCACTTTTCCATAGCCTGACGTGCCGGGACGGGTGGCGTAAAGGGTCAGCGGCGCCTTCTGGCTCATAGATCTCTTCCTCGGGATCAGGGAGTTCCCAGTTCCTCTCTTATCGCTGCAATATCCCCGGGCTCCGGGAGAAAGGGGAAGTTTCTTATGGCCTCGCCGGGCATTGAGTCCGAATAGGGCCTGTTGCAGTCGGCGGCGCCGCTGTTGGGGCACCCGCTCGTCATGAAGGGAAGCCCTGATGCGATGACCTTCTCGAGCCTCTCGCTGTCAAGCCCGAAAGAGGTGAGCTTCCCCGGGGGATTAAAGGCAAATTCCCCTGCCATGTTTTCATCGATGAGGTACCGTGCAAGCTGTATCCTGCGGTAATGGCCAAGCGAAGGCCTTGGGTGCCCTGAGAGCCTGGAGTTCCCTTCAGGAAAAAAGGAGAAGAGATGGGTGCTCCCCCCGCTCGAGTGGATTTTCTCCATCAGGGCCACCATCTCCCTTTCTGACTCGCCAAGCCCCACGATGAGGTGGATGCCCACGTTCCCTTTCCCGAATATTTCCAGGGCCTCGTGGAAGCACTCCCAGTACCTCTCCCAGCGGTGGGGGCCTCCCACGCCTTTTCCCCTTATTTCCTCGAAAATGTCCTCCCTTGCGCAGTCCACGGCAATGCCCGCCATCTGGACGCCGGCCCTCTTCAGCTCATCAAGGTGTTTCTTTCTGGTGACCGAGGGGGAGAGGAGGACAGAAAGGGGGATGTCAAGGCTTTTCCTGATCTCTCCCGCGATGGTTATGGTATCTTTGCAGGCTTTCTGGTGGGTAATCATGGAGATGCATATTCTTTTCACCTGCCCGGGCCTGGCCTTGATGCGCTCAATGATATCGCTGAGCAGGTAGGGATCCCATTTTACCCTGATAAAGCTCTTCTCCTTGTAAGAGCCTTTCCGGTTCAGTGAGAGTCCGCAATAGGCGCAGCTCCCCGCGCATCCTGAATCATAGGTGAGAAGCACGTTGATGCAGGGCGACAGGGCGTTCCTGTGGAAAAGCCCTCCCTTGAGATCAAGCATCATCGCCGCCGCAAGGCTTATCCTCACGTAATCGGGGCTTTTGGTTTTCAGCGTTTCTGTCTTCATGCGATTCCTCCTTTAAAGCCTTCCGGCAGAGAGCAGCACGTCTTTTCCCACGTGACGGCAAGGCCGTGCTCTTCAGCTTTTTTCACTGCCTCGTCTGCCGGTATGGCAATCCTGTTCACGCCGCACTCCACCGCCAGGATGTCTATGAGGGCCCTTCCTCTCTCCCTTGCACACCCCAGGGCAATCAAGGAATCAGGGTTCCCCAGGCGCGCCTCGGCAAGCACATCGGCCACCTCATAAGGATCTGGTGGGGCGGCTTTCTCCATCGGTGTGCCTGCGAGGGGCATGAACGATACTATCACAATTATTTCAGGGCGGTATTTCTTCACCATCTCAATGGCCCTGTATTCCCCTTGAAGCTTTCCTCCCTTCAGGCCCACGATGATGTGGGGGATGACAGGGATTGCCTTTCCATGAAGGGCATCGAGGGACCCGGCGATCTTCTCGATGCCGAAGGGCACCCGGCATACCTCCCGGAAAGTCCCGTCGTCACCAATGATGTCGATGAGGGCCTGATCCACCCCGGCGTCTTTCAATGCCCCTGCAAGGGCCTCGTCCACGATGCCGCTGTGGACCGAGATGAAGAGCCCCGTCTCATTCTTCACTTCCCGCAGCGCTTCGGTAAACCCTTCCCAGGGGAGCTCACCCTTTTTTGAAGATCCGCCGGTCACCAGCACGCCCAGGGCTCCTTTTTCCTTTATCCTGCGGCATTTCTTCACCAGCTCCTCAGGTGTGACCGCATGAATCATCGGCTCAAGAAGCTTTCCCCTGCAGTGAAGGCACGCCAGCTCGCAGCGGTCCGCCGTGATTGAGAGGGCGGGGTACTTTCCCCATTCCCCCCGGTAATGAAACATGCCGGGATGATAGAAAGTTATCCTCTTCCCGAATCTCTCCCTTGAGAGCTCCCGGGCTCTTTTCATCTTCTCGCTGGCACGCACCATGGAATCTTCTGTCTCCTTACCCCTCCCGGTAATATTCTCTGAAAATGACCCAGGTCTTCTTTACGACAGCATCAAGGGTGTCCCACTGCGACTCGAGGAGCTGCCTTTTCTTCCGGGCCCTTGCAAGCTCGTCATGGAAGAGGAGCTGCCATTCCTTTTCGTAGGCTTGGAGGAGCTCCATGGAGCCTGCGGCAGCGGCTCTCGCGGCGGCCCTGCCCGCCATTTTCCCGCATAAGACCGCCTGGGGAACGCCGCCTCCCGTGATGGCATGAGTCTGCCCTGCAGCGTCGCCTGCGAGCACGATGGCGTCCTTCACCGTTCTGAGAGGCCCGCCGCAGGGAATGAGCCCCGACACGAAGGAGAGGGGATCGCCTTTTACCTTTCCTTGCTTTGCGAGGCTTTCGGCAAAGCCCGCGAGGAGGCTCCTGAGGTAAGGCCTCCTGCTGAGCGGCTTCGAGAGCCTCACTCCTATGCCGACCCTCGCCGTGTGCTCCTTGGGAAAGAGCCAGCCGTAGCCTCCGTAAAACTCATGCCGGAAATGTATCTCCGTGTGCTCAAGAGGCTTTGCAAGGGGGAGCTCGTACTGCAGGCCTATGATAAAGTCCTTATTCACGCTTCCCATCCATTTTCCCACGGTGGAGGCGGGGCCGTCGGCGCCGATGATTACCCTGGGCACTATGGAGATTTCTCCGCTGCCCGCTGACATTATCACTTCTCCCCGCCGGTATTCTGTGCACCGGGCCCCGGTGATGAGCTTCGCTCCTTCTCCTGCGGCATATTCCGCCAGGGCCTGGTCAAAGAGGTTCCTGTGGAGCATCACGCCAGGCAGGGAAGAGACAATCTCCTCTCCTCCCGGAAGGAAGGTCTTCATCCCTGTGGTGCTCCTGCTGACGGCCGCTGCGGGGATGTCCAGCTCACGGAGCAGCATGAGGGGCACAAATTCGGCGCAGCGCACCGGCTCCCCCACGGTTCTCTGCTTTTCCGCGATGATGGTCTCAGCGCCGAGCTTCGCGGCCTCGGCGGCTGCAGCGGAGCCTGCAGGCCCTCCGCCCACGACGAGCACGTCACAGTACCGCATCAAGGACCCTTTCCAGGAGGCCGATTTTCAGCGTCGTCTCGTTTTCAAAGGCCCCGTGGTAGGCCTCTTCCTCCTTGCCCAGCTCATAGCACGTCGTATCATCGATATTGAGCAGTATGCCGGGAACGCCGGCTTCGTCAAAGTCCTCCAGGTGCTTCCGATAGAAGCCTTCGCAGCAGCAGCCTATGAAAGAGGCCTTCCTTTGTTCCTTGAGCCTCACGAGCGTGGCCTTGAGGTCTTCAAAGCTGGTGATGCTCACGGCTTCAAGGCCCCTGTCCCTGGCAAGCTCGTAAGCTTTGCCGACGGTGCATCTCCCGCAGAGTGCGCACTCTTTCTGCTGGCGGTAGCGGCAGTCAAGAGGCTTCGCGCAGTAAGGGAGGAGCATGTGCCGCGGCGAATGGCCGGCCACTTTCCTGAAGGAGCCCCCTGTCAGGAAGATGTCATTGGCATGGGAGAGAGGAATGCCCCATTCGGTGACCTGCACCTTTTCCAGGGCCTTTTCTATGGCCCCTGCGAAATCAGCAGGGGAGACTCCCGGGAACCGGGCGTTACCCCCTTCAAAGAACCTGGCAAGGCTGCGCTCTACTGCCTCCCTGTCGGAGGGGGTTCCTTTCAGTGATGCCTCCAGGTCCGCCATGGCTCTCGGGGGGCAGGAAAAAAAGTCCCCGGTGATCACGATGTCAAGAATTCTCTTTGTCTTTGTGCTGACTATCAGGGAAGTCCTGAGGAGGCCCCCTTCGGCCCTGTGGAGGGAGTGGACCAGAGGCTGCTCGGCACCGGGCATTTTCACCTTGTCCACGTACTCCCGGGAAGAAAAAAGGGGGAGCTTCTCTGCAAAGCGCTCCTGTTCTGAAGCCGTGAGGCCTCCCTCCCTGAGGGTGACCTTGAAGACCTCGCTGAAGCTCCCGGCGATGAGGCGCTTCAGCTCTACGGCCGATGGCACTCTTCCGAGCTCCCACTTGAGGCACGTGACTCTTTCCCGCGCATGGCGGAGCTCCTTCTCACGGAGCTTTTCAATGGGGACTCTCAGGGCCCTGAGCATCGTGGCGATGTCAAAATCCACCAGCAGGGTTCCCTGGAAGAAGAAGGCGGGCCCTTCGTCGGTGCCTCCCGTGCCGGAGATTTTTCTCCCCTCGATTTCCACGTCATTTCTCGGCCTGAAGGAGGCCTTGAGCCCCAGCTTCTCCAGGGCTCTCACGAGGGGCTCGCAGAGCCTCCTGAAGAAGTCGATGGTGGGAAGGCCAAGGCCGAAGGAATCCTTTGCCGCGATGATCTCCCACCCCAGCTGCGACTCGTCGAAGAGGATGGCGCCGCCGCCGGTGATCCTCCTGTTCAGGTCAAGCTTTCTCCCGGTGCAGTAATCGAGGCGCACCTCGTGGCTGAGGCATTGATGCTGCCCCACCAGCACCGCAGGCGGGGAGAACTGGAGAAACCTCAGCGTGTCGGGGCTCTCGCCCCGGGCCCGCGCCTGGAGAAGGGCTTCGTCAAGCGCCATATTTTCAGCGGCCGGGAGGGCTCCCGTGTCAAGGATGCGCCAGGTATTCACGGCAGGGAGATACCAGAACCTTTCTCTATGCTCTTGTCAACACTATGCCAGGGAGAGGAAAAACTCCTCCTCCATTGACGCGCTAAGGGGAAAACCACCAGAAGGGATCGACGCAGATACCAAAGGCCGAGCCCTGCCTGAAGGCCATGCCGGGGCCTGTCTGCCCCCCCCCCGGCCCCGTTCCCACCTTTATTCTCTGCACCACCTCATCCTTTTTAGTGTCAATAACGGCCACAAGCCCGCCCTTCATGATGCCCGAGGTGATATAGACCCTCGCGCCGTCAGACCTGACGGCGAGATCGTGGGGTCAGCCGCCGACGTCCAGGGCTATCACTTTTTTCAGCACGTGCTTTTCAGCATCGAAGACGAAGGCCGAGTCCTGGAGGCCGCCGCATATGCCGTACACCTTCTTCCCGTCGGGAGTGTAAGCGAGATCGCTTATGGGGTGCGTTCCAGGGTAGGTGATGGTCCTGATGATTTTTCCGCCCGCCGTGTCAATTACCGCAACGGGCCCCTTGGTGAGGGCCGTGTAAGGCTTTCGCACCACGTTGTTCACCGAGGCATAGAGGAGGGAGCCGTCAGGCTTCAGGGCGAGGCCCGCCGGTATCCCCTTCACCGCGATTTTTTCAGTGACCTTGTCGCTGGCCGTGTCAATGACGGTGACATATTCGCTTCCTGTATCAACCCTGGGGAGCTTTATCCCCTGGGGCGTCGTGACGGTATCCGCCGTCACCGCCGATGAATGGCCCACGTAGAGACGGCGGCCGTCAAAGGACACACAGAGGCTCTTGGGGTGCTTTCCGGCATCGATGGCTCCCGTTTTTTTACGGGTCTTCACGTCATAGACCTCCACGGTGCTCGAAGCGATGAGGGATACGTAGGCTTTTTCCGAGTCGGGGGTAAAGGCCGTCATCACCGCGCCGGGGCAGGGGATTTTCTCCATGATGGCGCCATTTTTGGGATTCATGACCATGAGGGGGAGCCTGAGGAGGCCCTTGCCGAACTCCCAGTAGGGCGGAGTGCACCACAGCTCGGTCCCGTCGGGCCTCAGGGCAAGGTGGTACTTTATGGTCTCCGAAGGCCACTTTTCTTTGACCTTGTGCTCTTTTCCCTCAATGACTTTTACGAGGGGCGAGGCGTCGCCGGCCGAGCAGTACACAAGCCCGGGCGCCGTCTTAAGGCGGGAAGCGAGGACCTCTTTCCAGTGTTCTCCAACTTTACCCGGACTTTCAGTGGGCCGGGCTCCCGGGGACCCGGTGGAAAGTACCGGAGAAGAGGTGGCCGCAGGCGGCGGGGGAGAGATGCCCCCTGTGCCTCCGGGGGTGCATGAGAAAAGGTGGAATGCCAGCAGGAGAGCCGCGAGAAAACGAGGTGCCCTTCTCATCGCTAGTCACCTTCAAATTCCACGAGGTTGAAGACCTTGTACCCGGCATCCTCAAGCTTTTTCTTTCCCCCCAGGTCGGGGAGATCGACAATAAAGCAGCACTCGAGGATCTCGGCGCCCAGTTTCTTCAGGAGATTGCAGGCTGCCAGGGCCGTTCCCCCCGTGGCGATGAGATCATCCACCAGGAGGACCCGGCTTCCCTTCTCCAGGGCGTCCTTGTGAATCTCTACCCTGTCCTTGCCGTATTCAAGGGTGTATTCTTCCGACACGGTCTCGGCGGGGAGCTTTCCCGGCTTTCTTATGGGGATGAATCCCACCTTGAGCCTGTGGGCCAGCACCGACCCGACTATGAAGCCCCTCGATTCTATCCCTGCCACGGCGTTGATCCCCATGTCCCTGTAGCGCGTGGAGAAGATATCTATCATGAGGTTGAATCCCTCGGGGTCCTTGAGAAGCGTCGTGATATCCCTGAACATGATGCCTTCCTTGGGCCAGTTGGGGATGGTCCTTATCTTTTCCGTGAGCTTCTCCTTGATGCCGGCGCGGCTCCTTACCTTGGGGATTGCGCTGATTATGAGCCTTGTCACCTTTTCCACGTTCTGGGCAAAGATGGCCAGGACGGCCTCCCAGGTGACGGGCTCTTCATCTTCTTTCCAGCAGTCATAGTCGGTGCTCATCGCTATGGCGGCATAGGGGATGCCGGCCTCGTTGGCAAGAATCGCCTCGGGAGCGATGCTCATGTTGATGACGTCGGCGCCCCACTGCCTGAACATATGGCTTTCAGCCCTCGTGGAGAAGCGGGGGCCTTCGATGGTGACGACGGTGCCTTTTTGATGGTATTTAAGCTTAAGCTCCCCGCAGGTCTCGTTCAGAATGTCTCTCAGCAGCTTTGAGAAAGGAGCGCTCATAGGCGCATGGATCGGCTCGTGGGGAAGGAAATCCTCGTAATAGGTGATTGCGCGATGCCTGGTGAAATCTATGAACTGGTCCAAAATCACCAGGTCGCCCCTTCCTATCTCATTGCGAAGGCTCCCGCAGGCCGTGGTGGCGATGATGTGGGTGCACCCGGCGGTTTTAAGGGCATCAATGTGAGCCCGGTAGTTCACCTGCGTGGGAGGAACGATGTGGCCGATACCGTGGCGGGCAAGGAGCGCCACCTGGACGCCTGATATCATCCCTTCCTTGAGCAGGACGGGCCTCCCGTAGGGAGTTCTTACATAGGTATCTTTCGGGTTGCTGAGTATGTCGGGGTTGTCAAGCCCGCTGCCTCCTATGATGCCGATTTTAACCATCCTTATGCTCCTTCTCCAGGTTATAGGGTATTTTTTCCGCGCCCTGCCTCCTCCAAGGGCCGGGCGGCAGGACCTAGTATTTTCTTTTTTGCGCCATGCTTTTCCTTTTTTGCTTTTTTACCGGGGTATGACCCTCCTCCCCGGCACCGGGTGGCGGCGCCTTCACTGAAGGAAAATCCAGCGGGGGGGGATAATTCTTCCTGGACATCACAGGAGGGGGAGACCATGCTGGAAAAACTTTTTAAACTCGGCGAGAACGGGACAGACGTGAAGACGGAGGTCAGGGGAGGCATCGTGACCTTTCTTACCATGAGCTACATTATTTTCGTGAACCCCGCCATCCTCGCCGCCTTTAACAAGACCGGCATGGACTTCAACGCCGTCATGGTGGCCACATGCATCTCGGCGGCGCTTGCCACGCTCATAATGGGCCTCTACGCGAACTATCCCATTGCCCAGGCGCCCCTGATGGGCGAAAACGCTTTTTTTGCCGCCACGGTCATCATGAGCATGGGAATCCCCTGGCAGGCGGCCCTTGGCGCCGTATTCATCTCGGGTCTCCTTTTCCTGCTCCTCACCTTTGCCAGGGTCCGCGAGATAATCCTGGACTCCGTGCCTCAGGGCCTGAAATACTCGATAGCTGCGGGCATAGGTCTTTTCATCGCTTTCATAGGGCTCCAGCAGGGCGGCATCATCGTCGGCAACCCCGTCACCATGGTTTCCATGGGGTCTCTTATCGGGAGGCCGGCTCTCCTCACCATTGCGGGGATTATCATCACAGGGACCCTGATGATCCGCAGAGTGAAGGGCGCCATACTCTGGGGGATGCTCATCTCCACCGTGATAGCCCTTGTGACGGGAATGGTCCAGCCTGATATGAAAAACGGCCTCCTCGGGGCCCTGGTCAGTGTCCCCCCTTCCCTTGAGCCCACCATGCTCAAGCTGGACCTGAAAGGGGCCCTCACGGTGACCATGATCCCCGTCATCACCGTGTTCCTCTTCATGCTTCTTTTTGACACCGTGGGCACCCTTATCGGCGTAGCCCAGCCTGCGGGCCTCCTCAGGGATGGCAAGCTTCCCAGGGCGGACAAGGCACTTCTCTCCGATGCCGTTGCCACCTGTGCCGGCGCCCTGATGGGCACCTCAACGGTGTCGAGCTACATTGAGAGCGCCACGGGCATCTCCGAAGGGGCCCGGACAGGCCTTGCCAACATGGTCACGGGCCTTCTCTTTCTTGTCGCCCTTTTCTTCTCACCGCTTGTGCGCCTTATCGGAGGAGGCTGCGTGGAGAACGGCAATCCATTCAACCCCATAACGGCACCAGTCTTAATACTCGTGGGATGCCTCATGCTCACCAATATAAAGCATATCGATACCGATGACTTTACCGAAACGATACCTGCCTTTCTCACCATCATGGCCACTCCCCTCACTTACAATATTGCCTATGGGCTCGCCCTGGGCTTCATCTCCTACCCTGTGCTGAAGCTCCTCTCGGGGAGGGGCAGGGAAGTGAGCCCCGTGGTGTATATCACGGCAGTGATCCTGGCCTGCGGCCTCCTCTTCAAGGAGCTCTACTTCAAAGGCTAGAGGCGGGGAGCATGAAAAAAGACATACCCACCAGTTCCCGGGAATATTACCGGCTCATCGAGCGTGACGGAGCCTTCCGCGCAGGGCTTGCCTCTCTCTGTGCCCCGCGCCAGATCACGTGGCATATCACTTACCGCTGCAACCTGGACTGCCTCCACTGCGGCGTGGCCTCCATGAACAGGAGCTGCACTTACACCGAAAGAGATGAGCTCACGTTCCGCGAGGTCTGCCGGATCATCGACGAGGGGGCCGCCTCAGGGGTGAAGTCGCTCTATTTCACTGGAGGAGAGCCCTTCATGAGGAGCGATATGCTGGATATCCTGAGATACAGCCGGCAAAAGGGCATGAAGACAGGGATGGTCTCAAACGGGACTCTCATTACCGGGAAGGTGGCTAGGGATCTCATGAGGCTCGAGATCGGCGAGATAATGGTAAGCCTTGACGGCGCCTCTCCCGCCACCTATGACGTCCTCAGGCAGCGGAAAGGTGCTTTCCGGAAGGCCCTGCGGGGGCTTGAGAACCTTGTGGAGGCAAAAAAGGTCTCGGGGAGCGGGACCATCGTATGCACCAATACGGTGCTGGTTAAGGACACCCTGGAAGAGCTCCCCGCCATTGCCGCCCTCTCCTGCCGGACAGGTGCCGATGAAGTGAGGGTGCAGCCCTATATTCCAGGTACCGAGCATGACGGCAGGCTCATTTTCCGGGAAAGAGGCCATGTCCGCAGGATACTCAGGGAGTTTGAGAAGGCCGTGGCCCCCCCTGCATTCTGTGATCCCGACATGGTGGCCCAGGCTGCCCATCTTCTCGCCAGGGGAGAGCGCTTCGCGCCGCGGTGCATGGCGCCTTCCCTGTCAAGTTTTGTCACGCCGCCCGGCGAGGTGTATCCCTGCTGCTTTCTCTGCGAGTTGGGCGAGTTCCTTATGGGGAGCCTGAAGAGGGACTCCCTGGAGGCCATATGGGGAAAGAGGCTCTACAGCAAGCTCCGTGAGGATATGCTTGAGTGCCTCTCCTTCAGTCGCTGCAGAGCATGTGCGGCGCTCCCTGAGCTTGCAGGCCGGGATCTGCTGGAAGAAGCACTCAGGGAGCAGGCTCTGCCGTCGCCGGCGATATGACGGCGAGATTTTTCTGCACCATGTCGCCTACCACCCTTATCACGTCCTGGCGCGCCTGGGACTCCTCGACGTCATAGAGGGTGAGGACCTCGCCGACAAGAGAGGCCACCGTGCGGCTCCCGTCCAGGAGCTTCCAGAGATCTGCCGCCACGGCATTGAGAGAAAAGTAGCTTCCCTGGTCTATGTCCAGCAGGACCACCTCGTCATCAAGCTCGCTCCAGGCAATCTCCTCATTTCTGGCAACATACATCTCGTCTATCTCCATCCTTCACGCTCCTTTCGGGAATGCGGCAATCTCCCAGAGGCGCCGCGCCATTCTCTCCCCCGCGCTTCTTGAGTCCCATTCAGAATCCCCTTTATTCCGGGATTTCCAGGCTTTCCGCGCGATTTCATCACGGTGCTCAAAGGCAAAGCGCAGCATGGATCCCATTTTTTCAAGGGCAGAAATGCCTTCGAAAGCCATTTCAATGCCGGGACAGGGCATGCTGTCCCCCGCGGTGCTTATGGAGGGGAGGGCCGACGCCTTTGCTTCGAGAGCCGTGAGAAAACCCCAGGCAGTGGCGCCCTGATGGACCAGGAGATGACCTGATGCGTAAAGCATCGGCCTTCGAGACGGCGGCGGGCTTCCCAGCACCACCGCCGCTGGGCTTTTTCTTCTCACTGTTCCCGCTCCCTGCAGGGGAGCAAGGTTTTCTGGAAGGCCCTCAGGCGGCCCATCCCATGCCACGGCGAGGAGCACCTTCTCAGCAGCGCCAAATTCTCTGAAATAGGCGCCGGCGGTGAGCTCGAGCCCTCCAGGGGAGCGCCCTTCAAAGGCTGCCAGGATTGTGAAATGGCCTGGCCATTCAAAAAGGGGCATCGAGGCGCCGGGCCTGAAGAGTGCCCTGTCCACGCCGGGCGCCATCACATGAAGGGGCTTCCCCCTCCAGGCCTTCTCAAAGCTTTTTCTGAGCTCCTCGGAGGGGACCCATACCTCATCGAGCCCCGCCAATCCCTCGGCTGAGAGAGCATCCCCGCCGGGAGGGACGTCAAGGTAGCCTATGGCATAGGGTTTTACCTCAGCTTTCATCACCGCTTCGGCACCGATGAGAAGTGATATGGTGCAGCTCCTGCCGGGGACAGGCGGCCTGACAAGAAACCCCCTGCGCGAGAGCTCCTGTTTCATCATAAATCCCATCCTGGCCGCCCAGGAGCTTCCGCCGGAAGGAAACGCCATCTCAAGCGGGATCCCTGTGAGCTGTTGTGAAGGGACAGGAGCGGGGGCGATGCGCTCCAGCAGAGAGTGCTGATGGGGAAGCTTCTGGGCCTCGCAGTGCATTCCCTCGGCGAATGAATAGTCGATGAGCCTGAGGCACTCCTGCTCAAGGCGCTCCTCTATGAGGAGCGAGGGCTTTTTTTTCATCAGCTCCCCGTAGCGGTCAACGTCGCTGAGAAGCCTCTCCCTCTCTGGCACAGTGAGAACCCTGAAGTACCTTCCTGTGAAAGCCAAAAGCGACGTCATGTTCCTGCTGAAACGGATTGAGTAGCGCCTTGAGAGCATTGCCGGGCTTGCCCTGAGCGCCCAAATGAAGAACCTGCCCGTATTGAACTGGCTTCTTGCCGCCTCGCAGGCAGTAAGGGTCTTGTCATGCCACGCGAGGGCCTCCTCGTTGTAGATGAGGGGGAGATTGAGGATGCTCCTGAGCCTGAAGCCGAACTCCGTGTCCTCGCACCCCACGCCGGTAAAGAGCTCCCTGAAGCCCCCCACCTTTTCCATGAGGACTCTTTCAAGCGAAAGATTGGCCGTCACTGCGTTGAATTCCATCACGTCGCCGTGGCGGTAAAGTGCATAGGAATAATCCATGATCTTCCTGGTGAGCATTCCCGTACCGGGGAGAGGGAGCACCTTCCCCATTACCATGCAGCGCTTCCGCTCGCCATGCATTTTCACATGGGCCGCTATCAGGCCGGCTGTAGCAATCACGTCGTCATCGAGAAAGAGAAGGTAGTTCCCCCCCGCCAGGGAGGCGCCCCTGTTCCGGGCCTTTGCGGGACCTCCCCTCCCTGTGGCGGTGTAGCGCATCCTGTAAGGCGTCGGGAGGCTTTTCACCATTTCCTTGGTGCCGTCGGTGCCGCCGTCATCGGCGACTATCACGTCAAAGCGGCTGAAAGGAAAGGTCTGGGCCCCGAGAGAGAGGAGGAGGCTCCTGAGCTTCTCTTTTCTCCCGCAGGTGGGGATGATGACCGTCACTTCCGGTGCCGCTCTCATTGCGGGCCCCCCACGTGAAACAGATTCTCCATGGCCTTCCCGTAGTCATGGTAGATAGCTTCGAGCCTTGCGGCGATTCTTTCTCTCAGGTTCTTCAGGGTGAAGCTCCGCCGCACGAGGAGCTGTCCCCGCGCGGCCTTCAGGAGGGCCTCTTCCCGGTGCTCATAGACATGGCGCATCAGGGCCCTGAGATGCTCGCGGGAGGGCTCAGCCCAGAGGCCCTGCCGGTGCTCGCCATGATCCCTTGACGAGGCCTCCACGAGGCGATACTCAACGAGGTACGAGTTGTCCTCAGAGAGAAAGTCAAGATGCCCGCCGAAGGCAGTGGCGATTACAGGCCTGCCGAGGCTCAGGGCCTCCAGGGCGGGGAGGCAGAAGCCCTCGCCGCGGCTCGGCACCACGTAGGCATGGCAGGTGCCGATGAAGTCGGCGAGCTCTTCGTCGGCCAGGTCCTCATAATAGAGAAAGAGGGGAGGAAAGCTCTTCTTTTTCACCGAGCGCCTTATCCCTTCCAGGAGCCCATGGACGGCCTCCCTTGCCGCCAGCGGCGACAAGGCGCCATGAGGCTTCACCTTGAGGGCGAGGAGGACATCGTCCTCCCTGCGGAACTCCTCGTAATAGGCTCTCACAAGGATATCAAAGCCTTTGTACTCGTAAAGGGAGCCCAGGGCCATGAAACAGAAGCGGCTGTCGGGGAAATATCTCCTTCTCAGCGACGAAGGCGCGAACCTGCCCATGTCTACGGCGTAGGGCAGTATGTGGACCGGCACTCTCACGCCGGAATTGAAAAAGCTCTCGCGGCAGAACTCCGAGGGCACCCAGGCTTCATGCATGGAGTTGATGGCTGCCGCGGTTTCATGGGGAATGACGGTGGTCTCGCAGGCCGACACTTGGATGCGGTAAGGCCCCACGGGGTAGAGGAGAGGTCCTTTCCAGTAATGATGAAAATAGAGGTGGTGGCTTTCCCTGGAAAGAGCTGCTCCTCTAGGGTGAGCGCCTTCCCTGTCACAGACGGTGAGCCCATGGCCAAGCTCCCCGAGGGCCTTGACGCACTGGCGCGATACTGTGCCGAATCCCCCCTTGAGCTCAGTGGGGCCGTGCCAGAAGATTCTGTACCCTCTGTACGAAGCCTCTTCACCCTGGAGGAGAGGGCCGCAGGGGCCCTTGATTCTCCTGGCGGCCAGGAAAGCTCCTTCAATGAACGAGTAATCAAGGATGCTGCGGCAGGCTTTGTCCCTGGCGGCGGCGGCGCTCTCCCCGGGGGTTTCAAGGCATATCCTCTCGAGCCTCTCATAGTGCTCCCTCTGTGCCGAGGCTTCCCGGGCAGTATATGCCCTGAACGAGCAGGCCCTGGCGAGGGTCTCGCGCAGGTGTCCTGTTATCGTGGGGAAAGCCGATGCCTTCAGAGCCGCAGGGTGCTTGAGAATAAACCTCACAAAAGATGCGCCGGCCTGGAAATAATTGGTGCAGGCCTCCCTTATGGAGAGCTCCCTGTAATGCCACGCCCGTGCCCCTTTTGCATACCTCAGGGTGACACCCGCGTCCTTCACAAGGCGGAAGCCCAGCTCCAGGTCCTCAAAGCCGTAAAGGGTGAACTGCTCGTCGAAAAAACCGGCCTTTTCGATAGCCTCCCTGTGCACTGAAAGGTTGCAGGTGACAGTGCCATATTCCAGAGCTTTGCCGTCATGCTGCCCCCTGAAGGTCTCCGCGAGGTGGAGGCGGTCGGCAGGTGACGTGCCGGGGCAGGGGAGCACCTCGCCCAGCACGGCGCTTCCCGGGTATCTCAGGTGCATCTCCCAGTGGGCCTTTGCAAGCTGAGGCTCGGGGAGCACGTCATCATCAAGGAAGATGAGAAGCCTCCCTCTTGATTCCCTTATTCCCCTGTTCCGGGCAGCGGCACGGCAACGCTTTTTCTCGGTGACCACTTTATGGCTGAAGGGGAGCGCGAGGAGCCACTCTTCGGGGATGGTCTTCTCTGAGTTGTTTACCACGATGACTTCAAGCTGCCGGGGAGGATACATGAGAAGGGCCGCGTTTTGCAGGGTGTGCCGAAGGCCGTCGTGGGCCATGGCCGAGGGAATGATGAGGCTCACTTCAATGGCTTCCCTTGTTCTTGAGGCTTTTCCGCGGTCCATTTACTGCACCTGCCGGTCTGCGGCGGGAGGCACTTTTTCGAGCCCCAGCGCGCTGATTTCCAGTCCGTCGCCCCGGCTTTCCTCGCCAGGAAGGGAAAGCGTGACTTTCAGCGGGTCTTCAAACCTCTCCTCGAGAGGCTCGGGAAAAAGGAATGCCAGGGTCTGCCACTCTTTTCCCGCCGCGAGGCCCTTCTCCATTTCATGCCCATCGGCGTGCACATGGAGCATCAGGGGACCATCGGCGCTGCCGCTCCTTCTGCAGGTGATCATGAGAGCTGTCTCGCCGCCCCCTGGATAGAGGGTCACCGATGCCCTGTCCTTCAGCGGCCGCACGGAAGGGGGAGCGCACTCCAGGGGCCCCCATCCCTCCCCCAGCAGCAAGGGCTCGTTTTCTCCCATGGTGAGCCTGTCACCTCTGAAGAGGCGCATTGCCACAAGGGCAATACCAAGGATACGCCGATCCTCGCTTGAGGGGTCAACCTCCCGGGGCACATAGGTTTTTCCTGCAGTTATCACGATTTTTCTCAGGGTGTCCCTTGATTCGGGGAGGAGGAGCACCATGTGATAGCGATCCTGGAATGCTTCTCTCCTGCTGAAATGAAGGAGGTGAAGGGCCTCTCCCTTTCCCGTGGCGAGCCGCGGCACGGCGGCTTCCCCTTCAATCACGGGGATGATGAGCTCAAGGGAGAGAAGCCTGAGGGGCAGTGATGCCCTGAGATAGACTTCGCCGCTTGAGCCTGCCCAGCGGTAATGAAAGCCCGAATATTCCCCCCCATGCCATCCTTCGCCAAGCTGGATGCCGTCGTTGAAGCCCGCCTCCACAAAATCAAGCAGAAATGCCCTGTGGGCTGCCACGGCGGGCGGGAGGGAAGGCACGATCCCGCAGGCTTCCTCCTCTTCACTCTCCGAGGAGTAGATGCCCCGGGGGAAGGCGTAGGCCCGCTCTCCCTCCTTTTCGGCAATGATGAAGAGGTGGTCGTGGTGCTCCTCTTTCGGCGCCCCGGGAAAAAGATTGACAAGGAGCTCCTTGAGCGATGAGAATACCCTTCGCTGAAGGGTGTTGAAGGGCTTCACGTCCTGCGGGGCACTTTCAGTCACCTTGAAGTGATGGGCTTCCAGCAGCTCCTTTACCTCGGCCCTGGAGAACTCCCTGCAGAGGGTTCCCCGGAGACCCAGGCCGGAGTAAGGGGGATAGATATTCTCCCCGCGGAAGAGCTTCAGTATATTTGAGGCCGAGAGGGCATTGGGCGTGGACAGGAAGAGAAAGCCGCCCTTTCTGAGGACCCTGTGGAGCTCCGCAAGAACAAAGGAGGGGTTCTCCGTGAGATAATGAAGGGCCTCGTAGAGCAGGGCGCCGTCGTAAGTCTCATCGGGAACGGGGAAGTGCTCATGCTCGATATGGAAGGTCAGGGACGGGAAAGAAATCTTCTCTCCTTTTCCTGTCGTGACGCCCCTGTGGAAGCCGGTGGGGCACAGGGCGCCGTCTTCCCAGCGGAACACCGTATCAACGGCAAAGTCCGAAAACCGTGAGAGGAGCGCCGCAAGGAAATAGGGATAGGCCATCACATCCAGCAGTCTTCCCGACGCTCTGTATGCCCTGAGGAAATCAAAGGCCCGCGAGAGCTTCACCGCCTCTTCCTCGCCGATAATTCCGAGGGAGAGGAGCGTCTGGTACTCCCTGAGGCCGTACAGAAAATCGAGCTGCTTTGTATCCATTGCCTGCGTCTCTTTTCAGGATCAATTCTTTTGAGGCGTGATAAATTCCTATCGGATGATCAGGCAGGGCTCTCTTGCCTCGCAGTCAGTGCCCGGATCACCATTTCAGCCTTACAGACATTTTCCCGAGGGATGTCAGCTCGATATGGCACTCCTCCGTGAGAATGCCTTCGAGGGATCGTACAAGCATCTTTTTCATGAGCTCCCTCAGGAGGCTCTCGTCCTCGCTCTCTTTTCTGAAGCCGGGAAAGAGCACGGGGGGAGTGATATTCTCAGAGGTGGAGAGGGAGAGCAGCGTTTTTTTCGCCCTTTCGTCAAGGGAGGCAATGTCATCCTTGAGCCTCAGCAGGGCATCCTCAACAAGCTTGCAGGCCTCATCGCCTTTCAGGGATAGTTTCCCCCCGCCGGGGACTCTTACCTTGACGGCAGCGGTCCCGCCTATCTTTGCCGCCAGGGGCTCGCGGTAGATGAGGAAGAGAAAGCAGAGTACTGTTGCAGGGATAGCGATGCTGCATATCCTGATAACAAAATCCAGCATAAGCTCAAGCTGCGGATCCATCAAGAATCACCTCCATAACCAGGGGAGCTGCCGGGTCTCCAAAAAGCCGGGGAAGCTGCCGGGTTTCTCATGATAATAAAGTGATTCGCCGGGGAGAGATGGTTTCCATCCAGAGAGCGAGAACTCCCGGCTTTTGAAAGCCTGCCAAAATATTAACACTTTGCTAATGTCAAGGCACCGCTTTCCATGGTAGAATTATCGTGGCATGAGAGGGCGGCGGGTCTCCCCTGGTGAAACTGCCGTCAACATGCCGGAAGGAAGGCCGGAAATGAGATATATAAGCGTCTGCCTGCTTTTCATACTGCTTCTTGCCTCCCCGCTCTGGGCCGATACTTCGGAGCAGCAGAGAATCGCTCTTTCAGATCAGATGATGAAGGATATCCACAGGACTTATGGGTCTACGTCTGATATTCCCGAAGAGTGGCCCCTCACGCAGGTCTTCAGGAATCTCGTGGCCCATGCAGGCCGCAAGAATATAAACTACCGGCTGAGAGTCGTGGACAGCTCAAGAATAAATGCCTATGCCCTGCCCGACGGGAGAATCGTATTTTTCTCCGAGCTCATCAAGTCGCTGCCTACCGATGATATGGCCCCCCTTGCCTGGGTGGCCGCCCATGAGATCTCCCATATCGAGATGCGCCATGGAGAAAAGCAGATGACGCGCTCCCTCGCTTCCGGTATTCTGCTGTCGCTGGTGCTGGGAAGGGCCAGCGGCTGGGTGCAGGCTGTCGGGGGCATAAGCTATGGGCTCCTGATGTCGGGATATTCCAGGGTTGATGAATACGAGGCAGACAGGAAGGCCCTGGAGCTCATGAGGGCATCGGGGTATGACCCCAATGGGGCCCTTACGACCCTCAGGCTCTTCCAGGACCTGGAAGGCAGGAGAAGAGGCATGCGCGTATTCCCCACCCATCCACGGGCCGGTGACCGCATGAGCAGCGTCGTGGCCTGGATGCAGGGCAGCGGCGTCGCCGTGAGCGGCGCAGGCGGCCAGGGCGCCGGAGCGCCTGCGGGCGGCCAGGGGCAGCAGGTGACGACCTTCTCTCTCGATCCGATAGACCTCACCCTCGATCCCCCCAGGCCCCTCGAAAGGGAAAGGACGGTCAACACCGCCATTGTCCCCGCCGGGCAGTAAAACAGTAATCTGGCCCTGCTCCTGGGCGCTCCTCATTCCTCGCCGCGGGGGGAGAGATCAAGGTTCTCCACCTCGGAGTACAGGCCTACTTCCTCGATAACGGAGGGATCGAGCCTTTCGAGCTCCCCGATGAAGGCCGTGACCACCCCGGGATCAAAGAGCGTTCCCGAGCCCTCCTTCAGGATGGCAATGGACTTCTCCCAGGTGAAGCCCTCCTTGTAAGGGCGGTCTGTCACGAGGGCATCGTAGACATCGGCCACGGAGATTATCCTTGAGATAAGGGGAATCTCCTCACCTTTCAGGCCGTCAGGATAGCCCCTGCCGTCCCACTGCTCATGGTGGTGCCTCACGTAAGGCGCTATATGGGAGAAGGCCTCGATGCACTCGAGGAGCTCGGCGCCTGTGGCGGGATGGCCCTTTATGGCCTCGAACTCGTCTTCGTCGAGCTTGGCGCTCTTGTGGAGCACCGAGAGCCTCACGCCGATTTTCCCTATGTCATGGAAAAATGCGGCGAGCCTCAGGTCCTCTTTCCCCTTTTCATCGAGGCCGCAGGCGTCGCCCACAAGGCGGCAATATTTCGCAACCCGCTCGGTGTGGCCCTTGGTATAGGGATCCTTTGCTTCAAGGGCGAAGGCGAGGGAATAGATAAGCTCAAGGTGAAAAGCCTGGAGCTTCCTGAGGGAGAGAAGGAGGAGGCGGGCTGCCCTTCTGGTCCTGTCAAGGAAATAGGCCATCACCGATGCTACAAAACCCACAGCAGTGATGTAAAGCATGTTCCACTGCGTGAGGGATGTCGGCTCATGAGGATAGAGGGTGAAGATGATAAGGTAAAGGGAGAAGGCGCCGCCTATGATGCCTGCAGGGAAATAGGCGAGGCTCGCCGCTGCCGGCGACTCCCAGAAAGGTGAGTGCCCTTTCCTCAAAAATGCCAGTATTTTCTCGGCAAGGGGGCTAACGAGAAATATCACGAAACCGATAAAGAGCCCCTGGCACAGCGAGGACACTATTCTCATGGGCTCACCGCGCAGCGCAAAGATGGAGAACCCCACGAGCAGGCCGAGCAGGAGCCCGGCGGCAAGGGCATAGAGAAGGGCGCTCAGGGCCTGGTGCCTCTCCTGGCCGAAAAGAAGGTAGAATCTTCTCATGGTGCCGATTCTCTTCGCGGTGCCGGTAATCTCAAAAGCGGCGTCGAAATCCCTTTCCTGGCGGTCAAGGAAGCCTTCAGGCTCAATCATGGAGCGGATCTCCCCGGGGGTGGGCAGGGTAAAGGAGCCGGGATCTCCTATCAGACCTGACAGGTGCTTCACCACCTCGCCGTCAAACTGGCTTCCTGAAAGATCAACAAGCTCCTGGAGGGCTTCCTCGGCAGTCCTTGCCTTCCTGAAGGGCGTGTCGGTGGTCATGGAGTCAAAGGCCTCGGCGGCGATTATGATCCGGGAGCCCAGGGGCACCTTGTCGCCGGGGACCTTCTTGTAGCCTTTCCCGTCAGACCTCTCGTGGTGGAACTGGATGAGCTTGATGATGGTGGTGAACTCCCTGAGAGGCTTCAGGATTTTTTTGGCGATGTCGGGGTGGCTTTTCAGCACTTTCCATTCTTCCCCGGTGAGGGGCTCCTCCTTGAGGAGTATTTTTTCGCTTATCCCGATTTTCCCGATGTCATGGAGGAGGGCCGCCCTCGCGATAGTGCGCTGAAGGTCGTCATCGAGGCCCATCCTTTTTGCCGTGCCAAGGGCATACCAGGCCACTCTCTCGCTGTGGCCCCTGTTGTAGGGCTCGATGACGTCAAGGCTGCTGTTGAGCGATATGACAATCTGCCGGTATTCCCTTTCAAGGAGCTCCATGGAGTTCCTGATGAGGTCCTGGACCCTTGCGTGGCCTTCGAGAAAAAGGCCGATTGCCACCGTGGAGATGGTGATGCCGAGAACCCAGGTGAAATGGGCGCCCCCGAGCCTGAACACAAAGAGCTCCGCCATGACGCCGGCAAGGGTGCTCCCTGCGGGGAAGACCACCAGGTGCACCAGGGTGCGCTTCACCACGTCTCTCCTGAAGCGGCTGATGAGCCTGTCAGAGAGGTAGATGATAAGGGCCAGGCAGGCGCCCACGAAGGCACCTGCCGTGAGTATGACGGGAACACGGACAAGGCTGAAAAGGGAGTATGAGACAAAAAAGGCGATAATAAGGGAGGTCGCCCATGAGAGGAGGAAAAAGTCGGCGGCCCGCTTCCACGACTCCCCTGCGGGGCCCTTGAAAAGGGAGCTCAGGCTTTTTCGTTTCATAATAAGAAAAGAAATTCGCCGGAAGGCGCAGGATACCATTCAGGCCGTGGAATAAAAGGATTTGCCGTGGAGGCCGGATAAAATAACAGGTCCTGTGAAGGTCCTGGTGACGTGGAGGTGGAGGAGAGATGGCCATTGAAGTTTCGGTGTTCCAGGGGAGCGCCCTTGAGGTGAAGGGCATGGCGGCCCTTGTCATCCCTGCAAACAGGCAGCTCTCGCTGGGCTGGGGCTCCCACCTGTCGGAGCTGGTGAGAAAGGAGGCAGGAAGCGCCATCGAGAGAGAGGCTCTCGAGGCTCACCCCGGCGGCATTGCCCTGGGCGAAGCGGTGCTTACCGGCGCCGGCAGCCTCAGGAACTTCACCCATATAATCCATGCCGCGGTGCTTGACAAGTATGACTTCAACCCCCTTTTCCTGCTCCGGCTCAAGGAGCGGACCAGCAGGGACGTCCTCGCCAGGGCCGTGCACTCATCGCTCGAAGCGGCTGCGAAAGCCGGCATAGGGAGCCTGGTCTTCACCCCCATGGGCGCCGGTATCGGCGGCATGGCTGACGGTGCATGCGCTGTCGTAATGCGCGATGCCATCAGGGCCTTTGATCAATCAACGCCTGAGTCACCTGTGAGGAATTTAGTGATTGCGTGCCTTGGCGAAAAGACTGCCGGCGTCTTCAGGAAGGCTTTTGCGTAGGTCCGCCCCTGCCGTCCACGCTTTTTGCCTTCCGGAATGCCGAGACAAGCATACTGATGGCGACGATAAGGAGCACAAGGCTGATGAGGCCATTGTGGAAAATGAAGGCAAGGATGATAAGCATTATCGGCACGAACAGGGACGGTTTTTTCCCCTTTGCGCTCCCGGGCTCTGATGGTGCCGGGCTCTGTACAGAAGGCTGATCCGTGAAGCCGGCCTGAGGCGCTCCCTGATGAATCCCCGGGAAATCGGGCACCGGCAGTCCCGGTGCGTGGCCCTCATGAGAGTCAGGGAGCGGCGGGGGGCCCTGGGCAGGGTCCCCGTAGGCATCATGAGGCAAGGGAGGCAGGCCCGGTAGTGGCGGCAGACCCTTCAATGCCTGAGGGCTTGAGGGCTGCGGCGTGAAGGAGGGTGCAGGAGGGCTCCCTGGTGCAGTGCCAGGCGGCGGCAGCGGCGCCATTACCTGAATTGGCGATGAGCCTGCCAGGGGCGCGCCGCATCCGTCACAGAATTTTGCCGCGCCGTCGCAGGACTTTCCGCAGGAAGGGCAGCGGCTGTGGGAATCCATCGGTGCGCCGCAGTGGGAACAGAATTTCGCATCGGGAGCATTTGCCCCCCTGCATCGATTGCACTCCATGCCAGGGCCTCCTTGTCAGCGTGCTTCTGAGTATAACGTCTAATTCATCTCCCCATGGACAACTCCTTCAAGGGCCTCCTCGGCCCGTCATCCCAAAATGTTAATATTCCGGCAACAATCCGGCAATAAACGGCATATAAGTTTACGAAGATCCTCTTTATCCAGGCAGGTCCATGGGGCATAATAAAAGTGGAGGGTACCATGACAGTAAACGTATATAATTTCTATGCAAAGCCTCAGATTAATCCTGAAATCACGGCGTCCATTGAGAAGTACAGAAAGAGTAACGCCATCAAAGTGCTGGTGAGCTTTTTTTCCCGGAAGGTGACGCTGAATACCACCTCGCTCACGGCGGCATTGTCGCTGGTGATAAGCCTTCTCACCGCTTTTTCACTGGTCTATACCGCAGGCGTCTGCCCCATCGTGGCGCTTTTTCTCTTCACGAGCCTCCTCCTTGAATTGAGCCTGTTCCACCAGTTCGCCCTTTTATGGACACAGGATTTCAAGAGGCAGGAGCAGGTCAGAGAGGACGCTCGGTAGCGCCCATCTGGCTTTCTATCGCCTGTGCCTTTTCCTCGGTTTTTATAATGCGGTGCAATTCCTTTGGATCAAGCTTTTTCTCCTGCACTTTCAACCTGTTGTCAAGGGCATAGAGCTTGCTTTCAAGCTGTGAAACCCGGTCTCTCAGAAGATCGAAGTCGCGTTTGCTTATTGCCATGGCTTTACCTCCTCAGGAACTTGCCTTTTCAGGGGCAGCAGAAGATCTCCCTTTTCTCCCACTCGGCGTTGTTGTTCTTGTGCACAGCGGGGAGAAAGCTCTTGAGCTTGTTGAGCCCTACAGCCTCGCTGGGAATGTCGTCATTGAGCACTTTCGTATGGATGGCCTTGAAAAAGTAGAACCAGTCCGGGTGAAGATCGCATGTGAGATCCAGATCGTCGGTTTCCACAATGAGCTTCTTGTGGGGGTACTCCTCGATCCACTCCTCGTAGGCTTTTGAGAGCATCTCAAGATAGTCCCGCTGTATTCCTTTTTCCATTGAGCGCTGTCGTTTTCCGATCCTGTACATCAGCGTGTCCACCGAGGCTCTCAGGTAAATCATCAGATCGGGCGGCTGGAGTATGCGGCAGAGGAGCTTGTAATGGGGAAGGTACGTCAGGTTGTAATCGTCGTGATCCAGCACATTGCGCTGGTAGAGCACCTTGGCGAAGATCCCGTCTTCATAAATGCAGCGGTCTGCTACAAGGTCCCTTCCGCTCTGCACCGAGGAGTAGTGCTTGTTGAACCTGTCCCATAGGAAGAAGGCCTGGGCCTTGAAGGCGTATTCCAGGGGATTGGCGTAGAACTTTTCAAGATAGGGATGGCCTACTACCGTCTCAAAAAGGGGCTCAAAGCCGGTAATCTGCGAATAGATGCGGGTTACTGTTGATTTTCCGGCACCGATTGGACCTGCCACTACTATGAACATTGTCTCACCTCATTTATACAAATGATATCCATGAGAAATACAAAGCATCTACATCATTCTGGTAACATTGTAAGGAGTTTTCGCTTGCGGACTAATTTTGCAGTATGTGCCCTGCAGCTTGAAAGATAAAATTCCTCCCGGACCAGCAATTTCCTGCAGAATATCTTTCAAATCAGAAATATATTTTACGCCATTTTTCCCATGAACAAAGGGTTTTTTTGAAAGAAATTCTGCTTTGGGGCAAAGCCTGCCCGGATGTTCCATGCCATGAGGGAATAGGAGGGGGTAAGGGCCTTCCCGGCCATTTCGCCTATTTCTTCCAGAATTTCCAGTCTTTCTTTTCAACAGGTGCTGCCGTCGTCCTGTTGAGGTACCACCACCAGTGCTCCCTGGGAGGGTCATTGATTATCTGATACTGCTTGAAGTTCTGGTGGCCCACCTCGTTGACGAACTGCTGGGCGCTCTTTCTGAGGACATTGTCAAGGGTCACCACCTTTCTCCACTGATCGCGCAGGTCAATATCCTGCATGGAGAGCTCTGTCATGAGCTCCTGCACCTCGTCGCGGTAATTCATCAGAAGGCTTGCCGAGAGGCCGTTTTTGCCGATGTTCATGACCAGGCGCTCATATTCAAAGAGCACTTCTTCCAGGTATTCCAGTGATTCCTTCAGGTCTTCATTGTCCATTGGATATCCTGCTCTCTTTGCCCAGACTGCCTTTAAAGACGTTCCCGGCCCTTTCCTTCAGGACAGCCTCGCAGAGGGCCAGGTCGCCCGCCGTGGTGAGCTTGAGGTTCTCGTGGCGGGCCTGCACCATGACCACCTTCCCCCCGAAATGCTCGACAATACTGGCGTCATCGGTGGTCCTCAGGGATTCTCTCGCAGCTTTTTCGTAGGCCTCCATGATTTTTTCAAGCCTGAAGACCTGGGGAGTGAAAGCGCTCCAGTATTCTTCGCGGTGTGGAGTTCCAATGATGACGCCGTTTCTTCCCACATGCTTTATCGTGTCCCTGAGGGGTGATCCAAGCACGGCCCCGTCGGCATCATGGGCCGCCTCTATGGTGGCGAGAAGGTCTTCCTCTGAGAGAAGGGGGCGCGCCCCGTCGTGAATGGCCACAAATTCTGTTTCCCCCCCGAGGGCCCTCAGCATGGCAAGCACGGAATCCTGGCGCTCTTCGCCGCCTTCCACTATGTGCTTCACCTTGGCAAGGCCCCACCTGCTGCAGAGCTCACTGAGGGGCTCTTTCTCATCGCGGTGGCATGCCACGACGAGGGAGACAATCTCTGCGCTTTTCTCAAATACCTCAAGGGTATGGATCAGCACGGGCTTCCCGCAGAGAGGAAGGAGGAGCTTGTTGCGGCCCAGGCGCATGCGGCTCCCCTTTCCTGCGGCAGGTATCAGAGCGGTAACGCCCATGGCCTACTCCTTGCCCTGTGAGCTGTCTTCTTTTTCTGCATCGGCAGGTCTCATAAGCTTTGCGAATATCATTTTCCCTGCCACTGTCTGCAGAGAGCTTGTTACCTCTATCAGGCTCATTTCCCCTATATGCCGCCTTGCTCCCTCTACCACTACCATCGTGCCGTCCTCGAGGTACGCGACACCCTGGCCGTGCTCCTTGCCCTCCTTGATGATTCTCACTTTCATGGTTTCGCCGGGGAGCATGATGGGCTTCACGGCGTTTGCGAGCTCGTTGATGTTCAGGATGTTGATTTCCTGCAGTGATGCCAGCTTGTTCAGGTTGTAGTCTGTCGTGACGATTGTCGCCTTCACCTCGTTGGCGAGCTTTATCAGCTTGCTGTCCACGCCGGGCTCGTTGTAGTCCTTCTCCAGGATCTGGATGCCGAAGTCCTTCCTGAGGGTGTTGAGCATGTCCAGGCCTCTCCTGCCGCGGTTTCTTTTCTGGGAGTCCGATGAGTCGGCTATCTGTTGGAGCTCCCGGAGCACAAAGCGCGGTATCACTATAGTGCCCTCGATGAAGCCTGTCTTGGTGATATCGGCGATTCTTCCGTCAATGATCACGCTTGTGTCAAGGACCTTGTAATTTTTCCCCCAGATGAGATCGGAGCTCTGCACGGTGGTGCCCATAAGGGTGTTGAGATTCCCCGCAAAGGACATCCTCGTGCCGAAGAACACGCCGATATAGCTGAAGAATATGGCGATCAGTATGTTGATGAGGGGGGTGAGGTATTCGCCAACCCAGGGGATGCTGGAAAAGGGTATGGCAGTGAGGGGCAGAGTAATGAGGTACGATAGGATAAGCCCTATTATGAGTCCGAATGATCCCACAAGGATCTGCGGCAGGGAAGATTTCTGCAGGTGCACGATAACCTTCTCTATCGCCTTGAGAAAGAGATTGGCAAAAAAGGGAGACACGGCAAGCCCCATCAGGAAGCCCAGGCAGATGAAGGCGAAAGCGTTCACCTTCAGGGCCTCGGGGGGGAGCAGCTTGAAGTATGTCACTGTCTCTGCGGAGAGCTTCCAGCCTATATTGCTGCCAAAGAGACCAAAAATGGCGTAAAAGAGTAATCTCACGAATTTTTCCATAATTTCACCTCCTTTCCCTGTGCCCCTATTCCAGGGCTTTTTCTATGCCGCCCCTTATCAGCTCGACGGCGTGGAGCTTTATTGATGAAGGCATCGGCGAGTCAGCGTTGAGATTGTGCGGTGAGAGAAGGCATTCCTTGAAGCCGAGCCTTTCCGCCTCTATGATCCTCCTGTCGCTGTGGCTTGCCCCCCTTATTTCGCCCCCCAGCCCCACTTCCCCGAAAGCCACGAGGCCCGGCCTGAGGGGCTTGTTCTTGAGGCTCGAGGCAATGGCAAGAGCAAGGCCCAGGTCCACGGCAGGCTCGTCAATCTCCATGCCTCCCACGACATTGACAAAGACGTCGGAGGCGCCAAGGCCCAGCGATGCTCTTTTCTCCAGCACGGCGATGACCAGTGCAAGCCTGTTTATATCGATTCCCTTGGCCCTGCGTGTGGGAACTGCATAGTTCGCCTTTGCCACGAGGGCCTGGAGCTCCACAAGGATTGCCCTCGTGCCTTCCATGACAGGGATTATGATGGAGCCTGCCACGGCGCGGCTCCTCTGGGCAAGGAAATAGGCAGAGGGGTTCTTGAGGCCCCTGAGGCCCAGGCTCCCCATCTCGAAAATACCCACTTCATTGGTGGAGCCGAAACGGTTTTTCACCGACTTGATGATTCTGAAGTTCTGGATGCCCTCGCCTTCAAAGGAGAGGACCGTGTCCACGAGGTGCTCCAGGACCCTGGGGCCGGCGAGCATTCCATCCTTTGTCACGTGGCCCACGATGACCAGGGTGATTCCTATCGATTTGGCAATCCTCACCAGGGCTGCCGCACATTCTCTGACCTGCGTCACGCTCCCCGGCGCCCCGTCAAGCTCAGGGCGGTAAATGGTCTGGATCGAATCAACAAGCACAAGGACCGGCTTGATGGCTTCAATCTGTGCCGCGATGCTTTCAAGGTTCACTTCAGGCAGTATATAGATATTGTCGGGGGCAATCTGGAGCCTCACTGACCTGAGCTTGACCTGCGCTGACGACTCTTCGCCTGTCACATAGAGCACCGTGCCGGTCTTTGTCGATACTCCATGGGCGAGCTGCAGGAGCAGCGTAGACTTGCCGATTCCCGGGGGGCCTCCCACCAGCACGACGGACCCCGGCACCAGGCCGCCGCCAAGGACCCTGTCGAACTCCTCTATATGGGTGAGCATCCTGGTTTCCAGGCTTGTCTCTATCTCCTTAAGGAGCTCCGGTTCTCCCCGGGCCGCCGGGAAGAGCCCTTTTGCGGGGAGCGGCGCTGCCAGCTCCTCTATAAAGGTGTTCCAGTTCCCGCAGTCGGGGCACTTTCCCTGCCACTTTACGGCGATGGCGCCGCATTCCTGGCAGACGAACCGTGATTTTGGCTTACCCATAAAAGTTCCTTATAAGCCTTTTCTTCACCCTCGATGAAAAGGGCGGCCGCCGGCCGCCCTGTCACTCAGGCATCCTGCGGTTCCTCTTTCTTGTCCTCCGGCGGCGGCGGCGGTACTGCCTCTTTCTTGCCGAAGCTCAGCTTCGCTTTATCCTCAGGATTGAGGTCAATCAGCACAGTATCTCCCTCTTTAAAGCTGTTCCTGATGAACTCCTCGGCAAGGGGATCCTCCACGAGGCGCTGAATGGCCCTGCGAAGAGGCCTCGCGCCGAAGACGGGATCAAATCCCTCTTTGGCGAGGAGCTCCTTGCTTTCCTGGGAGTATTCCATGAAGCGCCCCTGGGCCTCGATTTCCTTCTTCACGCGGCCCATCATGAGATCCACGATGTCCTTGATCTCATTCTCCGAGAGGTGGTGGAAGACGATAACCTCGTCAAGCCTGTTGATGAATTCGGGCTTGAAGATCTTTTTCACCTCGTCGAGGATCTTCTTCTTCATTCTCTCGTACTTCACATCTGCCGAGCCTTCGTCCTTGACGGTGCGGAAGCCCATCTCGGTGGTTTCCATGGTGCCCGAGGTGCCGATGTTGCTTGTCATGATGATGACGGTATTCTTGAAGTTCACGATCCTGCCCTGGGAATCGGTAAGGCGGCCGTCTTCAAGCACCTGGAGCAGGATGTTGAATACATCAGGATGGGCCTTTTCAATTTCGTCGAGGAGGATGACGCAATAAGGCTTTCTTCTTACTGCCTCGGTGAGCTGGCCGCCCTCTTCAAATCCCACGTAGCCTGGAGGTGCGCCTACGAGGCGCGAGACGGCGAATTTTTCCATATACTCGGACATGTCGATTCTTACAAGGGAGTCCTCGTCATCAAAGATGAACTCGGCAAGGGCCTTGGCAAGCTCCGTCTTGCCGATGCCGGTGGGGCCGAGGAACAGGAAGGTGCCCACCGGCTTCTTGGCGTCCTGGAGGCCGGCACGGGCCCGGCGTATCGATTTCGAGATGATATTGATAGGCTCATCCTGGCCGATGACTCTCTTGTGGATATCCTTTTCCATGTTCAGAAGCTTCATGGACTCTGCCTCGGCAAGCTTGGTGACGGGGATTTTTGTCCACTGGGAGACAATGTAGGCTATCTCCTCCTCGGTCACCATGTTTATCCTGTCACCCTTGTTGTTCTTCTTCTCCTGCCAGTCCTTCTCGAGCTCCTCCTTCTTTTTGCGGAGCTTTTCCTCTTCCTCCCTGAACTTGGCGGCCTTTTCATATTCCTGGGCCTTGATGACTATCTCTTTCTCCTCGCGGATCTTGCGGAGCTTCTGTTCCACCTGCCGGAGCTCCACGGGGGGGAGCGTTGACTGGAGCCTCACACGCGAGGCTGATTCGTCCATGACATCGATGGCCTTATCAGGGAGGAACCTGTCGCTGATATAGCGGTCGGCCAGCTTTGCGGCAATGACAAGGGCCTCGTCGGTGATGCGCACCTTGTGATGGGCCTCGTACCTGTCGCGGAGGCCCTTCAGGATATCTATCGTTTCTTCAACGGTAGGCTCGTTCACGGTGATGGGCTGGAACCTTCTCTCGAGGGCCGCGTCCTTCTCGATATACTTTCTGTACTCGTCGAGGGTCGTGGCGCCTATGCACTGGAGCTCGCCCCTTGAGAGGGAAGGCTTCAGTATGTTTGAGGCATCGATTGCCCCCTCGGCGGCACCGGCGCCCACTATGGTGTGAAGCTCGTCAACAAAGAGAATAATCTCTCCTGCGGCGGCACGGATCTCCTCCATCACTCTCTTGAGGCGCTCCTCGAATTCGCCGCGGTATTTCGTGCCCGCAACGAGGCCCGCAAGGTCAAGGGCTATCACCCGCTTATCCCTGAGGAGCTCGGGGACGTCGGATTCCACTATTCTCTGCGAAAGCCCCTCGACGATGGCAGTCTTTCCCACGCCAGGCTCGCCGATGAGGGCGGGGTTGTTCTTGGTTCTCCGGGAGAGCACCTGGATGACCCGCTCAATTTCCTGGTGGCGGCCTATACAGGGATCAAGCTTCTTCTCCCTGGCGAGCTGGGTGAGGTCTCTTCCGTACTGGTCGAGAGTCGGTGTTCTTGTCCTCTCCTTGGAGGGCGACGGCGATGTCTCCACGCCCAGGAGCTTGGTGATCTCGGCCCTTATCTTTGTAGGCTCCACGCCCAGGTTGGTGAGAACCCTGGCGGCAACTCCTTCACCTTCCCTGATAAGGCCCAGCAGCAGGTGCTCCGTCCCTATGTAGTTATGGGTAAGGCTCCTTGCCTCCTCGAAGGCAAGCTCTATGACCCTCTTCGCCCTTGGGGTGAACACCATCTCCTGCGAGGAGGTCTTCCCTCCTTTACCTACAAGCGATTCCACCTCCTGGCGTACTTTCTGAAGGCTTATGCCGAGGTTTTCAAGCACTTTGGCAGCTACGCTCTCCCCCTCGCTGATGATGCCAAGGAGCAGGTGCTCTGTGCCAATATAATTATTTCCCAGTCTCTGTGCTTCTTCCTGGGCAAGTACTATGGACCGGCGCGCACGTTCAGTGAATGGTTCCCACATTGATGGCTTTGACCTCCTTCATTTATGAATCCAGTAAGACTTTTCTCCCTCATGTAAGGCCGTCATCCCCGAAAAAGGGGCCTGATGGTATGAGTTTTCGACGGTAAAAGGACTATTCCTCCAGCAAAATAGTAAGCCTTCCTGAAATAAAAGATGCATAAAAAGGGGAAGAGATGCCTTGAAAATGGGATCCCTGCCCAGGGGCCGGGAGCAGGTGAGAGTATTGATGAGGAGGAAAATTATGGCGCCAATAAGAATGTAATTGATAAGGCAAGAAAATCCCTTCCCTTAAGGGAAAATGAATCTGTGACAGGAGCTCTTCATGTGCGGTATTATCGGCTACATCGGGAAAAAGGAAACGGTGCCCATTCTGATTGAGGGCCTGAGCAAGCTTGAATACAGGGGATATGACTCTGCCGGCGTGGTCGTCGTCAGAGAGGGCAGTCTTCATGAGATAAAAAGCGTAGGGAAACTCGAGAAGCTCGAGAAAAAGCTCCAGGGAGCCACCCCCTCGGGCTCACCGGGCATAGGCCACACCAGGTGGGCTACCCATGGGAAGCCATCGGATATCAATGCCCACCCTCATCTCGACTGCTCAAGAACAATAGCGCTTGTTCACAACGGTATTATTGAGAATTATCTTGAGCTCAAGGAGTCCCTTGCCAGGGAGGGCCACCGCTTTCTCTCCGACACCGACACGGAGGTGCTGGTTCATCTCATAGAAAAGTATTATGGCTCTTCCCTTGAAGAGGCAGTGTGCCGCACTCTTCAGGAGGTGAGAGGGGCATATGCGCTGGCGATTATAAGCGTGAGGGAGCCTGAAAAGATTGTTATCGCAAGGAAAGAGAGCCCTCTCGTGGTGGGAATCGGTAAAGGGGAAAATTTCGTTGCCTCCGATGTGCCGGCTTTTCTCTCCCACACCAGAGAGGTAGTCCTTTTGAATGACGGCGAGGTGGGCGTCCTGACAGAAAAGGGCTTGAAGCTCATGACAATTGAGGGAACGCCTGTTGAGAGGAAAAGCATTATTGTCCTGTGGGATGCCATGATGGCCGAGAAAGCGGGCCACAAGCATTTCATGCTGAAGGAAATCTATGAGCAGCCCTCAAGCATCAGCAGCACCCTCAAGGGCCGCTTCCATGGCTCCAGGATAGTCCTGCCTGAAGCGGAGCTTACCAGGGAGGTCATAGAAGGAATAAGGAAGATCACCATTGTAGCCTGCGGCACTGCATACCATGCCGGCCTCATCGGGAAGTATGTCATCGAAGAGATGACAGGCATACCCGTGGAAGTGGATGTGGCATCGGAATATCGTTACCGCAACCCCATTGTGCTGGAAGGGACGCTCTTTGTGGCCATAAGCCAGTCGGGGGAGACAGCCGACACCCTTGCCGCGGTGAAAGAGGCCAGGGTGAAGGGAGCCCACCCAATCGCAGTCACTAATGTGGTAGGAAGCTCAATCACCCGCGAGGTCCGTGGCGTGATTTACACCAGGGCGGGCCTGGAGATAGGCGTAGCCGCCACGAAAACCTTCACGGCCCAGGTGCTCACGATGTACCTTCTCGGCTTTTATCTCGCCCAGGAGAAGGGGCTCATTGATGAGAAGGAAAGGACAAGGCTGATCGGCGAGTTGGAGGCGATCCCATCCCTTATGGAGGTCCTCCTGAAGCAGAGCCACAAGGTGAAGCTTGTGGCAAGGCGTTTCCAGAAGTGCCGTGATTTTCTTTTCCTCGGCCGCAATGTCAATTTCCCCGTGGCCCTTGAAGGAGCCCTCAAGCTCAAGGAGATTTCCTATATCCACGCGGAGGGATACGCAGCGGGAGAAATGAAGCACGGGCCCATCGCCCTTGTTGACCGCATGTGCCCCGTAGTGGTGGTGATGACCAGGAACCAGGTCTATGAGAAAATAATAGGGAACGTCAAGGAGGTGGCCGCCCGTGATGCCTTCGTAATAGGCATCGCCACCGAGGGCGATGACAAGACCGCCGAGTACCTCGATCATATGCTCACCGTGCCGGAGACGGACCCTTTGATCTCGCCCCTTCTCTCCATCATTCCCCTGCAGCTTCTCTCCTATCACATTGCCGACGTGAAAGGATGCGACGTGGATCAGCCGAGAAACCTGGCAAAAAGTGTAACCGTCGAATAGTGCCCGGAATGTTCCGCGCCTGAGAGGAATTTGGCTGCAAAGGTCGTATGATTTATGTTATAATAGAGAAGGATTCCCTTCCTTACACCATCATGCTGCAGGGAGACCAGAGATGCCTGTCTATAAATATACCGCTCAGACCAAGGAAGGCCAGATGGTGGGCGGCACTATTGAAGCAGTGAATCTCAACCTTGCCATTGACACCCTCACGGCAAGCAAGCTCAAAATCCTCGAGATAAAGCCTCTCAGCTTCGATCCCTTTGCCTGGATGCGCAATATGGGCGGCATAAGCCGCGAAGCTGTGGTGCTTATGACGAGAAGGCTCGGCGCGATGCTCAAGGCAGGTCTTCCTGTGGCAAGGGCGATGCAGGTGCTCCACGACCAGGAATCGGACAGGAAGCTGAAAGCAGTGCTGATGAACGTCCTCCATGACATCCGCGTGGGCTCAACGCTCTCATGGTCCCTCGGCAAGCATCCGCAGGTCTTCGGCTGCCTTTTCATCAGTATGGTGAAAGTGGGGGAGACCACCGGCGATCTTTCCCTCATGCTTGACAAGCTTTCAGATTTCCTGGAGCGTGACCTCGCTGTGCGCAAGCAGGCACAGTCTGCCATGGCGTACCCCATGTTCGTGCTTGTCTTCTGTCTCGGCACGGTGGCGGGAATATTCCTCTACGTGCTTCCCCAGATATTCCAGGTTTTCACTGAGCTGGCCACGGAGCTCCCGCTTCCCACGAAGATCATGCTCTTTATCATCACCACTTTGAAAAATCCCTATGTACAGCTTGCCAGTATTCTCGGCGGCATCTATTATTTCATCTATTTCAGGGACTACATCAAGACCGCTGAGGGCAAGTTCAGGTTTGACAGGCTGAAAGTGACGATTCCGCTGCTGGGGGGCTTGAATAAGAAGCTCATCATCGCCAATTTCTGCCGGGCCCTGGGCGTGCTTCTCTCGACAGGCATCCCCATCCTGAGGGCCATCGAGATCCTCGTGGAGTTCATGGAAAACGACTTTTTCCGCCAGATCGTGCTGAAGCCGATGTATGAAGAGATCAAAGAGGGGAGCAGCGTGACGCAGGCAATCCACAACCAGGCCTCATTCTTCCCTCTTATGACCATCAATATGATAGCCGTCGGTGAGAATACCGGCGAGATGCCCCAGATGCTCAACAAGATATCGCATTTCTATGACGGCGAGATTGTCTATGCCGTTGAGACGTTCCTGAACCTCCTGGAGCCTCTGATGATATGCTTTATGGGCCTTGTGGTGTGCTTCGTGCTGCTCTCGATATTCCTTCCCCTTTACTCCATCATCCTGAACCTGGGATAGGCCCCGCTCAGGCTGACCTGGAGATTTTCCCGGCGCTCTTTTTAGGCGTGATATCCTGGGGCTTTTCCTTCTCGACATGCTCGCGGTACTGCATAAATTTTATTATATCAATGAATACTGCCCTTGCAAGGGTCACCACGTACTGGCTCTCGAGGGATTTCAGTATATCAAGCTGGCAGAGGAGGTATTCGCCCTTGCCTTCCTTGCAGATCCCCACAAGGGTGCCCCGCGCTCCTGTCTGCCGGTGGTAGGTGGTAATCATGGGAACGTCCACAGGCTTGTTGTTCACGGTGAAATAGATGTGATCCGGTGAGAAGGGAAAGATGTTTTTCTCAAGCTCCGCTATTTTCGTGCGTTTCCATATCGATGGCTTTATCGTGAAGGAGATGTCCTCGTCAAATTTCTTGAGGGGCATGAAATTCGGCGCCACGGGCATGGAAGTGATGCTTTCCATGCCGTGGGGAAGGACGATGACTCTCCCTCCTTCTTCCACGTAGGCCTTGAGGAGGTAGAGATCCTTCTTAATCGTGCTGCTTGCCTGGTTCTCTATGATCACGACCCGGGGAAGCTCCTGCCCCTTCTTCCTCTCAAGCAGGTTTCGCTCCTCGCTGATGAGCTCAACAGAGAAGGGCACCACGGGAACCCTCATGGCGGTGAGGGCCTTGGAAAGCGCCTTGCCCTCGCTTGATTCAATGACAATGATCTCCTGGGAGAAAGGCTTTCTGGAGAGCACGAACTTCATGTAGCGGTATATGAAATAGACAAGGGCCGATAAAAGGATTATCACTATGATTGAGAGCGGGGTCGAGAGGAACCGCACTTTTTCCAGAGGGGTCTCCTCCCGCTTGATGAGGAGCCTCGGGACGAACCGGCCCTTGGCCTCGCCGAACTTCCATACCAGCGAGGGATCGACATACCCGAAGATATCTTTCGTGGGGATGTTGATCTCGAAGTTTGTGAGCTCGGCCTCCACTACCATTTTTCCATCAACACTCACTTCCATTGCCTGGAAGAAATAGAATGTCTTGCCGTCCTTGGTGAACTCATTGAAGTTCTTGAAGTAGCCGTCCACCTCTTTGTTGTTTCCCGGGTCAAAGTACCGTATCTTGTTGATATAATAGGTTTTCTTGTTCACCCAGATGGTGAATTCGCCCCGTATGGTGCTTCCGACATTCAGGACGTAACAGTCCTCGTCGTAGATCTTTTCAGAGCCTATGATATCGGCATAGTCCTCAGGAGTTCTCATCTTGAGGCAGAAGGGGAAGGCGAGGGCCAGGGCGTGCATGTCCTGCGTCACGTCGCCGGAAAAAGACATCGGCGTGCCCGGCGCCTCGGTGCTGCCTGGAGAAGCCGACAGGGAGGAGCTGGGAGTGAAATTATAGACTGAGGTGCTCTCTGACACAGTCGGCGATGGAGAGGAAGGCGAAGGGCCGCTTTCTGTCGGTGAAGGCGTGGAAGTGGCTCCGGGAGAAGCGGTGGGAGTGGGGGTAACGCCCGGCTGGAAGCCGGCAGGATAGACCGTGGAGAACTGTTCGCGGAGCACGAGCCCCACGCCATCCATACTGAAGAGGGACATTATCTTTTTATCGGGGGTCTCAAACATGAGGTTGAAATAATTCGGCTTGTAAAAGCTCACCTTGCCCTTGAAAGGCACGGTGCCCGGCTGGTTGCGCGTCTCGGGGAAGAACCTGTCCAGGTAGTATGGATCCTGTTTCAGAATGATGATATCGGCCTGGAAGTTATTGACCGAGAGGGTCTTCTCATAGACCTTGTCCATTATCTGGCCGGCATTCTCAGCGGGCAGAACCTGGTGGGGCGCTGCGAGGCAGAGGCAGGCGAGGGCGAGGAATATCAGTAGATAATGCTTTTTCAAGGATAGTGCTCCTTCCTTTTTTGGGTCAATGCATGGTCTTTTTTTCTGTCTATGGGCAAGAATCGTATTTTCCTCTTCTGACTTTATTGTAATAAAGAACTCTTCTTCATGTCAATCAGTCGCGGGGAGCGAAAATTTTCTTCAAAACCTTATCGTGATTCCTCCGTAATATTTATTTACCCAGTACCTGTCGAAATTATCCCGGTACCAGCCGGCGGTGACATCAAGCGACGCTGCCGCGGTGCCGGTGATCTGTGCCCCGTATGAGCTGTTGAGGGTCTCCAGGTTCGTGTAGAAATTTGAGACATCGTTGTCAATGCAGTTTATTCTCTTTCCCGTGGCACCCGAGAGCTGGAGGGAAAGAGAAGGGGAGAGGGCCAGGTCTATCTTTTCCTGGACAGCCGTCCCCAGTCTTGAATCGCTGGCATTTGCAAAATACACTTTCGTGGTAAATCGCATGGCTCCCGGAGGGGTGTAATAAAGCCTGAGGCTTGTCTGGTTCACGTGATAAAAGGGGAGGGCTGCGGAGTAGAAGCCTAAGCCTGCGGCAAGCTGAGGATCCATCCTGTAAAAAACCTCGCCCCCCACGATTTCACTGAGAAGAGAGAGAGAGTTGCTCATGAAAAAATAGTCGGCCTGGTACGAGATGCGGTCGTTGTAAACGAAGTATCCTCCCATGGTATGGAATTCCTCCTTGTAGGAGCCTCCGAGAAAGCCGTATGGCATGTGATAATGGAGGGACTGGTAGCCGAACCACACCTTGTTGAAGCGGGGAAGGTTCACCGTGAGATAGGAGGCCAGGATGTCCGATGTCTCCCCTGTGCTGTAATAAGAGCTGGTATAAAAATTGAGGAGCTTCACCGAGATCTCTTCGGCCTGGCATACCCCTGCCGTATTGGCGATCAGAAAGACAAGCGTGAGTAAACAGGCAGCCGCAGTGCCTGATGAGATCCCGGAAAGCAATGATTTGCCGTCGGTGCGGGCAGATTGTCTGTTGCTCATATCAGGAGTTAAATGTTGTACATTTTTTCCCCGAGTCCTCCTTTACCGCTTTTTCACGCCTACATAGCCTCCCGTGCGCTTCCTGAGGCGCGTGCCCGTTATGGAGGCCCGCAGGATGGTGAATTCCCCGTACCGGTCGTTGATCCTGTCAAGAGCCTCCAGCAGGAAATGGGCCTTGCGCTCGTCGTCAAAGAGGGGGAGGGGGCGGTACTCCTTCACCAGGCTGCTTACACTGACGCCTATCATTCTCACGGCCCCCCGGAAGGCCAGGCTTTCCATGATGGCGCAGGCTTCGGTGTAGATGCGGTAGCCGTCATCTATGTAATCTCCTATGGTGCGCTGCCGTCGGTGTGAAAAGAAGTCAAAGGCTCTCAAGGTCAGCGTGATGGTTTTTCCCGCATAGTGCTGAGCCCTGAGGCGCCTTCCCACCTGTTCCGAGAGCCTCAGGAGCGTTCTTTTCACCTCCTCCAGGTCTTCCAGGTCGCGGGGAAAGGTATAGTGGTGGCCCATCGATTTGTAAGGGGGGCTCTCGTAGTAAGGCAGCACCGGGCTCGAGTCTTCTCCCAGGCTCATTCTGTGAAGCACATGGCCTGTAATTCCGAAGCGCCTCACGAGGTGCTCCACAGGGGCGGCGCGCAGTTTCTCTATCGTGTCGATCCCTGCGTCGATGAGGCGCTTCTCCATGCGCTCCCCTATCCCGCAGAGGTCTGAAAGCTTCATCCTGCCGAGGAGAGCGCCTATCTCCCCTTTCTCCACCATAACGAGCCCGTCGGGTTTTTTCAGCTCCGAGGCAAGCTTCGCGATGATTTTTGACGGCCCTATGCCGATGGAGCAGCGGATCCATTCTCCTATCTCTTCCCGGAGCCTTCTTTTTATCCCAAGGGCCACCTCCAGGCTTCCTCCGAAGCGCTCGCACGTGTCCGTGATGTCAAGGAAGGCCTCGTCTATACTGAAGAGCTCCAGGAGCGGCGTGTAATCCCGCAGTATCCTGAAGATGCGCGTGGTGAGCTCCATATACTTGTCCTGGTCGCCCTCGACGACGATGAGGCCCGGGCAGAGGCCCATGGCCTTCCCCAGGGGCATCCCCGATTTGACGCCGAATTTCTTGGCTTCTACCGAGGCGGCGGCGACGACGGTCCTGGAGGAGAGGCTCCCGCCTACGGCGATGGGGCGCCCCCTGAGGAGAGGATTGGCCTGCTGCTCCACGGTGGCGAAATAAGAATTCATGTCCGCATGGAGGATGATCCTTTCCCTGGGACCCATGCCCGACTCCCCCGCCCCACCCGCAGAAGTACCGGAGCTCATGGGACCTCCATAAGAGCAGGTCAGTATTTTCTTATTATGCCGACTACTTTCCCGCTGAGAGCAAGGCGCTCCCCGGGCTCTATATCCTGGTATGAGGGGTTGAGGGGATGGAGCACGAAGTCTCCTCCGGGACGGCGCACCAGCTTTTTTACCGTTGCCTCGCCCTCAATGAGCGCCACTACGATATCGCCGGGCAGGGCGTGGCGCTGGTGCCTTACCACCACGAGGTCACCGTCCTGGATCTCGGGGTCCATGCTGTCGCCCTTTACCTTGAGAAGGTAGAGCGGTGAATCGGCGCTTCCCCAGAAGGAGCCGTCAAGCGACACGAGGTCCTCCTTCTCTTCCACGGCAGCCATGGGAGTGCCGGCGGCAATCCTGCCGACGATGGGGAGCTGGCCTTCCGGGCTGTACGAGTTGTGGATATGGATCCCCCGTGAGCGCGAGTTCTCAACGGTGATGAGCTTCTTTCTCTCGAGGGCCTTGAGGTGCACCCTGACGGCATTAAGGGAGATGATGCGGAAATGGGATGCAATCTCCCTGATGGTGGGGGGATATCCTCTTTCCTCGGTAAACTGGAAGAGGAAGTCAAAAATCTCTTTCTGGCGGGGTGTGATGTTTTTGGTCACGTTTTTTTCCTTTCAGGATCTCCTTCTATTGTAAGATACAAATGTATCCTTGTCAAGGGATTACGGCGGAGAAATATGGCGTATTAGAATGAAATAAGAAGTATAAGTGAGAATTTATTATAATTTCGAATTCTATTTCACCGCTTCCGGATTCTTTTTTTCGTGCGAGATGTGGAAATTATTCTCTCCTCCGAGGAATAATTCAATTTGTGTCAAATTACTTAATACAGCCAGGGAGGAGGCCTGAGGGAGAGGCCAGGGCTTCCAATTGCCGGCAGGTGGAGAGGTATATGGCGGAAGACAAGAACAAGGAAGCAATGGACAGGCTTGAGATAAGCCTGAAAAGAGAGCTCAAGCGTGCTATCCGTTACAGGGAGTCTATCTCCATCATTCTGATCGAATGCCATATAGAAAATGACCAGTATCGCAAGAGCCTTTTTGTGCCCCTTTTCAAGCAGATTGCCGGCATCATCAGAAAAACCATAAGGGATGAGGATACGGAGATAATTCTCGGCAGGAACGTGCTGCTTATCCTCCCCATGACCTTTCTGGACGGCGCTCATACCGTGGCTCACAAGATAGCAAAAAAAGTGAAGGACTTCAAGTTCAAGGAAGCAGAAGGCCTGAGTGATTTCGCCTTGCATCTCCTCTTCGGTTTTGCGAACTTCCCCTATGACGGCTCGGAAAAAGGAGAGCTTCTCGAGGCGGCCCGCGCGAATCTCGCGGAGAGCCGTGAGAAGCTCAAGAACAAGATTTCCCGCCGGAGTGCCCCTGAAGAGTAGCTCCCGCAGTTATGCCCTCCCGTCAGATTCCGCGCCCTTTTCTCCATTGCCTTCCAGGTGATTTTCCTCTCCTGTCGGAGCAGTGTTTTCCTGAAGAGCGGCATCGGCTGCACCAGGAGGCTCCTCGGCCGGCGTGCCGCATTTGCTGCAGATCCCTTTGTCGGAGGGGACTGAATAACCGCATGCCCTGCATGTTTTGTCAGAACCGGGAGCCGCACCTTCTTTCTGGGGGTTGTAGCGGTATATGGAAAGAGACTGTGAATGCCGCGCCAGCAGGAACACCACGATCCAGAGGAACCCTATGAAGGGGAATATCGACAGCACAAGCCAGGGATTCCGGGAGAATGCAAGGGTGTCAAAAATGGCATGGCCGAGTGTGGCGAGAAAAAGTCCCCACAGCAGGAGAGAAGTCCTGTTCCTGCGGAACTTTGAGAGCCCGATGAAGTACCCCATGAGGGCTCCGTAGAGGGCATGGCCGGGAACGGTGATGAGAGCCCTGAGGATGCCTACTGCAATCCCCATGTTGAAAACGTAAAGGATGTTCTCGAAAGCGGCGAAGCCCAGCGATGCGGCGACGGTATAGACAATGCCGTCATAAGGCTCATCAAACTCCCATGATTTGTATATCCCTGAGATGATCACCGCGAATTTGCAGAGCTCTTCCACAAGGGCCACGGCAAAGAACATTGCGATGAAGAGGGACAGGAGGTTGAGGTTGCCCTCGCGGTACTTGAATACCGGCATCAGGATGAGCTCCATTATTATGGCTGGCAGGACGCTCACTATTCCAAAGGCAAAGACCTTGAACACGATCTTCTTGGGCTCGGGCTCATACCTGTCATAGAGATAAAACATGATTATGAGCGCGATCACAGGCGCGAGAGAGAGATATAAGAGCGTGTGCATAGTCCTGCTGTTATCCTGCTGTTATTGCTGAGGCGGGCTTTCTGCCTTGTTTTTTTTCTGCGGTTCTTCTGAAGGAGCAACGTGTGGCGTGGAGTCTTGTCCCGACGGCTCTTCTGTTGCCTGCACCGGCGACGGTACGGGCTCATTCCCTGTAGATGGCGGTCCGGTGCTCCCTTTCCTGAAGGGCTCCGGATTCGCTGAAGGCTCAATGAGAGGCTTTTCCAGATTCTCCTCGTTGATCCTCTCGGCCTCCGGATTTTCCTCGGGGTTTTCAGCCTCTCCGGGAGCGGGTTCCTCGACATCCGGGGATTCCCTGAGCGGCCTGCGGCTGCTTGAGGGGCTCTTTTCCGGCGACGAGGAGTTCTTTTCCTCTCTGGACGCTTTCCAGCTCTTCCAGTTGTTGCCTATGATGATGGTGAAGTCTTCATCGGCGCCCTCAGGGTTTTCCGTATTTTCTTCATACTCGATGGGACCGAGAAACTCCTCGAGGCTCTCGGCAATTTTCCTGTCCTTCATATGGCATATTATCCTTGTGGAATCATAGTCATTGCGGTCTGCATCGGAAATCCTGACGACCTTGAATCCCCTGTGCTCAATGATTTTTGCGAGCTCCGTGGCGAGGCCTTCGGTGCTGCTGCCATTGAGGACCCCTATGCGTATATCTGACGGCGGGAGTGAGCTGTCCCTCATCAGGAGCTTCTTTACCAGGAACTTCTTCTCATCCTCGTAGGGAACAATATAGCTCATCCCGTCAGCGGTGGCGCCGTCGTCTCCCTTGATGACGCCTGTTTTCATATTCGCCCTGTCAAAATCCTTGTAGAGCCTTCCCAGGTCTATGAGCTGCGCAATGGAGAGGTCGGTTTCTATGCCGTCTTTGAGCACTTTTGCAATTTTTTCCATCCGCATGATGTTGGCAGGCTTTTTCAGCTCTCTGATGAGGGCGTTGAGGACCTGCTGCTGCCTTCTGATTCTGCCCCAGTCACCTTCCTCATCATGGCGGAACCGGGCATATCCTACGGCCTGCTGGCCGTTCAGCACCTGCGGCCCCTTTTTCAGGTGCACATGGAGATTCCCCCAGTTGTCATCGTAGTCCATGTCCTTCATCACATCGACTTCAATTCCCCCGATGGCGTTCACGATATTCTCCGTGGATTTCACCTTCAGTATGATGTAGTGATCAACAGTGATGCCAAGGAAGTCCTCAATCACCTTTCTCGCTTTCTGCACTCCCCCGTAAGCATAAGCGGCATTTACCTTGTCGAAGCCATCTTCATCGGATATCTTGACCCAGGTGTCTCGGGGAATTGAGAGCATGTTGATCTGATCCGCCTTTGCATCGATTGAGAGGACGAATATGGTGTCAGATCGGGCATTTTTTGTATATAATATGCCTTTTTCATTGTAGTTATAGTCAATTCCCAGGCACAGAATGTTCATAGTCTCTTTTTCGCCGAAGGCTGTCTGGCCGGGACTTACTATGAATCTTATGCTGTCAACGATTGTTCCATGGGAGTCAGCGGGGGTGATGCTGTAAATGTAGGCAAAACCGGCGACAAGGACTCCAAAGGCCACGATAAAAGCCACAAGGAGAAAAAGAATGATGCGCTTGATGCTCGGTTTCCTCTTACTGAAACTGAGGTTTTCCAGCTTACCCATGAGGCCCCTCCTGGTCAGGTATCAAATACAGGCTTCGTTCACTGTGAAGACGGCAAGTGACCTTATTAATATTATAATAATTTTCATTCAATGAGAAAAGTCCTCTCATCATCTCCTTTTCGCCTCCGGCAGGGCTCCCCGGCCGGGAAGAGAAGTCTTACCATCATGCCCAGAGAACACCGCCGGAATTCTCCCCCTGGCAGGATTGCCCTGCAAAAGAGGCTCGGCCAGCACCTCCTCACAGACCCGTATTTCCTTGAGAGCATTGTAAAGGCGGCATCGCTGGGTTCCGATGACAGTATTCTTGAGATAGGGCCGGGGCCGGGAAACCTCACGAAACACCTCCTTGGTGCCGCGGCGAGGGTTGCAGCGGTAGAGCTCGACAGGCGCTTCGAGCCGGAGCTCCGGCGCCTCGAGCAAGGCGCACGGGGAAGGCTCGCCCTCTTTTTCACTGATATCCTGGCCTTTGATTTTTCTGCGCTCCCTGCACTCTGCCGGGGACCCTGGAAGGTTCTGGCCAATATACCTTATTACATTTCAACTCCCCTCATCGAAAAGCTCCTGGAGCACCAGGGCCTCTTTTCCCATATTTATCTCACCATTCAGAGGGAGCTTGCAGAGAGGATCTGCGCTCCCGGCGGTTCCCGCGACAGGGGGTCCTTCACGTTTTTCGTCGAGTATCATGCCGTGCCATCCCTGCTTATTCATATACCTGCCGCTGCCTTCACGCCTCCCCCTGAAGTCGACTCCTCACTTATAGGTCTCACCATCAGGGAGACCCCGCCCGCAGACTCCTCGCCCCGGCTCCTCTTCAGCATCATACGGAGGGCTTTTGCCCAGAGGAGGAAGGGGATCAAGAATTCCCTCAAAGGGATTCAGCCTGTCCCGGGTGATAGGATTCTCTCAGAAGTGCTTCGCTCCTGCGGCATCGATCCCATGGCCCGCCCTGAGACCCTTGCCCTGGCGGATTTCGACAGGCTCGCCTGCCTGCTGGAGAGAGGCGGGAAAACTCATGAATAAGTATAGCGGGACAAGGTTACGGGAATGTTACAGTTCCATTACCGGGAGGCAACAGAAACAGTCATTCTCCTTTCAGCTTGGTGGCAAGGGCGATTGAGGTGAGCCCGGACTTCTTGGCGCAGTCCATGGCAGAGATTACCTTGCCGTAAGGCACGTCGGAATCTCCATTGATAATGATACGGTTCGTATGCTTGGTGGCGGCAAGCTTCTTCAGGTATGCCTCAAGGTTGTTGGTTGCCACCTTGTTGGCGCCTACGAAGTAATCTCCCGCCTTGGACACAGAGAGGACAATCTGCGAGGGAGGCGCTTCTTCCTTGGTGCTGACTCGGGGAAGCTGGATGTTGAATCCAGTCTGCGACATTGCCGTGCTTGCAATCATGAAGATAATGAGAAGCACCATGATACAGTCTGTAAGAGGGGTGATATTGATGGAGCTCATGGTATCCTCTTCGGATTCGCCGCCACCCATAGCCATGGGAGATTACCTCCTTTCCCTGTCAACCCAGGGGGATGTTATTTTTCATGCCTTCCCTTGGCAGCGGTCTTTTCCATGACCACCGAGGGCCTCAGGTCTTCGGGAAGAGGCTCATCGGCATCGGCAAGAACCAGCATCTCCGCAAGGCGGGACCCGGAAAACCGCATCTGCTGCTGGGTGGTTTTCACGCGGTTCTTGAAATAGTTGAAAAATACCGATGCGGGGATGGCCACGTAGAGGCCTGCCGCCGTGGCGGTGAGGGCTTCTGCCACGCCCTTGGCGACGACTGCCGGGCCTGTGGCGCCTTTAAGGGCTATATCGGCAAATGCTCTCATGATGCCGAGCACAGTGCCCAGGAGACCGATAAAGGGCGCGATGACTGCAAGGGTTCCCACATAAGAGAGGTTTTTGTCGAAGCCCAGAATCTCTTCCGAAATCGTTGAGTTCATGGCCTCCTCTATCTCCTGGCGGGGCTTGCCTGCCCTGAGAAGCCCTGTTTCAAAGACGCGTGCGAGGCTCCCGGAGATCTGCCTGCAGAAATGGATGGCCTCGGGGATCTGCTTGTTTTCTATGAAATAGGCCATCTGCATCAGCATCCACTCGTAGTCGAGGCCCATTTTCCAGAAGAAGTAGAACCTCTCTATCACGAGGCCAAGGAGAACGACAGAACACGTGACGATGGCGTACATCGTCATGCCGCCTTCATTGATTATTCTGAATATTGCTCCGATTGGGTTCTGGTCTTCCAAGTGCTTCTCTCCTTTCACCCTGAAATGAATAATGGTTTCTCTGTCAGGTGATAATCACCTTCAATTATTATTGTTTTTTTTCCAGGACCTCGGCAATGTCCCCCCTGGCAAAGAGCCTGGCAAAGACCTCTACCACGGAGGGATCAAATTGAGTCCCGCTCGCATCCTTGATGCAGGAGAGGGCCTTTTCGGGATTCATGCCTTTTCTGTAAGGCCTGTCGGTGGTAAGGGCGTCAAAGGTGTCGGCGATGCTGAGGATCCTGGCGCCCAGGGGAATCTCGTCTCCTCTTTTTCCATAGGCATAGCCCTTGCCGTCAAAGCGCTCATGATGGGAATAGGCAAGCTCCACCGGTATTTTTTCCAGGAGCTTCTTCTTGCCTTCGAACAAGTCCTTGATCGCAAGGGCATGGCCTTTCATGATGGCATATTCATTGTCGTCAAGCTTTCCCTGCTTCCTGAGGATGGCGTCCGGTATGCCGATTTTCCCGAGATCATGAATCTGGCCGGCCCTCTCGATTGCCTCCACTTTCTGCGGTGAGAGTCCCATCTCTTTGGCAATGGTCTTGGAGTATCTTGCAACCCGGTCAGAATGGCCGTAAGTATAATGGTCTCTTGCATCCAGCGCGTTGGCGAGTGAAATGATGAACTGCTCGCAGTCTTCAATTATTCTCTCTATGTTCTTCATGGCGCGGTGCATAGCGTAGAGGGGCACCAGGATCAGAACGAGCGCCAGGGGCTCGCGCTGGTAAATGAGGGCAAAAAGAAGCCCCAGGGGGCAGAGCATGAAGATATAGATCGAGGGATCGGAATACATCTCCCACCAGATGACGGGAAAATATCTTCTGGGGCGCCTCTCCCTGAGCATGATGGTAAGGGCGCTTATAAATGTCGCGATGGTGAAATAGACAAAGAACATCGCAAGCACGGCCGCTATGTTGGTCCAGGAGCCAAGGGGGCTTCCCCTGTTTATGCATTCATAAAGAATGCCTGCCGGGACAATCATGGTGACCCTGTTAAAGGGGCTTGTGAAGCCGTAGAGGACCTGGCCGAGGGGGAATGGTTTCCCTTTCCTGAACTTGTCGCTGATTTTCCTCTTCTTCTCGATGATTATGAAGCGCTTGCCTTTCTTGATCCGCTTCTTGATTGCCGAGTGAAGGAGATAGACCTGGAAGGAGAATGAGGCAAGGGCGATTACCCACGCGGCGACGCCCACTCCTTTCAGGAAAAGGGCGGCATAGAGAATGATTTCATCCATAATCCACTTGACGCTCCCCCCCCTGGTCTTTTTGCGAAGCGGCGTCTTCAGGATGCGGAGCGCCATTTTTTTAAGGTGGAGCAGAAAGCAGAGCGCGGCGAAGATCAGGGTGAAGATGAAAGTCTCCCTGTTGAGGAGCAGGGTATGAAGGTTCAGAAAGATACGCAGGGTCTTGAGGAAAGCAGGGGAAAGCAGTGCATGAGCGTCTGAAGCGGCCGCGAGGGCACAGGGCATGCTCCAGGGCACTCTCCATGGCGCCATCGGCGTGGCATAGATGAGAAGAACAGTCCCAAGGGCAATTAAAAGTGGATAAACAATCTTCTCCTGCCAGGAGAGCTCTTCTTGCATGAACTTTCACCTGTCACTGGCATGCGGACTTAACATCAAGCAGGGATCGGGATATATTAAAAGCGCTCAGAAAAGCGCTTTTAAACTCTTGCATGGTGAAACGGGCTTTAATGCGGCTTGTCGCCATAGCCCGGATAGTTGTCGGGTCCCAGGGTGATGGGAAGGTTCCCTATCCCGTTCATCAAGCCCTGGCAGCCTGCAGTGAGCAGTGTATCAGCCGGCTTGGCCTTATCGCCATAGTTGGGATAGTTGTCGGGGCCTTCTGCGGTAGCGTTTCCCCTCGCCTGGGGCTCTTTTTTCGTGCTTGTGCCGCCTGCGCCGCAGGCAATGTAATATTCTTCCCCGCTGTTTTCTATTGCAGGCTCAGCAGGAGTTTCAGGCTTTGGCTTCCCTCCCTGCCGGGCAGAGGCGTCGCTCTTGTCGCCGTAACTGGGATAGTTGTCAGGGCCTTCAGTGTCCGCTGTGCTCTGTGCACTCTGGGCAGGGGGAGGGTCATTTCCTCTCTCGCCGCTCGATATCGAGGTGGAATCTTCCGCAGGGGGAGGTGAGGCATCACCGGACGATTGCGGTCCGGGTAAAGCCCGGAGCCCTTTTTCCGGGAAAAGAGGTGGCATGGAATTTCCGACCTGCTGAATTGCCATGGCGCTCTGCCCTCCACGATGAAGTAGAAAGATATCCCGTTCTCTTTATACCATAAACCTGCCCGGGAGGTCAATCAGAAATCGTCTCCCTCTTTGTTAACAATTTGCTAACTTATCGCCATATCCTCAAGAGACGGGGACTGCTACTGCGGAACAGCAGCCTGTCCCTGTCTCTTTACGATGGCAAGAAACGCATCGACGACCTGGGGATCAAACTGGGTTCCCCTTTTTTTTCTCAGTTCGTCAAGTATGACAGGAAGCGGGATAGGGTCGCGGTAGGATCGCGGCGAGGCCATTGAGTCAAAAGCCTCGGCAACGGCAAGAATTCTTGAGCCGATGAGGATCTCCTCTCCCCGTTTCCCCTCGGGGTATCCCGACCCGTCAAACCACTCGTGGTGGGAATAGATGAGCTTGGCTTCATCTTCATACCACTTGAGCTGGTAGGCAACCTTGAAGCCCGTCTCGGGGTGCTTTCTGATCTCCTCGTATTCTTCAAAACTGAGCTGTTCCAGCTTCCCCTTCTCCAGGATCTCGTCGGCAATTCCGATTTTACCGATGTCATGGAGCTTTCCCGCCGAAATGATCTTTTCTATCTCCTCTTCCTCCAGGAACATCTCCCGGGCGATTTCCCCGGCGATCTGGGCCACATTGAGGGAATGGCTCCTGGAAAAGGGATCGCGGCTCTCGTAGGCAAGGGCAAGATCTTCTATGGCTGCGCGGGCCTCCCGCGAAATCTCGGAATAATTCTTTATGGAGGCGTACATGAGGTACACGGGGGCGAGGAGGAGAAGGGCCTTGGGATCGATGAGATACACGGTGGCAACGAGCAGTCCCACCGGCACAAGCATCGCGAGATGGACTTTTATGTTCCCTAGATTGATTTTCAGCAGGTACCTCAAATTTATGCCTGTATTGATTTTTCTCTCGATGAAGGTGAGGATATGATTCAGTAATAATATGATAAGGGCAGTGAGAATAAGGACAAGGACGGTATGCACATCAAGGAGTTTTGAAAAGGGCCTGTCAATGAGGGCCCGGTAGATCAGCCCGCCTGTTCCGAAACAGATAAAGAGGAAAAACAGCTCTCTTTCCTCCTCTTTCGGCACTTTTCTTTTCAGTGCCCGGCAAGAGAGAAACTTGGCGGCGCCGGAAATGGTGATGAGCAGCTGGCACCACAGGGGGCCGTAGAGAAGAAGGGCGGCATAGAGGACGGGGGTGAGCATGACTATCCTGCCGTAACGGGGCATGTCAAGAACCCAGAAGCTTGTGATAACGGAAAGAAGAATAAAGATTCCGTGGCCTGTGCTGAAAAATTGTTCCTGTGACCCGTTCCCGTAGGACAGGCTTTTCCCCCACACTATGTAAATGATAAGGAGAGCGCTTATCAGCCCTGCAATGGAGCTTCTGAAGAGCCTTCTCTGCACGCCGTCATGGAGTTTTCCGCCCATCAGTCCTGTAAGCCTTCCATAAGACTTGTCGCATCTCTCACTATTCCACAAATTCCATTCTGCTCCTCTCATGGTAATGGTTCGCAAGGACTGTCTCTCAAGAAACTCCTGTGCCATGGGAAAAATCAAAAATGTTAACAAGTTGGAAACAAACTGTTAATATATTGGTAACAGCCCTCTTTTATAATGAGACTGAGGATTAACGGGCTTTTTCTATTATGAGTTGTGAGGGAATCTGCCAATGCAGCTGCCGAACATGCCGGCTCCTGTGAGTTTTACCCCGATGCCCTTCCAGGTGCAGCCCCAGAGCGGCCTTAACCTCGCGATGGGAAGGGTCCTCAACGGCCAGGTGCTGGCAAAGACGGGAAACCAGATGACGCTCCGGCTCGGCAACAATGTGCTCCAGGCCGAGGGAAATCTGCCTGTCGATGTGGGAGCGCAGTTCCAGGTCCAGGTGAAAGGCAAGGACTCGCAGGGGACTCTTAACCTTCAGCTGCTGAGGGCCCAGTCTTTCACCCCCATGACGGAAGACGACCTCATGAGCACCATGGCGGCCATGAAGCTCCCCGTCACGGAGAAAAATGTGACACTTGCCAAAGGTATGCTGGAAAATGGCATACCCCTCACCTCGGAGAACCTCAAGGAGTTCAATGAAGCCTTTTCACAGCTGCCCAAAACCCTTTCAACGGACATGCAGTCAGCCTCCTTTCTCAAGATGAGCTCCCTTCCCTTTACTCCGCAGAATATCACCACCCTCTCCAACTTCATCACCACCCATCCCCTCATAGGGGCCCAGCTTTTCGAGGTGCAGCAGGAGTTCAGGAAGCTCACCGGGGGAAAGTCGGGCAGGGTCTCCCGTGAGATGGTGGAGATTCTCTCGGCGGCATCGGGGCTTCTGGGCGAGTACATCATAGACGGGAAGAGCAAGCCCAGGGCGAAGAACTCCAAGGCATCGAAGAATATGGCCCGCCAGGTAGGCATCGAGATGCTCGGGCCGGGATGGGGAAGCGAAGATGAGTGGGATCTGCTCAAGATGCTCGCCGCCGTGAGAGGAAAGCTCTCACAGGAGGAGATGAGCGAAGAGGAAGCGGCCCTTATGAAGCTCCTCGCCCTTATGGGCCAGCTTGAGGAGAATATCGCCGCGCAGCAGCTCATCAACGGCGCGAAAAAAAGTAACGAGGCGCCCTATTACTATATGCAGGTTCCTCTCAGGCTCGATGAGAGAGAGGTCACCGCCGAGGTGAAGATATATTACACCACCGATTATTACAACGAGAAAAAGGTCGATGAGGACAATGCCAGGCTTGAGTTCTCCGTGGTTACGGAGCATCTTGGGGCCCTCTATTTCCAGGTGGAGATAGTTCATGGTATAATATATATGGATGTCGGTACAGGAAGCGAGGAAGTGTGCGCCTTTGTTGAGAGATATGTGCCGGCCCTTATGGAGAACCTGAAGAGGATCCCTTACGCACCGGGGAAAACCAGGTGCTACGTGAAGGAAGACGATCCTCTGGTTTCTTTTACCGAGGCAGCCGGGGAGTTTGAAAAAATGGAAAGAGTCAATATCAGCGGTTAGAGAAATAACCTGATGCAAGATGACAGGTAGAGAAAATGGAAGGACAGAATAATGAGAGAAAGGCCTTGGCAGTAAGGAGAGAGGAGGATGGAACCCTGAGTGTCCTCGCGTACGGCGAGGGAGAAGAAGCCGACGCGATAATAGAAAGAGCCAGAGAATCCGAAGTAGAGATTGTCAAGGATGAGGAAGAGATACGGAGGCTCCTGGGCGGGACGGCACCGCAGGCGGTACCGAATAAGATATACAGTCTTGTCGCCGAGATAGAAGCCTTCGTGACCGAGCTCAACGAGGCCTGGTTAAGGAGGGATACAGGGACAGTCGAGGAAGAGAGCCCGGAAGAGGGCGAAGGGTAAAGGAATTAATTCCCGCAAGGGATTAAAGAGTATTAATGGAGGTGCGGCATATGTATGATGGAATAAAAAAGGCGACGTTAGGAATGCAGGCGATGAACCAGAAGCAGGACGTCATACTCAACAACCTGGCCAACGTGGGCACCACGGGCTACAGGAGGGAGAACATGACCTTCTCGTCCTTCAGCGAGGTGATGGAGAAGGAGATGACCTTCAACCCCAGTCCCACCAAGAAGAGCAGCGAGTACCAGCAGGCCGGCATCGGTGTTGAGTCAGACGGGATGCTCTACCAGCGCACGCTGACCTCTTTTTCGCAGGGCTCCCTGAAGAACACCGGCAACACCCTGGACCTTGCCCTTGATGACGACGGGAGAGGCTTCTTCACCATCAAGACGGATAAGGGCCTGGCCTTTTCGAGGGGCGGCTCCTTCCGCATCGACAACCAGGGTTACCTGTGCACCCAGGATGGCTCGTTCGTGATGGGCCACAAGGGGAAGATACAGCTCGGGGGCTCGAGCGTAGGGGTGACCAACGAGGGGATGATCAAGGTTGACGGGAAAGAGGTTGACAAGCTTCTTGTCACCGAGTTCAACGACAAGATGGCCAACAGGGGCCTCATGCACTCCGGTGACAACAACTTCCAGGCGAATGCCGGCGGCAGGATTGCCACGAACTCTCATGTGAAGCAGGGCTTCCTGGAGATGGCAAATGTCAATGCCGTGCAGTCGATGATTGAGCTCATGACCATCATGAGGGCCTACGAGGCGAACCAGAAGACCCTCCAGGCGGAAGACAAGATGATCCAGAAGACGGTGAACGAGACCGGTAAGGTTCGGTAAGTTTTATAAATCAACAAGGAGGGTGAACCATATGTTAAGAGGGCTTTACACAGCAGCGTCAGGAATGTCTGCCCAGCAGATGAATATTGACAATATTGCCAATAACCTGGCGAACATTCAGACGACGGGGTACAAAAAATCCCGCCTGGATTTCCAGGATCTTCTCTACTCCCACACCCAGGATCCCGGCACCGACGCGACGGTGGGCACCCAGATCGGTATGGGCGTGAGAGCCTCGGCGACGCAGCAGATCTTCACCGACGGGAGCTTACTTCAGACGGGCCGTGACCTTGACGTGGCCGTACAGGGCCAGGGCTTTTTTGAAGTGACCCTTCCCAACAACAAGAAGGCCTATACCAGGGACGGCGCCTTCAAAATGGACGGCCAGGGGAATCTCCTCACCGGTGCCGGCTACTCACTGGGCGTGCAGATTCCCAAGGATGTCTCCAACCTTGTGATAGAATCTGACGGCACCATCAAGGGAACGCCCATAAGCTCGACAGAGCCCAAGGTGATAGGCCATCTCACCCTGGTGCGCTTCCTGAACCCTGCGGGCCTCAAGTCGATGGGGAGCAACCTCTATGACAGGACGCCCATTGCCGGTGACATGTTCAAGGGCACGCCCGGCAAGGAAGGGCTGGGTACGCTTGCCCAGGGCCACCTTGAAAAAGCCAACGTGAATGTCATCGAGGAGATGATCAGTATCGTGCAGGCCCAGCGCGCCTATGAAATGAACCAGAAGGGCGTTCAGGCTTCCGATGAAATGGTGAGAATGGCCAACCAGCTCCAGAAATAACCATGAGGGACAGCCCAGGGTGAAAAAGTTGCCCATTGGTGTGAGGGAGCGGAAGGAAAACGGGGATATCTTGACTAATAAAGGAGGTAGGGGAAGATGCAGATCGAGGGTATTACACCCCAACCGATTAAGGATGCAGCTGATGTCACCCCTTCCAAGAAGCAGGAGGAGTCGAAGCTGAAGGATGCCTGCCAGCAGTTCGAGTCTCTTTTCCTGTCCCAGATTCTGAAGGAGATGAAAAAATCCATACCAAAGGCCGAAGGTGAAGAGGGAAAAGACAAGGATATGTATGAGGATCTCATGTACGAGGAGATCTCCAAGTCAATGGCGGCTTCGGGCGGAATCGGTATGGCCAATATTCTCTATCAGCAGATGAAGGATATCATGTGAGCGAAAGGGAGCATGGCTGCCGGTAGTTTCTTCTCCTTATGGAGGTTTATGCATGCCGGTAGACGTTGCTGAGCTGTGGGGAAAGTTCAAATCCCAGGCTGATCTCGGGGCCAAGGAGACGCTTATTGCCTCCTATCTCCCCCTGGTGAGGCAGATTGCAGTAAGCATCATCAAGAAGCTCAGGCCGGGTGTTGATCTTGACGACCTCATAAGCGACGGCACTTTTGGCCTCATGCGGGCCGTGGAGCAGTTTGACCCCGGACGGGGAGTGAAGTTTGAAACTTACGCCACTCCTGTCGTTCGGGGTGCTATTTATAATGGCCTCCGCGCCCTGGACTGGATGCCTGAGCGCACCAGGGGGAAGGCAAGGGCTCTTCAGCGCGCCATGGAGAAGTTTTCAGTGCTCTACGGGAGGCCCGGCACCGAGGAGGAGCTTGCCGAAGAGCTCAAAATGAGCACCTCGGAAGTTTATGAGCTCATCACCGATCTTGGCTGTGTTTACTTGCTCTCGCTTGATCAGCCCTTCCCCACAAGCGACGATGACGAGGCAAGCATTCTTGATATCATAGAGGACAAGGACGGCACCGATCCCTCGATAGAGATCGAGTTCATTGAGCAGCGCGAGATACTGCGGCGCAGCGTTGAGGAGCTTTCCGAGCGGGAGCGGACCCTTATCCAGATGCACTATTTTGATGGCGTTCCCTTTGACAAGATTGCCCAGATAATGGGAGTTTCCAAGCAGAGGATCTCGCAGATCCACAGCCGCGCGGTGAGAAGGCTCAGGGAACAGCTCTCCATGGAAGGCTTCAGGGAGGGGCAAAGGGAGGAGACTGTTCACAGCTACGACCAGCATATCTGAAGCCGGCCCCTGGTGCGCCCACACAACAATCATTATGGCTTTAATCGGCATCACCACCACCATCCCTGTTGAGCTGCTCTTCGCCTCGGGCCATGTGCCCGTTGATTTGAACAATATCTTCATTACCCGTCAGAACCCTCTCGAGCTGATAGAGCGTGCCGAGTTCAGAGGACTTCCAAGAACTCTCTGCAGCTGGATAAAAGGCATATACGGAATCCTCTGCGAGCGGCAGGATATCGAGACTGTCGTGGCCGTCGTTGAAGGGGACTGCAGCAACACCCTTCCCCTCCTGGAAATCCTCAGGGACGAAGGCAGGGAGGTGATACCTTTTTCTTTCCCCTTCGACAGGGACCGTCATCACCTGGAGAGGGAGATGGAAAAGCTCACCGCCCGCTTTCCCTCTGAAAAGGACGCCCTTGAAGCCTGGAGAACAAGGCTTGATGCAATACGCAGGAAAGTCCACAGGGTTGATGAGCTCTGCTGGAAGGAGGGGAAGGTTACCGGCCTGGAAAATCATCTTTACCTGGTCTCTTCCAGTGATTTTCAAGGTGAGCCCGATAGTTATGAGAAGCGTCTTGATGAGTTTATCGCAGAGGCCTCGGAGAGAAAGAGCGACTTTTCCATGGTGCCTCTGGGCTTTGTCGGGGTGCCGCCTATTTTTTCCGATTTTTATGATTTCCTTGAGGAAAAGGGGGCGAAGGTGATCTTCAACGAGGTGCAGCGGCAGTTTTCCATGCCCGGCCTGAAGGAAAATCTCGTTGAGAGGTTCCTGGAGTATACCTATCCTTACGGCCTGCCTGAAAGAATAGATGATATCAGGAGGGAGACGGCGGCAAGGGGCCTCTGGGGGATCATCCACTATACCCAGTCATTCTGCCACCACCAGATGGAACATTTACTGCTGCGTGAAAAGCTCAGGGTCCCTCTCCTTCTGCTTGAAGGGGACAGGCCTGGAGGGCTTGACGAGCGGACAAAAGTGCGCCTTGAAAGTTTCCTTGAAATGCTCAGGTAGGAATTTTCATAAAAAGGAAGAATGTACCATAACTTCTTCCAGAGAAAAGGCGCCTCAATCGGCCTGTTGACAGGAGAGAGGGAGAGAATGAAAAGCAGGACAGGCATTATTTTTTTTGGCATTGCCCTTGCAATGGTGGTTTTTTTCTGCGGCTGCGAGAAAAGGAGGACCCCCGAGGAACTGCTGAACATGGTGAAGACAAAGTATTCCCAGGTGGCGGACTTCCACGAGGTCTCCACTGCCGAAGTGGTGAATAACCTTGATGAAGGCAAGGTGAGCACCACGGAAACGGAAATGTGGTACCGGAAGCCCAACAGGATCCTCTTCACCTCGAATTCGGGCCAGGTTTCTGCGGTAGCGGCCTGCGACAGCAAGCTCTTCTATCTCTTTGTGAGCTCCCTCAACAAATGCCATACAGGAGCCGCTCCCGGTAGCATCTCTCTTTTTTACGAGAAAGTCGGGGGTGGAGGTCTCATCAAGCCATCCCATGTGATACTTGAGACATACCTTCTGGACGGGAAGCTTCCCGCAAAAGGGATCAAATCGTCAGAGATCCGGAAGAAGCGCGAAAAAATCGGCACCACGGAGTGTCATGTCATCGATATCACTCTCCCTACCGGTGAAAAGCAGACCCTCTGGATCGGGGTGCACGATCTCTTCATCTGGAAAAACATGATAACAGTCACCAAGGCTTCTCTGATAGGGGAGGCAATTGTTCCCTCGCCGTCGCCGGGGCAGAAGGATCCGGAATCTGAGGTGCTGCTCGTTTCGACGGAGACCATGAAGGTCGTGGAGGCTGACAAGGGGATTCCTGATGAGAAATTTGCCTGGAAGCCCCCTGATGGAGTGGAGATAGTCTCAGAGGATGAGGAGAGAGGGAAGGCCGCAAGGGTTGACCTCACGGGGAAAAAAGCCCCCCCCTTCACGCTGGAGGATGCCTCGGGGAAGAAGGTGAGCATCGCCTCCCTGAAAGGCAAGGTGCTGATCCTGGATTTCTGGGATTCATGGTGCAAGTCCTGTATAAAGGATATGAAAATAATGCAGAATATCCAGAACAAGGGCAAGGCAGAAGGGATCGTGGTGCTCGGCATCAATGAAGAGGCCGACAGGACGGCGCGCGAGAAGTTCCGCGCGCTCCATGGGATTACCTTCACTGACCTTTATGATACCGCAGGGAGTGTTTCAAAGAACTATGGCGTCGATGCCGTGCCAAGGGTTGTGATAGTCAGCAGGGACGGCACCGTGGCAGGGGATTTTCTGGGAGTGCAGGATGAAGAGGTAATTACAAAAGTGGTGCAGAAATTGGGAGTGAAATGATCGCGACAGCGCATGAAGGGAGTTTGCAATGGCTACTGGAAGAAGCAACGAATCTGAATCTGTGGCAAAGAGGAAAGCGAGAGCAAAAAAGGCCGATTCGAAATCGCTCAAGCAGTCTGGAGACTGGTTCCAGCGTAATAAGAGCCTCGTCACCTGGGCTCTGGTCATTGCCTTTGCCTCCACCTGCATAGGTTTTGGTGCCATATTCTATGTGAATCAGCTTAATGAGGCCGAGAAGGAGAAGAAGTCACCTGACGTGCAGAAGGTGGACAAAATAGGCGAGAATGTCAGGTACTGGAAGGAGCGGGTCCAGGAAAAGCCCAATGATGCCGTAAGCCTGAGCAACCTTGCCTATGCCTACCAGGAGGGAGTCTTTGAGATCCTCGCAAAGGATTCGGGAAGCGCCATGGCCCCCGAGGACAAAACCAGGCTCGATGAGTATTCAAAGAGCGCAGAGGAGTACTACAGGAAAGCCCTTGACGTTGACAGGAACTACGTGTTTGCCGCGACAAACCTTGCCGATATCTACCTGAGCACCGGCAAGCACAAGGAAGCGCTCACGGTGCTGAAAAGTCTCCTGAAGAGCCAGGGCAAGCTTGAGAATGACGGAACACCGGCAGTCAACCTTGACGACAGGGATACGCTTGTGCTCATGGAAAAGCTCTGCGATGCCTATGTGAAATCAGGTGACAACAAGAATGCCATAGTGATAGGAGAGGCAGTTCTCAAAAAGGACCAGGGAAATTACAATGTGCTCTATTACCTTGCAAGGGCTTATTTCGGCCAGAAGGACAGCGAAAAATCCCTCGGGCTCCTCAAAGATGCCCTCGAGATCTCGCAGGCAAAGCTCGGCATGGTGAACGACCCGGTGATGAAGGGCAACCTGGTGAAGCTCACCGTGGAGATACTGGTGCTTCAGGGAGATATTTACGTGGTGAAGAAGGATTACCGGAAAGCCCAGGGATCCTTTGAAGTGTCCAAGATATACGTGACGAACGTGCTGAATGACAAGGGCATGTTGAAGGGGATTCAGGAGCGCCTCAATATGCTGGCGCCGATTATCGCGAAGATGAAGCCTGAAGCTGAGCCCTCCGTGAAGCCGGGCACTGCTCCTTCAGGGGCGCCAGCCTCGCCGGGCGTTATGCCTTCAGGAGCGCCGGCTTCACCTGATGTTATGCCGTCAGGGGTACCGCCCTTTTCACCGGGCGGGTCGCCGGGGGTAAAGCCCGGCGCGGTTCAGGGAACCCCGCCGGCAGTACCTTCCGAGCCTATGGCGCCATCGCTTCCAAAGGCTCTTCCCTCTCCCTCACGATAGGATGTGAGAGGAATAGTGAGGGAGACTGTCAAATATTTGGGAAAGGTGTAATCATGCCATTTTGTCCCTTCAAGAAAAAGGAATGTTTCACAGAGTGTCCCTATTTCGCCCATGGGGTGAAAAAATGCGGCTTGACGGCACAGACAATGATTTTCGAGGACCTTCACAAGCTGAGCCTGGTTCTTCTTGATAATGCGGTGCTGAAAGAAGAAGATCAGGGGAAGGGGCGCTCCCCCGGCGATAAATCTTGATAAGGAACTGAATGACCATGGAAAAAAAGGATAGTCTCTCAGCAGCGGGAAACCTCCCCCTCTATGATCACCTCCTCTCCAGCATCAGGTACATAAAGTACCAGAGCTTCCCCGACATGGACGAGTCCCGTCCGCAAAGAACACCCATCACCAAGATAAAGGAAATGATGGAAAAAGAGGGGAAGGCGCCCATAAAGGAGGATCAGCTCAAGCTCGTGGTGAGCGATATCATATCGCAGCGATTCCAGAGCAACCTGATAAAATACAAGATGCTGCAGCAGCAGGAATTGCTGCGTGGAATGGCAACAGGCGGCATCTCGCCCGAAGAGGCTATTCTTCTCCTCCTTGATCAGACCAGCGGTGAAGAGCTTGAAGAAAAAGTCCTCTCGAAAGGGAAAGTGTCCAACCAGAGCCTTGACGAGCTTTACAAATTTTACAGCCGCATAGGCGAGAACATTGAAAAGCTCGTGCAGAGGAAGCTGGTGCCAAGGAGGGAAGAAAAGCTCGATGATTCTCCCTTCTTCCGCGAGTGATGAAGACGGGAGTCGAAGATTATCAGAAGGAGTTGGGGCAATATGACATTCGGTGATGACAGGATGGATCTCCTCACGTTCCTCAGGAATCTGGCTGATTACCTGGCTGCAGGAGTGAAGTTCGAAGGAAGCGAGATAGAAAACAGCCTCCACGCGGTGATAGAAAATGTGTTATCAATCCGTGCCGAGTATCAGAATCCTTCCCCTCCCGGGACGGAAACCATCAGGGAATTCATGCTGGAGGCCCTTGACCTTTTTGAAAGCGCCATCGGAGAGTTCTTTACCTTCTTTGAGGACGGTGACGTCGAGCATCTCAGAATTGGCGTGATGAATGCAGAGGAAGCCAATGACATCCTCAGCTCGATAGAGTACATCATTGAGCAGAACAAGCAGTGGCTCAGTGAGTTCGTGGCGGGGTAGCGATGAACATTGAAGAAAAAGACTTCTATACCATGGAAGAGGTCCTTGATCTCTCAAAGGAGCTTGCCATTGAGATTGATGAGCGGACCTTCAAATATTATCTCTCCCTTGAGATCATCTCTAAACCGGTAAAGAATCCCTATCCCCAGGGAGACAAGAGGATTAAATTCTATCCCGCCCGGGTTATCGATGAGCTCAAAAGGATATTTCAGCTCAAGAACAGGGGATTTTCCCTCAAGCAGATCAAGAAGCTCTTCATTGAGGAAAAGAGCAAGGAGCTTGATGTGCTCATTGATGTCACGGGAAAGGATGAAAAGCGTGAGATGGCCCATGCTTACCTCGAGGCCCTTCTCGGTTCAGAGTCCAAAATCGCCTGGAAGGAGTTTCTCTCTGCCTCAACAAGCGAGGTTTCCGAAAAGACTCTTCTCGATGCCTTGAAGCTGTACCTGGAGAGAATGCTCAGCTCATGGCTCCGATCCGACGAGGCGGGCAAGTATGTGGAGGAGTATCTTCTCGATCTTGATTCCGATATCCGGGAGGGTGTCGTGGATTTTTTCAAGAAGGCCCGCGACAACGAGATAATGAAGCACCGGGCCGAGAAGATGGACCTTCTCAGGTTTCTGCAGAAGCTCTGCGGCCGTGTCATCCTGGGGAGATACAACAGGGCAGAGGTTGAGGAGTGGCTCAACGAGGTGATAGCGAACCTGGAGAAGCTCAAGTGTGCTTATCAGGAGAAAGCCCCTCAGGATACCCTTTCTACCGAGATGAACGGACTCATGCTAAAGGGGATCGAGCTTTATCTCGATTCCATTCACGAGATAAAGGAGAACATCTCTTCAAAGAGAAGGGAGATCCTCATTGCGGCACTTGGGAAAGCACGGACTGCCCATAACATCCTCAGCAGCCTGGAAGAGATAGCGGAAAAAAAGAAGGTTCTCATCGGTCTCGCGCGCTGACCTGAAAAGCACGCCTCGAAGCCCCGCGGTTATTTCTTTGAAGAGGGCTTCTTTTTCTTTTTCGGTGCGGTCTTCACCTTGTCCTCGGTAGTGGCCTGCGGCGGCTTTTCAGGGGTTTTTCTGCCCTTTTTCGCCGGCTGTGTCCTGGGATGCTCCGTGAGGTTCTCCAGTTCCTTTTCTATCATGGCCTGGTATTTTGCCTTTCCCTGGCGCTTTGCCAGGTCGAGGGCGATTTCAAGCTGCACCTTTGCATTATCAATCTCGCCGGTCTTTACGTGGAGAAGTCCCAGGTTCCCCTGTGCGGGGAGCAGGTTGGGATCTATCTCTATGGCGGCCTGGTACTCCAGAATGGCCGACTCCAGATTCCCCAGCTCCGAGTAAGCAAGGCCCAGGTTGAAATGTGCTTCAGCATAGCGGCTGTTGAGGGCTATGGCCTTCTTCCACATCTCCACGGCCCCTTCTATCTTTCTCTGCCGGGCATAGACTATGCCGAGATTATTATGGGAGTAAATATCATTGGGATCAAGCTGGATTGATTTCTCAAAAGCCTCCTGGGCCTTTTCCAGCTGATTCTGATAGGTGAAGGCAAGGCCCAGGTTGTTGTAGGTATAGGCATCCTGGGGATCAATCTCGAGGGCTCTCCTGAACACCTCGATTGCTTTTGCCGTGTCATTTATGGAAATATAGGCCAGCCCAAGGTTGTTATAGGTAAAAAGGTCCCGGGGATTTATGGTGAGTGATTTTTCATAATGATGTATTGCCTTGTCTATCTGGCCGGTCCTCGCGTAACAGAGTCCCAGATTGTTAAGAGCATAGGTATCATGGTTATCAATGAAGAGAACCCGCGCGAAGTGCTCGATTGCCTCTGAAAGGTTCCCCATCGAGCAGAGGGCGAATCCCAGGTTGTTGAGGGCAAGAATATCCTGGGGCTGAAGCTCGACAGTGCGCCTGAACTGGGTTATTGCCTCCCGGATCCGCCCCATCCTTATAAGGCAGAGCCCCAGGTTGTTGTGGGCGTAAATATCCCTGGGATCAATGGAAAGGGATACCCTGAATTCCGTCTCGGCCAGATCGAGCTTGTCAATGGTAAGATAAGCCCTGCCCAGGTTGTTTCTGGCATAGGTATCCATCGGATTGATCTCAAGGGCCTTGTGAAACTCGTCAATTGCCTTCTCCCACTGTGCAAGCTGCGCATAGACCATTCCAAGGTTATGGTGGGCAACGGCGTCTTTCGGGTTGTATTCGATGATCCCGTTGAACTGCTCCAGCGCCTCATTCCACCTGCTCTGCTTGGCAAGAACCCTTCCAAGATTGTTGCGGGCGTAAATATCGTTGGGATTGATCTCCAGAGCCTGGCGGAACTCCACCTCGGCTTCCTCGATGTTTCCCAGTTTTTCAAGGACCTTGCCCAGATTGTTGTGGGCATAGAGATCGTTCTGGTCTATCTCGATGGCAAGCCGGAACTCCGTCATTGCCTCTTCAAGGTCTCCCCGCTGCGCATAAAGGAGGCCCAGGTTGTTGTGGGCATATACATCCCTGCTGTTTATCTGGAGGTCTGTTTTGTACTCGCTGACAGCCTCGTCTATCTTGCCCAGTTTTGAGTAAATGAGCCCCAGGTGATAATGGGCCTGGCTGTAATCCGGATCAATCTCGATGGCCTTTCTGAGGACATCTATGCTCTCGTTGTACTTCCCCTGCCTGGCAAGAATGAGCCCAAGGTTGTTGTAGGCCGAGACATCGGCATGATCAAACTCGATGGCCTGCTGGTAAATCTCCACGGCTTCAGCAAGCTTTCCTATGGAAAGGTAAGCAATGCCGAGCATATAGCGTGCATTTGAGTGATGAGGGTCAAGATCGATGGCTTTTTTCAACGCCTTGCTTGCGAGCCCCCATTCACCCCGCTGGGCATGCTTGACGCCTGAGTTATAGTGAATCTCCGGATCCTTTGATTCCTCCAGGGTTCCGGTGTCAGATTTCTCGGTGAATTCGTTGCTGTGAGCCTTGGACATAGGTTTCCCCCTTCAGAAAGGTTTTTCTTTGCGCCCCTGCCTCTGTGCCGGAGGTCCATTTACAGAAATGGCCTGAAATAACATTCGTTGAGGTATCTTTTTAATCCTTCTTCAAGGCTGTCTCCGTTCTGGCTGTATCACGGCCTTCACCCGGCAGAAGCACAGCGGGGAAAGATCTAAGGCAGGAAATGTTTCAGTTCGGTCTGTCCGGGCAGATGCAGGGAAAGGGAAGAGAATGTTAAAAATATGTTAAAAGAACTATTTTGCCCTGAAAACCTCTTGCATTTTCTTCATATATATATTATAATAAAGTTGACGGTAGAAAGTGTTGACAGTAAAAACTGAATTGAAAGAGCTAAAGAGATAAGGAGGCAGAGATAATGAGCAGTTACCCGATGAACTTCAATGTGGGAGTGAACCTCGGATTCCAGGTGGGGTCGCCCGAGATGATGGCGTACCAGCAGAGGATGATGATGAGGCAGTCGGCCCTGGAAGGGGCTTACATGCCCATGCCTCAGCCCAGCCTTGCCGAGGTCATGAGCATGCAGGGCTTTTATAACGGGTGCCTGGGCCATATCCAGCAGCTCCGCTACGGAGTGCCCTTCCCCGGCGGGCTCTTTGAGGGGATGCCTCCAGGTTCCACAATGGGCGGGCTCATGGCAGGGATGCCTTCATCAAATACCTTTGCTTACTTGGATCCCTCCATCATGCAGTATCTGCAGATGCAGCAGCAGCAGAGCAACATGACGATCATGATGTGCTTCATGATGCAGCAGCAGGCGCAGATGCAGCAGCAGCTGATGGCCATGCTTCTCCAGCAGAATCAGCTTCCCTGGGAGCAGATGAGGCAGCTCATGGGACAGCAGAATTTCCCATCGACGCCACCTCCCTCCTATCAGGGAAACCAGGGCACCCAGCAGACCCAGGGCACTCAGGGCACCCAGCAGACCCAGGGCACCCAGGGCGTTGACAGGGGAGCTGCCCGTGCCGATGCCGTGGCGCTCCATAACGCGATGGAGGGCATGGGGACCGATGAGCATGTTCTCACGTCCATCCTTTCGAGCAGGAACGATGCCCAGATTGCCGCCATAAAACAGGAATACCAGTCAATGTTCGGCCACCCCCTTGAAAAAGATATCAAGGGTGACACGAGTGGATGGTACGAGACGACGCTCCTCGCCCTCAGCGAGGGCAACAAGGGCAACAGGGCCCCCAACGAGTCAGAAGCCCGTGCCGATGCTGCAGGGATATATAAAGCCGTGAAAGGCTGGGGCACTGATGAGCAGGCAATTATCAACATCCTTGCCCATAGGAACAAGGAGCAGATAGAGCTCATCAAGCAGGTCTATCAGCAGGCCTACGGCGAGTCCCTTGAACAAGCCATCAAGGGCGATACGAGCGGTCATTTTGAAAATGCCCTCATCAGCATCATCAACAATGCGCCTTCCGGGAGAACGCAGGGTACAGGCGTGACGCCCAACCAGACGCCCAACCAGACGCCCAACCAGACGCCGAATCAGACGCCGAATCAGACGCCGAATCAGACGCCGAATCAGACGCCGAACCAGACGCCGAATCAGACGCCGAATCAGACGCCGAATCAGACGCCGAATCAGACGCCCAACCAGACGCCGAATGCCAGCCCTGCGACGACGCAGCAGACTGGGCAGCCCCCCGTTGACAGGGGAGCCGCCCGTGCCGATGCTGTGGCGCTCCACGAAGCCATGGCAGGGTGGGGGACCAACGAGCAGGTCCTCTCTTCGGTCCTCTCAAGCAGGAGCAACGCCCAGATACAGGCTGTCAAGGAAGAGTACCAGTCACTCTACGGCCATTCCCTCGAAGATGATATTAAAGGTGATACGAGCGGCTGGTATGAGAACACCCTCATTGCTCTCTGCCAGGGCAGGCGCAGCAACGGGGCTCCGAACGAGGGCGAGGCCCGCGCCGATGCGGCGGCTATTCACAAGGCCGTTGATGGATGGGGCACTGATGAGCAGACCATCGTCAATATTCTCTCCGGGAGGAACAGGGAGCAGATTGACCTTATCAAGCAGGTCTATCAGCAGACTTACGGCCAGTCCCTCGAGAATGCCATCAAGGGAGATACAAGCGGACAGTTCGAGAACGTTCTGGTCATGATGCTCAACAACTCGCCATCAAGAGAGGCTCAGGGGCCCAAAGGATAGGCAGGCATAAATAAAAGGGGAGCCCGCGCGGGCTCCCCTTTTTTCTTTTCAGCCTTCTTTACAGGGAATACCCTTTGCTGCCTGCCACGATCATTGCAGGAATCCTGTCATTCATTTTTTCTCTCCCCTGGAAGATTTCGCCGGGGCTTTGTTCTCGAGGCTCCGTTCCTTGAACAGATCCTGGAATTCCTTGTTTTTCCTGAGAGAAGCGAAAGCCTTGTCGCCCGTAATGAGGGTTTTGTTACGGAACCCTTCGTTGAAGGCTTTCCTGAGATACAGGAGGCTCTCTTTCTCCATCGGCATCAGTGCATAGAGCCTTGCCGCCTCATAATTCATCTTTGCCCTCAAAAGGTAGTGGCGGTTCCCTTCGACCAGATCGGTTATCTCCCCTCCGGTGGGATGCTTTTTCCCCTCTTCCTCTATGCGGTAAATCATGGAGAGTGCAAGGAGCCTTACCGTGCGCTCCCTGCTGTCCTTGAGGGCAAAAGCTTTCTCTGCCGAGAGGAGGGCGTCGGAATTTTTCTTTTTCCCGTAGGAGGCCTTTGAGGCGAGAAAGAAGGCCAGGGAGGTGTTTTTCTGGTTCTCCGGTATCCGGGAGAGCAGAGAGAGGGCGGCATCATTCTTCCCCTCGGCCGTTAAGGAGGCTATCGTATAGAGCTGTGATATTTTTGTGAGGGCCGTCTCCTGGGAGAGCTCCCGGAGAAACCTGGCGGCGTCATGGGAGAGATTCTTCACCTCCCCTGTGAGGCCGGTGAACACGATGAAGTCAATGTTGTCCGGCTCCTGGTGCATTGCGGCTGCCATTTCTTCCCGGGCAGCCTTTATCTCTTTCAGCTGCCAGAGCAGGAGGCCCGCTTCAAAGTGGTCACGGGCTGTCTGTTCGTCGGTCTTCAGCACCGCCCTGTAATCGCCCAGAGCCTCCTGGAGGTTTCCCCGGCCGGCCAGGATATCTGCCTTCATCCTGAGAGCTTCTGCAAGCCTCCCGTCGATGGCCAGGGCGCTTTTGAGAAGGGAGAGGGCTCTTGCCATGTCACCTTCCAGAAGCGATACTTCAGCCATACCTGTGAGGGCTCCTGTTTTTCGCGGGTTTCTCGAGAGCACCTTGCTGAAGGCTTCCTTCGCCTCTTCATAAGCTCCTGAAGCAAGAAGCAGCTCTCCCAGAAGCTCTTCAGCCTCGAGGCTGTCAGGTTTCTGCTCCAGAGCCCTGAGGGTTTCAGCTCGGGCCTCGTCATTCCTGCCCTGCTCCTTGTAAATGGAGGCAAAGAGCAGAGGGAGGGCCGGGTTCTGCGGAGTCCGCTTTCTCACATCGCGGAGGATCTCCAGTGCTTTTTCATGGTTTTTCTGCTCATGGTAGATCAGGGCAGTGTCAATAAGAGGCTGCATCCTTTCAGGGTAAAGCTCAAGGGCTTTCTGGTAAGCCTCAATGGCTTTCTGGGGCTGCTTTCTCTTCCACATCACCTGACCCAGGAGCTCATTGCCCTGGGCCGAGCCGGGCTCAAGCTCGAGAAACTTTCTTATCTCGCTGTAAGCGGCATCATAGTTACCTTTCACAAGAAAGGCTCTGCAGAGGCTCAGGTGAACGGGGGCAAATTCGGAATCTATCTCGATAACCTTCTTCATCTGCTTTATGGCATTTTCGATGGTGCCCTGCTTGAGGTACTCGAGGCCGATGGCATCAAGAGCCCACAGATAATTGGGATCTATCGAGAGTGCCTCTTGATAGCTTCCTATACGTTCTTTGGAGCTGTCAAGGAGCCTCCCCTCGAGGTAAAAGTATGCCGGGTTTCTCGGGTTATCCCGCGTCTGCTTGCGGTAAAACTCTACAAGCTCAGTTTTCCTGCCCCTCTGGAGCATGAGGTCCTGGTATTCCCTGTGAGCCTGAATGAAGCCCGGGTTAAGCCTGATTGCGCTATAGAACTCCTCGGTGGCCTTCTTGACGTTCCCCTCTTTTTTACTGGCAAGTCCCTGCTCATAATGGATCTTCGCATTCTGCTTTGCGTCGTTGCAGCTGCAAGCGACCATCACAAGAAAAAGAAAGGCCCAGAGCCACCGGACAGTGAGCTTCAACAGAATTATCACCTCTTCACGGCCAAGTGTTCACATAGAGTTCTTTTCCCCGGGCAGTATTTCCTTTCAGAGGGGCCGAAGGTGCCTTCAGGTTTACTGGTATAAAAGGGAATTTTTCACCGGAAAGTAATACTATGGAGTAGTGAACAAATCAAAGGGAGGGGAACTTATGAAACTCACCAGGGGGATTATCCTGTGCGCTCTTCTCGCGGTCCTTGTATCCTGCACTCAGAAAGCGCCACCGGCTGTTCAACAAGGCACAAGCACTCCCATGTCGGGCAGCATCTCTGTGGTGCGCTCACCAGGCACCGCCCAGACACCTCAGGATCAGACGGGAGCCATTCAGAAATCAGCAAATCAGGAGGAGACTCCGTACACCGGGAACCTGGCCAATGTGCCCCGCGTGGAGGTTGTTTTTGTCGTGGACACCACGGGAAGCATGGGCGGCCTTATCGCCGGTGCAAAGAAAAAGATATGGACCATCGCCAATTACATTCTCCAGGCGGAGCCAAAGCCCATTGTGCGGATGGGGCTTGTGGCCTACCGCGACAATGGTGACCAGTATGTCACCAAGGTCTTCTCCCTCACCGACAGCATGGACAAGACCTATGAAAATCTTATGAGCTTCAAGGCCGAAGGCGGCGGCGACGGCCCCGAGCATGTCAGCAAGGCTCTCAATGATGCAATAAAGGAGATTCAGTGGAGCAGCGGTGACAAGGTCCTCAAGATGATTTTTCTGGTGGGCGATTATCCTCCCCACATGGATTACCAGGACGGCCATAACTACAGGAAGCTCTGCACGGAGGCCCGGCAGAAGGATATCATCATCAACACGATTCAGTGCGGGAACATAGGCGAAACGACCACTTACTGGAAGGACATCGCTTCTCGCGGGAGCGGCCAGTATGCAGCTATTGAGCAGACGGGAGGGATGGTGACTATCGACACGCCGATGGATAAGGAGCTTGCCGACCTCAATGCGGAGCTTGGCACGACCCTTATCCCCTATGGGAGCAGCGAGAGGCGGGCAGGGGTGATTACGCGGCAGAGCAAGAGCGAGTCACTCGCTCCCTCGATGCAGGCCGAGCGTGCCGAGTTCAGCGCCAAGAGCAGCTTTGTGGACCGCGGCGACCTTGTGGACGCCGTCAAGAACAAGGAGGTAAAGCTCGACAAGATGGAGCTTGCCGAGCTTCCCGAGGAGCTCCAGAAGCTGGACGAGAAGGAAAGGGAATCGTACGTGAAAGAGCAGGCAGAGAAGCGCGATGAGATAAAGAAGAAGATCGTCGAGCTCTCAAAGGATCGCGAAAAGTATATGGATGAGCAGAGCAGAAAGAAGGGCGGCGGCCTCTCGTCCTTTGATGCGAAAGTGACGGGCTTCATCAAGGTCCAGGCTGAAAAAAAAGGGATTACCATCAAGTGACATGGAGCACAAGGCGAGGTGCAAAAAATCCTCCCATGAGGAGCCTTCATGGGAGGCTTCCTTTTACCGCCACCTCATGGAGGCAAGCCCCGGGCTTTTTCTTCACACCGACTGCCGGGGAATAATCATTGAGGCAAACAGGACCGCCGAAGAAATGACGGGCTTCCAGAGGGAAGCCCTCATCGGCACAGATTTTGCCAGGTATTTCAGCAAGGCGGCAAAAGCCCGTGAGGCTCTCAGGAGAGCTTTTATCGAGGGAGCGGCAGGCAGTTGCGAGCTGGAAGTCCTTCATATCAACGGCCATGAGACCCCTGTGCTCTGCGATGTCACGGTTTACGGGAAGAGTGAGGGATCTCCAGGGAGCCTTTTCTTGATGGGCACCAATATTGCAATGCTCAAGGGCAGGGAGAGAGCCCTCCTCACAAGCGCGGAGATGTTCCGCACCATCGCCGATTTCACCTATGATTTTGAGACCATGAGCGACCCGGAGGGCTCTTACCTTTATCTGTCTCCGTCATGTGAGCGCATCACGGGCTATGATGTGGCTGATTTCAATGAGAGGCCCGAGCTTCTCATTGAGGTGATCCATCCTGATGACCGCAAGCGTTACCTGGACCATCTGAACCTTGAGCTCAGAGAGTACAGCAAGATCCACAACATTGACTTCAGGGTGGTGAGGAAGGACGGGTCTGTGGTGTGGCTGAGCCATTACTGCCAGCCCATGTTCAGCAGGAGCGGGATTTTAATGGGCAGAAGGGCCAGCAACAGGGATATCACCGCGCGCAAGCAAGCCGAGCAGGCCCTTCTCAAGGCCCGCTCCTCACTTGAAGAGAGAGTCCGGGATCGTACCCGCGATATCAAGAGGGCAAATGAAGCCCTCCGCTCCCTTTCATCCCGTCTCGAGGCGGCAAGGGAGGAAGAGAGGAAGCTCATTGCGCGGGAAGTACATGATGAGCTTGGACAGGTTCTCACGGCTCTCAAGTTCGATGTGGCGTGGCTTGGAAGCAGGCTTAAAGGCGCCGATGCCATTTACAGTGACAAGATTGAGGGCATGCAGGGAATGATCCTCTCAGCCATTGACACCGTCAAGCGTATCACCACGCTGCTGCGCCCCCAGATACTTGATGTTCTGGGCATGGTCGCCGCCATAGAATGGCTTGCCGAGGATTTCCAGAAGCGCACTTCCATAGGCTGCCGCCTCAAGGTGAGCCCGGGAATGATAATTCCGGGAAAGGATCTTTCAGTGGCGATCTTCAGGATATGCCAGGAAGCCCTCACCAACGTGGCCCGCCATTCGGGCGCTTCGGAAGTCACCATCGCCCTGAAAAAAACAAGGGAATTTCTTACCCTTGTCATAGAAGATGACGGCAGGGGGATTAAAAGGAAAGAAATTTCCGGCTCCTCTTCATTGGGAATAATAGGAGCAAGGGAGCGTGTGGCTTCCATGGGGGGAACTTTTCACATTGAAGGGAAATCCGGGCAGGGCACAAAAATAAGGATAAGGATCCCTTACCTGAAAGAGGGGGAGAAGAATGCTTGAAATCCTGATAGTTGATGATCATCCCGTCGTGAGAAAAGGCATGATGCAGATACTGGCCGACCTGCCGGGCGGCGTGAAGCTGGACGAGGCCTCAAAAGGCTCCGAGGCCATGGAGAAGGTGACCGCTCACCGATATGACGTGGTGCTGCTTGATATCTCTCTCCCGGATATTGACGGCCTCAATGTGCTGAGCCAGATAAGGGAGACCTGCCCCCGGTGCCCGGTGCTGATTCTCAGCATTCTTCCCGAGGAGATGTTTGCCGTGAGGGCTCTCAAGGCCGGGGCGACAGGCTATCTGACCAAGGAAAGCGCTCCCGAGGAGCTGCTGAAGGCCGTGGAGAAAGTCGCCTCCGGCGGGCGTTACATAAGCCCAACCGTGGCAGAGATAATTGCCGGTGAGATTGAAGCGGGGTCCAGGAAGCCTGATCATGAAGATCTCTCCCGCCGCGAGTTTCAGATCATGTGCGAGATAGCAGAGGGCAAGAAGCCCAAGAATATAGCGGCAGAGCTCGGCCTGAGCGTAAAGACGATCAACACTTACCGCTTCCGTATACTGGAAAAGCTGCATCTCAAGAATAATGCCGATATTATCCGCTATGTCCTGGCCCACAGGATCAGCTGTGAATGAAGTGATACAGGTGAAGGATGACGCTCGTATCGTGTGAATCTTCTCGCCGGGGGGAGTAACTATGAAGTATCCTGCAGGCCCGTTTCTTTGCGGTGTTCTTCTTGCCGCCGTTCTTGTTGCCGCCCTTGCCCCCTCTCATGCCGGAGCGGAAGAGAAGACCGTAAAGAAGCATGAGCCGGTCAAGGTCTCAGTGGGGTCGTGGGTCGAGTCATTCAGGAATTCCAGCCGCTCGGCGGACTTCTCCTTCATCTATACCCAGCTTGCCTATGACAGCGTCACTTTGAGGTATGATCAATACAATATTGACAGGCGGAGATACTGGCTCAATATCGGGAAAATTCCGCTCTTAGACAGCAAAAGCGTCAAGCTCAATTATCTTCCCGGCATCATGGTCATCAACACCGCTCTGCCGAGGGCTGGCGAGAAATATGACCGGTTCTTTTACGGGGGCCACCTCAACCTGAGCATACCTGGAATTGGCCTCTCGGTGCTGCAGAAAAGTTACGCCGGCACCGAGATAGATTTCAACCAGACCTTTGCCGATCTGAAGCTCTGCAAGAACCTGGACCTCTCATATTATCTCTTCATGGATGCCAAGGCCCATCCTGACGCTTACCTGGGGCCCAAGGTGAAATGCAATGTCGGCGAGGATTCGTCATTCCACGTGTGGTACGGCTTTTCCACGGTGAGCCGCAAACCTGAAGCCCGCATGCTGAACTACTGTGCCACCTTCAGGTTCTGACCTTCTCCGGCCCTCCCCCCGAATTTCTTGAGGGCTGCGCGGGCGTCAGAGAGAAGCGGCTCCGGTGAGACAGGCCCGCCCACGGCGCATTTCATCCAGTAATCGGGAGTGACACGGCCGAGGCGGCACATTCTTTCCATCTCCCCCGCTATACTCCTGGTTTTCATATGGTTTTCCATCTGGTACTCGATGAGGTGCCCCACCGGGTAGTTGGGAAGGTAAAGTCCTGACTCTATCATGTGGGAGTAAACGGCGAGGAGAATACAGTCCTTTTCGCCGATGACCGGGGCGTAATAGCGGTTCCAGACATCCTTGGAAAGGGTTATGACAGCCTCCTTCAGTTCTTCGGGTGTTGCGCCGGGATGGTCATACATCCAGTGCCAGACCCTCATGCAGAGGAGAGAGACACCTGAAAGCTCATAGGTATCCCAGAGGCAATCCAGGGCGTGGAGCTCTTCACTGTTTTCGCCTTTTTCCTCAAGGCCCAGGAGCTCGATGTCACGGGCCTGGAACATGAAAGCGAAGGCTTCCGTAAAGGCCGTGTTGGGGACGCCCGAGAGGAGGGTGTAGTCCATCAGGTTGAGGGAGAAAACCTGCTCCACGCAGTGCCCGAGCTCATGAATGGCGATGTTGAAGCCCTTATAATTCATGCCGTCGGGGCCGAAGCGGGTGCGCAGGTGGGCCTTGAAGTCCCGCCCGCCGGCTCCCATCGCGTGGCCTGCTCCTCGGGAAGGATCGACTACGATGTGCTCGCTCAGGAACCGGGCCTTTTCATCAGAAAAGCCCAGCTTTTTAAGGATTTCGGGCAGGTCTTTCTGGAAGGCCTCCACGGTGGGATAGCGCTTTTTCACCACCTTGTCAAGCTCGCCCTCGCTTATGCTCACAGTGGAGCGGAAGCCGTCATACCAGATGTCAAAGGGGCGGAGTTTTCTCCCCAGCCGTTTTTCAATGAACCGGGCGCATTCCCTGACGGAGGGATCGGAGAGCATTGCCACGAGGTATTCTTCTACGGTTTTTTCGGGAATCTCCATGCCCTGCTCGAAATTGCGCGAGATGAGGGTGGGGTGAGCCGGGAAGTAGGGATCACTCAGGCATGCCACATCAAAAATATTTTTCAGGTGGCGGTACCGCACATTGGCTTCACTGGTGGCGGCAACCTCTTTCCCCTCCCTGTAAACCTTGTTGCTGAAAGGGTCCCAGTCAAGGTCGGCACTGCCGATCACTTCCCCGGGGATCTGTTGAGTGATGATTCTCTCCATTACTTTCACGATGAGCTCCTGGCGCGCCAGGCCGTCGGCGTTTCTATACTGGCCTTTGAGCTCGTCCCTGAGGCCCCAGTGGGTGATGAGCTTCAGTCCATGAGGGAAAAGGCGCTTCCCCTCAGGGTTCAGCAGGTGATACATGTGGATGTTATAGCTTGATATGTAGTTCTCTGCATTCAGATAGGCCACGGTGCTCTTCTGGTTGATCTCGGCGGGGACCCGGGAGTCGAAGCGCTGGACATGGCGCGCTTCGGCCCATTCCCTCCTTGACCACTTCGGGCCTTTCTCGAGCATCTCCTCAAGCGTGCAGAGAGGGTAGTTCAGCAGTGCCGAAAAGGCGATGCCTGTCTTGAAGTAATCGTCCTGGAGGTGGGCCCAGGGAGAAAATTCCCCATAGAGATAATCAAGGGGCACCATGGGGCCCACTTCAAGCTGGAGGGGCTCGCTGAGCTCCCGGGACAGCTCCTGGAGGTGGCCGTTCATCGAGTCGTAGTGGGATTCTGAACGGCTGAACATGAGATTCCTCACTTTTGGATCAGAGGCAAAGTGCCTGGTGCAGAATGCCTTGAAGGCATTCTGATCTCCGTCTTCGCCTGTCCACAGCGATGCGGCCTGCGTGACGCCCTTTCTTACAAGGGCGGCCTCCTTATCACCATGGGTTTTTATCAGAGCTGCCGCCGTCTTTTCCACGGTGTCCGCGGTGATGAACTGTCTGCCCGGGCCTGCTCCAAGGCAGGGATATGCCTCCAAGGTGATCGCAATGACAAGGAAGGCAAGAAAACAGGAATGGAGGGAGAAGGACTTTGACAAGGCAGGCACCTCTTTTCTTTAATTCGCACCGTATCCCATGGGTTTCTCTGCTCCCGGGAACTTTCCTTTCTGCTCCAGCAGCAGCCCTTTTCCGGAGTGGCTTTTAAAGTGAAACTCTGTGTTTTCTATGGAAAAGAAAGAAAATCAGAAAGGAGAGTCAAATTCAATGCCGAAAAGTTCAGTGGATCTTTCCGGCCGGTACGGCCGGTTACTTTGAAATGAGGCTTGCACCGATGGCACTCTGCAGAAAATGCATCATACCCGATTCCTACCCGGATATCACTTTTGAGGATGGCCTTTGCTCCTTTTGCAGGGTCCATGAAAAAGCGCCTCATGTCAATCGGAGCTATAAAGGCGAGGAGCTGCTCAGGGAAAAGCTCACGTCACAGGGGGCGAATCCTTACCATTGCCTCGTTCCCCTCAGTGGCGGCAAGGATTCGAGCTACGCCATCATGCACCTGGTGAAGAAGCTTGGCCTGAAACCGCTGGCGGCCCATTTCGACTCGGGCTTTATCGATGAAAAGACCAAGTCCAATATAGAGAAGATCACTTCGTCGCTTGGCGTGGATCTTGTGATAGGCAGGGCGACGCCTTTCAGGAAAAAGATGATACAGGAGAGCTTCGCAATGGCGAAGTACGGACCCCGCTATGGGGGAGTCACAGGGGTAGGGGGCCTCTGCGTCAACTGCGAGAACAGCCTCCGCTCCTTTGCCATAAACGAGGCGAGGACCAGGAATATTCCCTTTATCATATGGAGCTCCACTGACTTTGAAGACGCCCCTGACGCGTTCCTCAAGGGCGATGACTCGCAGTTCAAGGTCACCTATGGGAGCCTTTCCGACCGCTTTAACATGAAGAGGGTCAAAAAAATCTATGAAGGCATTGTCGGAGATTACAGGGTTCTCAAGTATTTCTGGAACCTCCCCTTCATGTATCATGGTCTGCGCCACTTCTGCCATAAGGTGAACGACAACAGGACCATGAAAAATCCTGAGCGTTATGCCGGTATTGACCCTTTCACCGAGGTTTCCTTTCTGGGCAAGGGAATTGAGGTCGTGTATTTTTACGAGTACATCGCCTATGATCCTTACCGTCATATTGAAGCCCTCAACAGGGAGATAGGGTGGGAGACTCTCATGGGAAAGGAAACGCGCCAGGACTGCAAACTGCACCACCTCCTGAATTACCGCGGGTACAAGAGGAACCACATCACCAATGACGGATTTTTTCTGTCGGTGCTGGTGCGGGAGGGCCTTCTTGACAGGGAAAAGGCAATTCAAAAAGAACAGAGCGTCGTGGAGAAGCTTGAAGAGAATGTACGTCAGCTCCTGAAAGATCTTGAAGCCTCCGTGGCAATGGAAAATCTCCAGTAGCCGGAGGGGCAGAAAGCCCCTCTGAAGGTATCGGGGCCTGCCGGTTTCCCCGGCAGGAGTTTGGGAAGCAATGCATAATTCTCCCAATATATTCCCCTTGGAAAGAGATATTATGCGTTTTTTCAATACGGTAACAAAGGCTCTTTTTGTGGACCGCCCCAATAGATTTCTTGTAAGGTGCTCCATGGAAGGGAACCTTGTATCGGCCTACCTTCCCAACCCGGGGCGCCTCCATGAGCTTCTGCTCCCCAACAGGACCCTTTACCTTGTAAAAGAGCCCCCTTCTTCAAAACGGAAGACGCACTACACTGTCGTGGGAGTGAAAAAACAGAGCCACAACGTGATGCTCCACACACACCGCTGTAATGATGTGGTGAGGCATCTCATCGAGCAGAACCTTGTGCAGTCCCTCTCGGGCGCCCGCATCAAGGGCCAGGAAGTCACCCATGGAGACAGCCGTTTCGATTTCCTCATAGAGACCAGGGGCCAGGACGTCTTTCTCGAGGTAAAGTCCTGCACCCTCTTTGGCGAGAAGATAGCCATGTTTCCCGACGCGGAGACAGAAAGGGGAGCACGGCACCTGAGGGAGCTTGCCGCCCTCGCGAAGCCGGGGGCTTACCCGATAGTGTTTTTCCTGGTTCACTACCCCCAGGCCAAGTTTTTTATCCCCGATTTCCATACCGACCTCACCTTTTCCAGGACCTTTATTGAATGCCGCGACAAGGTCCGCTATTTGCCTGTGGCCGTGGGCTGGGATAATGACATGAACCTGCTCCCCGGCGCAGAAAAGCTGGTGATTCCCTGGGAGTTCATCGAGAGGGAGGCCCAGGACAGGGGAAGCTATCTCCTCCTCATGGAGCTCGACCATCCGATCACCATCTCCGTCGGCAGCCTCGGGGAATTGAGCCTCAAACCGGGGTACTATATTTATGCCGGCTCTGCCATGAGCAACCTCTCAGATCGCATCAGCCGCCATTACAAGGAGAATAAGACCGTTCACTGGCATATTGATACCTTCAGGTCTCATGCGAGGATTATTGACGATTTCCCCGTGCGCTCCTCCAAGAGGCTTGAATGCGAGCTTGCCAGGGCACTCTTCTCCATCTCGGCCTACTGCGTTCCCGATTTTGGCTCATCAGACTGCCGGTGCGCGGGGCATCTTTTCCGCTTCAAAAGCAACCCCCTTCTTTACCCTGAGTTTATCAATATTCTCCAGTTTTTCCGGATTGACGGGCTGATCGAGTGAGAGCCCGCAGGACCCGCGGAAAGGAGGCCGCCTCTCTGTGAGCAGGAAAGGATGCGCTTTCATTGCGCTTGGCGCTCTCCTCTCGCTGGCAGTGCTGGCAGCCTTTCTCTATACGCTCATCACCGGGATAGGCAACCTTACAAAGAATGCCCTTACAGTGAACTCGCAGGGTGCCACGGTAATGAACCTGGTGCCTGGTGAGTACACCTTTTTCCTGGAAAGAGACACCCGCGCCGAGGCAGATTCTCACGATCCCGCCGTTACCGTGACAGACGACGCCGGAAAGGCCCTTGAGGTGAAAAGTCAGAAAGGCTCGAAGTACAGCTTGGATGGCCGCCACGGGCAGAGCTTTGCCAGGTTCGCCGTGGTGCAGGCCGGGGAATATGCTATTACCATTGAGGGACCTGCTGCTGAAGTAAGGATTGTGCTGCTGCACAACTTCATGGGGGGCGTCACCCGAACAGTGCTTGTCTGCGTGGCCCTCGCCGGGATCGGCGGCTTTATCAGCATCATGTTTCTGGCCCTTGGAATTTCCTTCATGATGAGGGGACGAGGGCGCGGCAGGCACCTCACGGGCGGGATAGCCCCCATGGAGACAACGATGGAAGGCGTCAGAGATGAGCACGCTCAGGGCGATATCCCTCTGGGAGGAGACCCTGATGACCGGATATAGCGTCCAGGAACTCAAGGAAATTGCAGCCCGCCACAGGAAAAAACTGCTTGACATCACCTTCCACACGGGAGGAGCCTACCTTGCGCAGGCCCTTTCCGGCATTGATATGATGACGGCCCTGTGGTACCGCTATGTGAGAAACCGCGCCGTCGATCCCCTCTGGGACGGGCGCGACCGGTTTCTCCTCTCTCCCGGCCACTACGCTCTTCCTCTCTATGTGATACTTGCCGATCAGGGCTATTTCAGCGAGGAGCTTCTCTACACCTTCAAGGAAAACGGCTCTCCCCTTGAGCTGGCCTCCCACAGGGGCACGGTGCCCGGCGTGGAGGTCACCGGCGGGTCGCTGGCCCAGGTGCTGTCGGTAGGCGTCGGGATGGCCCTCCACGGGCGCCTCAGGGGAAAGGGGCACCGCATCTTCGTATTCATGAGCGACGGTGAGCAGGATGAAGGCTCCATATGGGAAGCCGCGGCATCGGCGGCCCATTTTTCCCTCTCGAACCTCGTGGCCGTCATTGACAAGAACGGATTCCAGGTTGACGGCCCCACCAGGGAGGTGATGAACATGGAGCCCCTGCAGGACAAATACCGGGCTTTTGGATGGGAAGTCTCCGAGGTGGACGGCAACAGCATGGACGAGGTGGTGGAGGCCCTGGACGGGGCTGTCTCCGCCGCCTGTGAGATGCCCCGCCTGGTGATAGGTAATACAGTGAGGGGAAAGGGAATCACGTTCATGGAGAATAATCCCGCCTTTCATTATGCAAGGCTTGATGAGAAAGAGCTCAGGGCCGCAGGGGAAGAGCTCAGAGGTGAATGGGATGCCGTATGACGCATGCCTCCTCCCGATGGAGGAAACAGTATCAGCTCCCTACAGGAAAGCTCTCATCGCTCTGGGTGAGCAGGAAGAGCGCATTATTGTGCTGGGCGCCGACCTTGCAAATTCTACCGAGATCGACGGCTTCAGGGAGCGGTTCCCCCGGCGCTTTTTCAACGTGGGCACGGCGGAGCAGAACATGATCAACATTGCCGCAGGCCTCGCCTTTGAAGGTGAGATTCCCATAGTGCACACATTCGGAGTCTTTGCCACGAGGCGGCCTTATGAGCAGATATGCGTGCAGGTTGCCATGCACAGGGCCAATGTGAAGATAATAGGCGTGGTTCCGGGGCTCACCTCGAGGCTGGGACCGACGCACCAGGCCATTGACGACCTGGCTCTCATGCGGCTCCTTCCATCTCTCACCGTGATTGACCCGGCCGATGCCGTTGAGATGGAGCAGGCTCTTTTCGCCGCGGCGGCGCACCAGGGCCCTGTCTATATGCGGGCCCTGCGCAGGGAGGTACCGGTTCTCTTTGACGCCTCCCGATACCGCTTCAGGATTGGAAGTGCCGTGCTGCTGAAAGAGGGAGAAGATGTGGCCCTTCTCTCATGCGGCCTGATGCTCAGGGAAGCCCTGTCAGCTCATGCCCTCCTTGAGAAGAGCGGGATCTCCGCTTCCGTTCTTCATGTTCCCACGGTAAAGCCTCTTGACAGCGATGCCGTTCTCTCGTGTGCACGGACCGCGAAAGCCGTCGTGACGGTGGAAAACCATCTTACCACCGGCGGTCTTGGCTCGGCAGTGGCCGAGATCCTGGGAAGCCGCTTCCCGGTCCCCCTGGTTCGGGTCGGCGTGCCTGACATGTTTGCTGAGCCGGGATCGCCAGACTACCTTTTCCAAAAGTACGGCCTCACGGCGCCGCACATAGAGAAGGCTGCCCTCAATGCCATAAGGATGAAGGAGTCCCATGGCCTCTGAAGAGAGAATACGGGCAACTTACTGGCTTCACTGCCCTCCCTCAGATGCTTCCAGGGAGGCGGAGGAGCTTTGTCTTGAGCAGACTGTCGAGGTTCCCGGAGAGCTTGTCAAGGAAGGATGGATAAGGGATCACATTGTGGGGAGGATAGAGCGATGCCGGCAGTACCAGGGCTTTTTTGAAGTCGAAGTCTCCTTCTCCCCCGACATCACCGCCTGTACCCTCACCGGCCTTCTCAACGTGCTCTACGGAAACATCTCCCTCAAGAAGGGCATTTATCTCTCCGCTCTCTCCCTTCCCGGCAGTTTTGTCTCCTCTTTCCAGGGACCCCGTTTCGGGGCTCATGGGGTGAGGGATATCCTGGGAGTCCATGGAAGGCCGCTTTTGGCGGCCCCTCTCAAGCCGATGGGGAAAAGCCCTCAGGAGCTTGGAGCCCTCTGCTATGAGCTGGCCTGCGGGGGAATAGACCTCATAAAGGACGATCATGGGATAACCGATCAGTCTTTTTCGCCCTTCAGGGAAAGGGTGAAGGAATGCATTGCGGCCGTAAGGAGAGCGGAAGAGGCGACAGGGAGAAGGGTCCTCTATTTTCCCTGCGTGAATTCCGATTTTGAGGACATGGAGCGCCACATCAGGTGGGCTGTCAGGCAGGGAGTGGGGGGCCTTCTTATCTCTCCGTTCATCACAGGCCTGGCTTTCATGAAATATCTCGCGGCAAGCCGATTCGCCGGAGTGCCCCTCATGGCTCATCCGGCCCTTACGGGCTCGTTTTTCCAGGGACCCGGCCAGGGAATTGATCAGGCCGTGCTCCTTGGAACTCTGATGCGCCTGGCGGGAGCCGATCTGGTGATTTACCCGAATTTCTGCGGCAGGTTCCCCTTTACAGGCCCTCAGTGCCTCAGCATCAACAAGGCCCTCAGTGAGCCCCTTTTCGGCATAAAAGAAGCCCTCCCCGTTCCCGCGGGAGGCATGTCGCTGGAGAATATTCCCGCCCTTCGCGGGTTTTATGGCGATGAGGTCGTATTCCTTGTCGGGTCCAGCCTCTTCTTGCGGAGAGCCTCTCTCAGGGAGAATGCCTCGTATTTTCTCTCCCTGGTAAAGAAAGAGGGGGAGGGCTCCAAGGAGTTGAGGCCCCCTCTGACGAAACCATAAAGGAGCATATGAAAGGAGGATATAAAAATGAGGAAAGTGATGTTTTTCACCGTGATGATCCTCGTGGCGCTTTGCCTTTCCCCCGCTGTGCAGGCAAAGGAGCTCGTGGGCATGATCTCGAGCATGGAAGGGAATGTGGCCGTCGTGAGCCTCCCCAAGAGCACCGGCATTGAACAGGGAATGATTCTCTACGTGTACCGCCAGGGGGCCTTCGTGGGCAGGGCCGAGGTGAGCGAGGCAGGCCTCTATTGCAGCAGGATAATGGCCCTCCCTGAGACCAAGGGCCTGAAGGTGGGCGATGCAGTTCTTTCCCGCCCTGCATGCGAGATGTACAGGCCTCTTCCCCCCTATGGGAAAAATGTTTCCCCCAATTTCATTCTCAGGGAGACGGACGGCCGCGCCGTTGTCGTGGGAAAGATTGAAAGGGGCGACCTTGAGCGGATAAGGGATAAATTCCATCTCAGCACCATCTGTGTGAATATTCAGAGCGCCGACACGGGGGAGGAGTTTCCCGTCATCCTGAGCAGCAGGGGGTACCTCTTCCTTGAGCTTCAGCCAGGCACTTACATTATCGAGAATGTGCATGTAGGCGAGCTGGCAGGTATGAACTACAATGCCTGGGGCATTCCCCTCGGCATTGTCCCGGGCTTCATGATGCGCCATGGCGGCAAGATATTCCCCATTTCCTACAAGTTTGTCGTGCCCGAGAAATCCAACGTGGTGTACATCGGCACTCTCAAGCTTGCCCTGAATCCCGACCATCCCTTCAATGACAAATATCAGCCCCTGCCCACCTATGCGAGCGTTGCCGATGAATACGACAGCGCCATGGAAGAGCTTGCGAAATTCAATCCCTTTGTGAGGAAGATTGCCAATATAGCCGAAACCCATCTTGAGGCATCAGGGGAGAAGTCCCTGATGGAGCTGGTGCCGGCGGGCCCGGGAGCCCTTTTCCTCGCCCGCGGCGACAGGCAGATGGCCGTCAAGGAGTTCCAGGACAGCATCCGTTACTATGAGGCCCCTTACAAGGCTGAAGCCCATAATGCCCTGGCAAACCTTTACTGGGACATGGGGTACTGGGAAGATGCCCTCACTCACTACAAGCTGGCGAAGGCCCTTGGTTACCCTGTGTCCGACGAGAGAATGAAATACCTGGCCCGCTATAACTGGCTTACCAGGCCTCCCATTGATGATTATTAATACGCAAGGCTGAGATCTTAAAGTTCTGCAAGGAGAGTATTGATGCCATGGCCTTTCTCCGGGCAGCGCCTGAAAGACCCGCGCCCGGGGCAGGGTCATGGCTTCTGTTCCTATGACAGAAAACAGCAGGAACTCTTATCTGGTGCTTTTTCTCTGCTCCCTGGGCATGGCCTCCATGGGGGTCACCATCCAGGCCCTTACGCCCGTGAGCCACGAGGTGCAGGGCGCCCTTGGCATCGATTACGGCAGCCTTGGCTTTCTGATGGGCGCCATTTCGATCCCTGGAATCTTTCTCTCCCTTCCGGGTGGGCTCCTGGCGGACCGGGCAGGGTCCAGGGGCCTCCTTCTTGCCGGGTGGGCCTTCATGGGGGGAGGGGCCCTGCTTTTTGCCATCAAGCCCTCTTATGGGATCCTCTGCGCGGCGAGAATACTGGCAGGCCTCGGGTGCTCCCTTGTGTCGGTCCTTCTTCCAGGCCTTATTGAAGGAGCTTTCAAGGGGAAGAGCCTGGGGTCTGCCATGGGCATCTTCAATGCCGCCCTCCCGGTTGGCTCGATTCTTACCCTCACCACCTTCGCCTTTCTTGCCGCCGGCATGGGACCTTTCCGGCTTTTCCTTTTTCCTGCCGCCTGCGCTTTTCTCTGCTTTATTCTTTTTCTCTTTTTCCTCCCCGGCGGGAGAGAAGGCAGCAGAAGCCATGCCCTCTCTCTGCCCGGTACAGGACCTCTCTGGCTGCTGGCGCTTGTGGTGCTTTTTGCCAATATGGCCACCATGGGATATGTGACCATAGCACCCTCCTACTTCCATGAGAGGGGAACGCCCCCTGCCTGGACAGGCACCATGCTCTCGGCAGTGCTCTGGGGAAGCCTTCTTCTCTCGCCTGTGGCAGGCTACCTGACTACCCACCGGGCGATGGGAAAGCTTCTCCTTGCGGGGGGATGCTTTTTGCAGGGCCTCGGGCTTGCGGCAATCCCCTTTGATGCGACCCCCCTCACGGGGGACCTGTTTCTCCTTGCCATGGGGTCGGGGCTTGTGATGACACCGGTGTATGTCCTGGTGCCCCGGGTGGTGAAGGCCGGCCAGGTGAATACGGGCTTTGGCATTATTTTTTCCTCGATGATGTGCGGATGCCTCGCCGGACCTTATTGTGCCGGGAAGATTCTTGACGGCCCGGGAGGATTTGCGGCAGGCTTCATGCTTCTGGGCGCTCTTTCGGCAGGAGCGGCCTTATCAGCCCTCCTGCTGGGAAAGAGTCATTTCCCTTCAGGAAATGCGCTTCATCCTGGCATGCACGAAAGTGCGGCAGAGATAAGAGGTGATGATGAGGTTGAAGAGGGAGAAGGCAATGCCGAAGCAGAGAAAAACTAATATGTGGGCGAAGCTGAAACCCGGGAGGATATCGGGGAGCCTTCCGAACAGCTGATAAAAGTAGTGGAAGGGCGAGGCTTTATACCAGGGCTCTCTGCCAAGTGCCGACCACAGCAGGACAAGAAGGGCAAGGAAGACCCATGAGAGCAGGCCGGCATAAATGCTTATCGTGAACTCCACTTTCTCCTGCGTCTGTTCCACCAGCATGGAATGGCCCCTTATGATGAGGGACACCTGGATGATAAGGGTGGCTGCCAGGGCATAAATGATGATGATGTTCTGAGATGCCATTGCTTTCATATTTCATGTCCATTCTCCCTGTGGTCGGGAACTCCTTCCCCCGGCCCGCCTTCCCGGTCTGCGAGAGGGCGTGAGAAGGGTTTTCCCCTTTGAGAAAGAACACCTCAAGGAAAATCGGCAGGAGGGAGGAGAGGTAATGCCAATTTACTGTTACAGGGCTGAAGATCCCGCCCACTCGTGCGAGCATTGCATTGAAACCTTTGAGGTGGTGCAGAAAATGAGCGACGCCCCCCTTGGCGAATGCCCCCTGTGCAGGGCGAAAGTGGAGCGGATAATCACCTCTTTCTACTCATTTACCAACAAGACAAAGGATCTTCTCAGCGACAAGTCACTTTCCCGCATGGGCTTCAGCAAGTTTGTCAAGGAGGAGAAGGGGAAATACAGGAAAGTGACATGATATCCCCACAGGTGATAATAAAAAAGCCCCGGTGAGAACGCCGGGGCTTTTTGCTGCATTGGAAAAGAGTTACACTTCTGCAGGGCTTTCGAAGAGATCGGGGATCGGCGGGCACTCGTCAAAGATGCCCAGAGGAGGATGATCCTTTTCAGGCATCAGCTCCAGGGCCGAGCACTCCGTCTTTGGCTCCGGCTTCAGGTTTACAAGGCTCTCCTTGGGCTTCCCCGCGGGATCAACCTGCCCTTTCACCATCATCTGTGCCGTTGCCTTGAACTGCTCGGGCACGTTTGCGAGGATTTCCTTGGGATCCCTGTTGAGGACCTTCTCTATGAGCTCAGGCTTGACTTCCTGCTCTTTGCGGTGAACGATTCTGCCCTCGGTCCTGTACTGCTCCTTCAGCATCTCCGCGGCGTTCCTGCGGAGAGGATCTTCTTCCTGCCTTTTCCCCTTCAGTTTTTTTGCATCTCCGTCAAGCACCCCCGCCGTGTGAGCCTGGCCCAGATCGACCACGTGCTGCTCCACGTCGGTGAGCGTGTCGCCGCCTTCCGCCGCCTCGACATGCTTTTTGCCCTTGACGGCTTCCTTTTCGTAGTCCCTGTCTTTCGCTCCCGCAGCCATGGCGGCTTTGTCCGAAACCTGGTTGAATCTCTGCTTCTGGAGCTGCTGATCCTGCTGGTCCATCTTCTGCATCTTCTGTTCCTGCTGCTGCTGCTCAGCCTTGGCCGTATCGTCGGTCATATCAAGCTGGGCCTTGTCGCTCAGATGGATTTCATCGTGATCGGTCTCCAGGCTCTCGGTATGCTTTTTTGCCGTTCCCGTACCCTGGGCCGCATGGGCGGAAGTAGTGACCATGGCCGCCTTAAACTGGTGATCCGGCATGCCGTACTGCCCTTGAATTGGATTAATACCGGACATATGAACCCCTCCTTGCTTTTCTTTAGTCTAATTTTATCAGATATGGGGCAAAATGTAAAGCATTTTTCCCTTCTGACGGTGCCGGAGGGAAAAAGGATTTGCCGGTGTACAGGAAGAAAAAATCGGCAATGGAAAAAGATATCTACCTTGAGAAGTTTCTCCTCATTTTCGGCTGCTCCGTGGACTCAAGCGGTGTCACGGTGAACCATGAGAAGGGACAATCCTCGATTCCATGGGATTCCCTTACCCATGCCTTTCTTGTCTATTTCAAAAAGAAGGGTATCCACAATGTTCCCTTTTTTCTCCTCAAGGCCAGGGAGTTTCCCCAGTACTTCCTCCTTGACGGGAGCGCCCTGGGCTCAATGAAGCTCATGTTTGAGGGTGTAATCCTTATGAGGCGCATCTCCATAAAGCGCGCAGCAGTGAAGTCGAGCCCCATTGATGACGAGTTCAGGGATGTGGTCTCAAGGATCTGCGGGAAGTTCTCCTGGACCTTTGTGGACGGACCTTTGCGGGATTTTCTCAAGCAGGGCACTGCGTCCCTCCCTCTCTGCGCCACTCTGGAAGAGCTTGCCACTTACTGTGACAAAGTGGTTAACTCCTCCCAGGGCATCTCTGAAGAGGCGCCGGCCTCCAAGGATTATCTCAAGGAGATACAGACTCTTACGGGCCCCATAACCTCGAGGGAGGAGTGGAGAGAAGGCAGGATAATCGATAACCGTTACATTATTCAGCAGGTCCTCATGGGCGGCATGGGGATAGTCTATGTGGCCCTCGACAATCTGAGGGCCAGGTTCTATGCCATCAAGACCTTCCAGGAAAAGTACCTCTGGGAGGAGACGGTGATCCAGCAGTTCATAAGGGAGGCTGAAATCTGGATCAACCTCGGCAAGCACATGAACATCGTGCAGGCAGAGAGGGTGATGCAGCGTGAGGGAAAGCCCTACATCATCCTTGAGTATATCCAGGGCAGCGATCTCGATACGTTGCTGAAAGAAGGGCTCCTCGCTGTTCATACGTCCCTGGATTACGCACTGCAGTTCTGCGACGGCATGCACTATGCTTTTCAGCGTCTTGGCCTGGTACACAGGGACATCAAGCCTTCAAACTGTTTTATCACAAGAGACCAGGTTATAAAGATTTCCGATTTCGGCCTGGGAAAGATTGTCTATGAGTCCACAAAGGAAAGGAAGGGCTTCTCGCTCAGCGCAGAAAAGGACAAGGACGTGCTGGCATCGGCGGCGATGGTGGGCACTCTCCCTTTCATGGCGCCGGAGCTTTTTACCGATATAAAGAGCGCCAGCATAAAGACCGACATCTATGCCTTCGGCGTCATGCTCTACCAGATGCTCACGGGCCTGAACCCGTTCCTTGATGACGATCCTACCGAGGTCATTGAAAGGCACCTGACCCTTTTCCCTGATGATCCCTCACAGGTCAACCCCGAGGTGCCCCCCGCGATGAAGGCAATCGTCGATAAATGCATCGAGAAGGATCCCCAGGACCGGTACAATGATTTCAGCGAGATCACCCGGGACCTGAGGGAGGTTTTCAAAAGCGTTACCGGCAGTGACTTTGTCCAGAAGAGCGGCGAGAACACCTTCAGCGAGGAAGACTGGATCAAGAAAGGCCTCTCGCTGGCTTCACTGAAGCTTCACAGGGAGGCCATAATCACCTTTAACGAAGCCTTCAAGCTCAACAACCGCTCGCCTGCCATCATTCACAAGGGCATCTCGCTCTCGGCCCTCGGTGAGTATGAAAAGGCCCTCGAGGCCTTTGACGAGTTCCAGAAGCTCCATCCCGATTACTGGAAAGTATGGTATCACAAGGGTGACACCCTCAGGCAGTGCGGGAATTACGAGGAAGCCCTCAGCCACCTGGAAAAAGCCATGTCCCTCACCTCCCAGCATGGCATTATCATCGGTGCCATAGGGAAAGTGATGGAGGAGCAGGGAAAGCTCACCGAAGCCCTTGAGTATTATGACAAGGCCCTGGAGAAGAGCGAGAGCATGGCCGAGGTCTGGGATTACAAAGGCGTGCTTCTCATGAGGATGCAGCGGTATCCTCAGGCCCAGGAGGCCTTCAGCGAGGCGGTGGAGCTCAACCCTCGTTACCTTGAGGCATGGTTTCACCGCGGCCTCGCTTTTTATGAGCTAGGGTTCTTCTCTGAGGCCATCAAGGCCCACAACCTGGTGCTCTCCCTCGACGGGGAGTATGTACCGAGCCTGATGGGGATTGGTGACTGTTACCGGGAGCTCAGGGAATACACCAGGTCTCTCGATTTTTACCAAAAAGCCATCTCAGTGGACCCTGAGAGCCTTCCCGCACAGCTGGCCAAGGTCCGCCTCCTGGTCGAAGCATCGCGGTACGAGGAGGCCCTGGACTATATCAATACCCTGTATGAGAAAAACAGGGAGAATGACCAGCTTCTAGCCGAGCTTGTGCAGGTGTATTTTGAGCTCGGCCTGTACAATGAAAGCTATGAGCTCTGCAGGGACCTTCAGAAAAGGGACCGGGGGAACTTCCGCCTGGCGCTTCTGCTGAAATGCACCAGGAACTGGCTCGCCGAGCTGAGGCGCCTCATGGAAGACATTGAGGAATGCGATGCCCTGGAAAAATCCTTCATCCTGAAAGATTTGAACACCCTGCTTTGCGTGACCTGCAGCGTGGACGGGGCAAAAGAGCTTCTCCGCTATTATCTTGAGCATGACGACGAGCCCGACACCGTGCTCCATCTTTACCTGGCCTTTCTGGAGAAAATGTCAGGAGATAATGAGAAGGCCCTCTCTTACATTGACCGTCTTAATGAAGCCTCGAAAAAAGATGACGCCGAAGCCCTGAATATGAAAAAGGTCATCATGGATTCCTTTGAAGAAAAGTCCTCGGGCCTGAAGTTCTTCTCCCTGGGGAGGGAGGAGAAGAGGAGTCCCCAGGAGTGGATGGTCTTCGGTATCGAAAAGCTCCACAAAAACGAGCTGAAGGAAGCCCTTGAAGCCTTTCAGAAAGCTCTTGGGAAGGATCCCCACCTCCATGCGTGCTGGTACTTCGGAGCCAAGGTCTTTGAGGCGATGGGAAACAGCGAGGAGGCCAACAGGTACTTCAACAACTTCATCCAGTCCTTTCCTCAGTCTCCCGGCTTTTACCGGGAGCTCATCAAAGGCGCCGGAGACTCCATGGATTTTGAGAGCTGCGCCACTGCCCACAGAAGGTGGATTGGCTATTTCCCTGACGACCACCGCGGCTGGATATCATACCTGAAGCTCATGGCCTCCCACGGGTATCGTGAGCAGGCAAGGATCCTCGCCATGGAGATAATCACCACCTATTCCGGGCGGTGGTTTCTCGGGAAATCCTCCCGTGAATATCTCTTTGTCTACGGGCTTCTCCTCCTCTTCATTGAACGTTTCAAAGGAGCAGCGGAGATTTTTGAGGCTCTTCTGAAGGAATACCCCGATGAGTGCCCCTCTGCCTTTGCGCTTGCCAGGATAAAAATGCAGTCAGGGAAGCTCTCCGAGGCGGAGTCGCTTCTGAAAAAGCTCTCCGCGGTAGAAGATGTCTCCCTTCTGGCTCTCTATGAGCTTGCATCGCTGTATCTCAGGGAAAACCTCCCAGACAAGGCCTTTAAAGTCATCAATGATGGCATTGCCTTGAGGAAGAGCTCCTTTGAGCTCCTCTTCAGGAAAGCCGAGGTGCTCTGCGGGCAGCAGAATTACACCGATGGCCTGGAGCTCGCGTACAAGCTCTGCATGGCCGACAAGAAGTTCATTCCCGCCCTTCTCCTTCACAACAGCATGCTGATGGCCAAGAAAAGGCCTTCGACGGACCTCCTCACGCGGGCCCTCCCGGTGAACCAGAAAAACCTCTATCTTCTCAAGGCCATTGCCTTCACCTCCTTTACCCTGGAGGAGTATGGCAAGACCATTGCCGGCCTTGATCTTGCCGTCACCTGGAACAGGCTCGACAGGGAGTGCCTGCTTGCGCAGGGAATTGCCCACTACAGGACGGGGAGCTTTACGGAGGCCTTTGCCTCCTTTCAGAAAGCTGCCGAAGTGACTTACAGGAACCTGGATCTCTGGCTCTATCTGGGTGCCGTGAATTACCATCTCGGCAATGAGGCCTTGTCAGAGACCTTCTTCAGGCAGGCCCTTCTGCAGGACAATATCTCCCCCCCTGCGCTGGTGAACCTGGGAGTGCTGCTCTATGAGAAAGGGAGCCTTCTCGAGGCGCAGCAGTGGGCGGAGAAAGCCATAAGGCTCAAGAACGACTATGGACCTGCATGGCATCTGAGGGCCCGGTGCCTCAGAGCTTACGGAAACCTTGAGGAGGCTGAGAAAAGCATTGAAAGCGCCCTCCGCGCACTGCCCGATGCCCTTCCCGTCTGGGTTCTGAGAGGGGTGATCCTTATGGAGCAGAAGAAGATCAGCGAGGGCATGCTCTGCTTCAAAAAGGCTTCCGAGATGGCTCCCAAGGAGCCTGCGGTGTGGTTCAACCTTGCCCTCATCGCCTTTATTGACAACAAGATTGATCATGCCTTCAAGTGCGTGAACCAGGCCCTCCTGCTGTTTCCTCTCTTTTTTGAGGCCCTCTTTCTCAACTCCCTCTGCCTTCTCAGGCTGGAGAAGATCTCGAAGTCGCAGGAATGCATGAGGAAAGCCGAAGAGGTTGACGAGGAGAAAGCCAAGAGATGGCAAAAGCTGCAGGCCATTCAGAACAATGTGCTTGCCCCTCTCAAAGGGCTTGAGCTTGCCCGGGAGCCTTTCTCCCTTCCCGGCATTCCGACAGTCGTGATCCCGGACCCGGTGAGCATCTTCGATCTCGAATACCCTGAGGAGATAATACCCATTGTGAAGGAGTTCCAGTCTCCCTGACCGTGAGGCAAGCGAGGTAGGTCATGGCACAGAAGGTGCTTTCCCTTAAAGAGCTGGAATCGGGAATCAGTGAGCTTCTCATCTCTTCCCGCAGTGACGCCGATCTCAGGAAGGAGCTTGAAATTATCTCAAAGCACCGCTCCTTTCCCGGGCTCACGTGGCTCTGGGGCCCCCCCCTTTACCGCCGCAATCGCGTGCTTTTCAGGCCATTAATCCTGGCCCACTTCTCTTCTTCTCTCGTGAAGCCCGACTTTCGCGGGGAATTCATCGAGTGGAAGGGCACCAGGGGAAGATCTCTCCAGGAGTGGCTCGAAGAGGCAGATTCCCTCGACGATGTCGAGCTCTTCCGCCGCCTCTTCCAGTGGAAGATAACCAGGGCAAAAGGATGGGGGATTGACTCCGGGGAGGCAGCAAGAGCGGTGGTATCACGCTTCAAGTCGGCAGAGACACCGGCGAAGCGGGTGATGGTGCTTTCCAAATTTGATCTGTGGTTTGCCCTCGATGAGGCCTCGGCTATGGATCTGTACCGCACTGACCGCGATGCTTCAAAAGCCTTCATCCTCAGGCATCTTCCCCGCTCGTGGTGGGATGAGAGCAGGCGGGCCATCTGGCAGAGTCTCAGGGGGCTGGCCGGGCAGCATCATGATGAAGAGCTTTCTTTTGCCCTGTACCGCAGGCAGGTCCGTTGCGCAGAGTGGCAGAAAGATGCCATTTCCCTCTGCGGGACCGTCCAGGACCCTGCCCGTCTCAATGAGGAGCTTGAGAAACGCCACCCGGAAGGTTACGGCATAGATCCCGGCGATCTTTTTGCCGAGCTCCTTAAGAGGCGCGGCCGCGACGTGCTGCCCTACGTGAAGATGAATCTCCACCGCCTGTGGTACAGGCGCATCTGGCAGAAAAGCGGCTATGAAAAGCTCGTGGACCTTGCCAGGGAAAAAGGCTGGCTCGACCTCTGGGGAGAGCTCGTAAGGGTGGCATCCAATCCCGCGGAATACAACAGGGAGATAAAGGCCCTCCTTGACAGCACCTCCCTGGGGGACAGCGAGATCAAAAAGCGCCTGCTTGCGATCAGCGGCATCTCCCGCGAGGTGAACTTCCCCGGTTTCGGCATAGCTTCAGTGAAGCAGCTTGACGATGCAAATGCAGTAAGGCTCTACGAAAGGTTCCCGGGGCATCTCTCCGGCCCTTTCAAAATGCATATCATGGCCGCATGGGGAAATGTCTATCCAAAGCTGCTTGAGCTTCTCTTCAAAGCCGCTGACGAGCCCCTTATCGATTTTCTCGCGAGCCGTGCCCTCACAAGGAGCGGTTATATCATGAAGGACTCAATGGCCCAGGTAGTCGAGAGGCTTGCCGCTTATTATGAAAATCTCAGGCCTGACAGCCGGGCCTTTGGAAGAAGGGTCTGCGAGGTCCTGGGGCAGGTTCCCGCCTATGCAATTTATCGTTACGATGCCCTCATAAGGGAGAACCGACTTGCCCGCCTTCTTTTTGAGCGATCCTTTTCCTCCTATCTCGATGACGGTATTGCTTTCAGGAATCTTATTGAAGCCCCGGAGATCCACGTGCAGCTTCTTGCCTACCGCGTCCTGGGCCTGGATGATCCGAGGGCCGGGGAGATTGCATCTGAGAATATTCATATCCTGATGGGAACACTCCTGAGGCCTCTTCAAAGGGCTACAAGGATCGCCGCCTTCAAGGCTCTTCTCAATGCCGCCGCTCCTGTTGAAAACGCGATGGTATTACTCAGGAGGGCGCGGGAGGCCCTTGATCTCCCTGATATCCGCTATCCCAAGGAACAGCTCGTAGGGCTCATCGGCGCCTTGCTGGCGAAATGGCCCTCCCTGAGAAAGGAGAGCGAGGAACCCATGCTTTATACAGGAGGACGGCCATGATCTCCCTTGTGCTGGATTATGCAACGCCCAGTGCTCTCTCTTCAACAAGGGAGCGGGCCGATCTGAGCCTCACGTCCGACAGGAGGCGCCCGGTGCGCTTTCACGGCCGCGTGGCGGGCGAGATATTTCTTTTCCGCCTGGCCCTGCGCACCCTGGGAGAGGTCATCTGGTCAAGCGATGTGTGGAGGGAGAGCGGCACATTCCTCGATCCTGTCATCACTGTCCATCCCGACAGGATTATTTTTGAAGCCTTCAGCCAGGATCAGAGCACCTATGCGCAGGTGCTCGTCGATCCCTCCCTCTTCGAGGTGGAAGGGGAAGTGAGCTGCGGCACCACCAATGTGGATTTTACCTCGTGGCTCTGGGCGGCCCTTGCGGAGCTCAGGTCCCACCGCGAGACATGGATACGTATTGATGCCGGCGGCTTCGAGGTGGCAACATCAGGGAGCGGCGGTCGCTTTGAACAGAAGGTGGAGCTTCCGATCCCGTGGATCCGGGGTTTTCTGCAGCTCATGGGAGCCATGGCCATGCCCGGGACTTCCCTTCAGGTGAGGCCTGTCGATCTCCTCTCGGCCATAAGGTTTCTGCGCTACACCAAGGCAAAAATGTCGCCGCGGGCCCTGAGGTATGAATTCCCTCCGGGGGAGGACGCCCGTATTGTCCTTGAGCCCTGGGAGCACGTCGTGAAGCTGAGGGGCGTCTCGCACCACTATGAGGAGCACAAGGTGATAAGGACCTGGGGGCGCAGGAGGCTCCGCCTCATAGAGCCTCTTCTCCCTTTCGCTGATGCCGTGAAGGTCTATCTCAAGGGGAGAGCGCTCCCCAGCTTTTATGCCGTGAAACTGGGAAGCATCACTTTCATCCTGGGCCTTTCAAGCTGGTCGGGAGCGCAGTGGACAGAGACGGCCGGCTTCGATCTCCTTATCAGTGACGGTGAAATAGATGGCGGCCTTCTTCAGAGCCTCACTGAAAAGCTCGCCTCGTCATATGCCATTGATGCAAGGAGGGAAGCGGAGTCTCTCGGCACTGGAATAGAGGAAGTCACTGCTGCCCTCGCGGCGCTGTGCCGACAGGGAAGGGTGGTCTATGACCTGGAGAACCGACAATACCGTTACCGGGAGCTCCTTGACAGTATCCCGCCTCATCACGAGATCTTTCCGCCTGATGAAAGAAAAGAGAATGCCCGGGTGCTTCTCAGGGAGCACAGAGTCACCGTGGCATCCTGCACTCCCAGGGAGACAAGAAAAGTAAGGACCATGGATACGCCCGCAGGAAAAGTGACAAGAGAGATCCTTTATCGTGACTGGCATATCATGGGATCTGCCGGCGGGGAGAAAGAAGTTGAGGTGGTGCAGAATGATGCCGGCTCCCTCATTTTCGGCACCTGCGGCTGCAGGTTTTTCCAGGACAACCTCTTGAACAGGGGCCCCTGTGAGCACATGCTAGCCCTCCTTGCCGAGGGGGAGAAGGTCAAGAAAGACCGTCCCGCATCAGTGGAGGCAGCCTTGCCGCAGGGAGAGGGAAATAAAGGAGAAAAAGGTGACAATTCAGGCAATGTGGAAGAATGATCCGTACGGCGTCATTCTTCAGGAATTTACCTGTCCGGCCCGGCGGTGGCCTGCACCCAGCGGTCCATTCCACGGTGCTTCGCCGTGGACGCTTATTGTACCACTCACACCGCCCCGGCTCCCATCGTACGAAACGATGGGAGGCCAGGGGTCCAGAGCCTTGCACGTGGGGCATCATCGCCGGGCCGGAGCCTTCATACAGGGGAGGTGGTCACCGTAGGAATTCTTGACTGGCTGAAGCGTATGGTCTCGCCGCCCCCGAAGCGTTCGGTGGCCCGCCTCCAGGCGGTACCCGAGAGTGATGTCGATCTTGTGTTTGAAACAGTGGATGTGTCCGGGGGACCCCTCAGGGAGCATCACCGCCGACAGGCTTTCCGCGATGGCAGGCTTCTTCCCAAGAAGAAACAGATCTTTGGGGGGGGAAAGCATCCCTCTTATATGCCGGCCCGCGAGGCACGGCGATTTTTCTCTTCCACGATGAGAACCCATGACCGCTCCATCAGGGATCTCCTTGCCGATGAGGAGCAGTTGAAGCGGTACGGCCTCCCTCTCTGGAAGACCGAAAAGGACCTTGCAGGGGCCCTGGGCATCTCCCCGGGTGAGCTTGCCTTTTTTTCCATACACCGCGAAATGGAAAGATCTCCCCACTATGTGACCTTCTCCATCCCCAAGAGCAGTGGAGGAGCGCGGGTAATCATGGCACCCAAGAAACGCCTGAAGGAGCTGCAGCGCAGGCTTCTTCAGGCCCTCGTGGAGAAGCTCCCCGTGAGCCCCTGTGCCCATGGCTTCATACGCCTGCGGTCAACAGTCACCGGTGCCAGGCCCCACGCCGGCCGGCAGGTCGTGGTGAACATGGATCTCAAGGATTTTTTCCCTTCTGTGCATTTCGGGAGGGTGCGGGGGTATCTGGTGGCGCTGGGTTACGGTTATGTGGTCGCCACGGTCCTGGCAGTGCTTATGACAGAAGCAGAGCGTCAGCCTGTGGATGTCGAGGGGACGATCTATCATGTGCCGGTGACTCCCCGTTATTGTGTGCAGGGGGCTCCCACAAGTCCAGGCATCTGTAACGCCATTGTCCATAAAATGGACCGGCGGCTTTCCGGGTACGGGAAGGCCCTGGGGTTCACCTACACGCGCTATGCCGACGACCTTACCTTCTCGGGTGATGACCTCTCTCAAGTGAAGGCCCTGCTGGGAGGCGCCGCAAGGATTGTGAGCGAGGAAGGTTTTACGGTGCACCCCGGGAAAACCTCGGTGATGAGGAAAGGTCGCCGCCAGACAGTGACAGGTATCGTGGTGAACAAAGTCCCCGGCCTCTCAAGGAAGGAAAGGAGGCGCATCCGCGCCCGGATTCACCGTTTTCAGAAAAGCTCCCCTGCTGCGGAAGAGCTCCGTTCCCTCAGGGGGAAGCTTGCCTACCTCTCCATGATCAACCTTGAGCAGGCTGAGAAGCTGAAAGCCCTCATGAATCACCCCGGCTGAGCATCTGCAGGTTCCCCTCAGTCCCTTTCCCTCGGCTTTATGTCGGGGCGGACTTTTTTCACCACCATGGCGAGCTTTCTGCAGGCTGCCTCCAGAGAGGCCATATCTTCCTTCTTGAAGACGCCCTTGTAAAAATTATTGTCCATGTAAAAGATTCCAAGCAGCCCCTCATCAGAAAGGATAGGTGAGCAGAGGACCGACCGGAGGCCCGAGATGACCACGCTTGACTTGTTGCTGAAACGGATATCCTCCATCGCATCGGCGGTAAGAACGGGCTCCTCGTTTTTTATCACCGTGTTGAGGATAGTAAGGCTCAGCTGCTCAGATTCAATCACATGTGACGTATCCACGTTATGGCCCGCTATAATGAAAAAGTCATCCTTCTGCTCGTCATAGAGCTGCATAAAGGCCCGCCCTGGTTTGAAACATTCCACTATGTCAGAAAAACAGCACGATAGGGCGTTCTCGGCATTTTCCGCCGATGCCCCATGCCGCTCGATCCTGGCATTGAGCTCATCCAGGCTGCAGTGTCTCTCTCCCATTGCGCCTCACTCCTTTGCTCCCCTGTTCTTTACCCGTCACTCTTCAATGTTAATGTTCCACGCTGCTCCGCAGGATTCCTATTGGCTGGAGTGCTGCGCTTCCATGGTCCTCTCATTTTTCCTCCTCCCTGGCAGGACCACGAGCGGTGGTGGAAAAATATTCACTGAAGCCTGCGATGGTCAGGAGGGAGCATGGACCATGACCAGATATGACGTGGCAGTGGTAGGCGCCGGCCCTGCCGGCGCGAGCTGCGCTCTCTTTCTCGCCGGGAGAAACCTGAATGTGCTTCTTGTTGAAAGGGAGCGCCTCCCGAGGAAGAAGCCATGCGGCGGCGCAGTTCCCCGCGCCACCGTCGAGGCTTATCCTTTCATTGATTCCATCAAGAAAGCATTCATAGGCCTCTCAAGGGTGGGCTATTCGTTCCGGAACACCCGGCACTGCGAAAGGAGCACCGGGGCTGTTGAAGTCTATTCCGTCGAGCGCAGGGAATTTGATTATCACCTGGCATGTGAGGCGGTGAAAAGGGGAGCCAGGCTTGTTGAGGGGGAAGCTGTTGTCTGTGTGAGGGAAAATGAGGGGACTGTGCTCATTGAGACCGCAGGGGGGAGAGTCTATACGGCCCGCTATGCAGCGCTGGCAAGCGGAGCTTTCTCCCTGCCGGCGCACCTTTGCTTTCCCCTCTCACACCGCAAAGAATCACTCGGCATGGCGTCAGTGGCCGATCTTTTTCCCCTGGAGAGAAAGCTTCTCGATTCTTACCAGGGAAAGGTTCATATAGATTTCGCCTTTCTCAGGAACGGCTATGGAGGAATAATTCCCAAGCATGACCGTCTTCTTCTCTGCCTTTACACCAGGAGTGCGGCATCGCGTGCCTTGCTTTACAGGAAGACCAGGGAGTTCATGGACAACCTCTCCCTTCAGGGAACCCTCAAGGATTTCAGCGTTACCCCTCTTCAGGTTTACGGGGGGCGCCGCAGCCTTGCCAGGGGAAATATTCTCCTTCTCGGCGACGCGGCTTCCCTGGCTGATCCCCTCTCCGGCGAGGGGATAAAGCATGCCCTGAAAAGCGGGGAGATTGCGGCGGCGGTGCTGAGCGATCTGCTGGAAGGGAGAGGATCGTCTGGTGACTATTCCAGGAGAATTCACAATGAGCTGGGCCGTGAGCTTCTCATTGCAGGAACTTTCGTGAAGGTCGCCTATTCGTTTCCTGCCATCACCTACGGGGGGCTTGTGAATGTATCTTCCGAAGCAGGCGCCGTGTTGAACGGCACCATTTCCTATGGTGATCTCCTGGACCGCCTGAAGGGAAGAATATTGAAAAGACTCTGGAGAGGGAGGCCAGGTTGACCCCCGGCATCGCTTTTGTTACAATGTGAAGAGAGACAATCCAGGGAACGGGGGATATTTCTATGGAGAAGCTCACCGCATCGTTTGCACTTGGCGCAGCCCATGAAAACCTGTCGAAGGAACAGAGGAAGGCGCCGGGTCTGGCGCCGCGTGAAGGATCGGCGCGGCGGGGCAGGAAGGACTGGAACCTTCTTGTAACAAATGAAAGGCTTTATACCCTCTTCAGCGATACATCCCTTTCCGGCTCCAATGAAAAGAAATCAGCCGACGGTGCCGATCTCCACAGGCTCAAACAGAAGTCCCAGGTAATGCTTGACCTGGGCACCCTGGAATATTCCACCGCCAGAAAAGAGGAGTCCCTCCGCTCCTGGGCACATTACAAGATCGGCCTCGCCAAGGTCCTTCACAATTACAACAACCTCTATGCCAAGTTCTACCGCGACCTTGCCAAGGAAATCCAGTCCATGAACAAAGCGTCAAACCTTGTCTATTCCTCCCCCCAGGACCTTATTAACTCAATGCGCTCAGTGATGGGCTCGATGCGGAGCTTCATGGGGATGCTGGGGCCGATGGCGCAGGTGACGAGGAGAATGAACGAGTGCAACCAGGAGATAATGAAACTTGGCCAGGAGGTCGGTCCTGAAGGGGCCCACAAGGTCTTCAATGAACTCTCGGAAAAGATCCAGTCCTATCCGGACCTCCCCCAGGGCCAGTCACCAGTGGGAAGATCGGAGGAGAGGCCCAATGATGAGCTTATGGTGGGGAAGTTTTACCAGGACTGGACCATCCAGTCTCTCAGGCAGGGAATAGATCTCATGCAGTCAGCCTCGCAGTCGATAGACAAGCACGCAGGCAAGCTCAGGAGCTATGCCTCCCTCAGCAGGTCGGCGAACTCCATGAAGACGGATGGGAGAAGGGATACCATGAGCTTTTCTCTCCCGGCGACCTTTGCCCTCAAGGAGGGGAGGGAGGGGCATGGGAATGAACCGGATCCGCACAGGAGGGAGCTTGATGAAGTGGAGAAGGGTATGGGAGTATTCAGTGCCGTCAACAGGCTTGAGCTTGAAATTCCGGACATCATGAGCGATGAGATGCTGAAAGACCCTTATCTTCTCTCTTCGGAGGTCCTCGCCCAGGCTTCACTGGGAAAGGATATCACGGGCCTCGATGATTCGGTGCGGGTTTCTTCACAGGCGCATGAGCATGCATTCTGAGAGCGCCTAGGGCATTATTATCACGTCAGTCTCCATCATCCTGTTCAGCTTCCTGCAGATGGCATCAGGCGTTTCTTTTGTGGCAGCGAGAAGCAGGCGGGGCGATAACTTTCTCTGAAACTGGTCTATCATATGGTTATAGATGCTCCCCGGGGCGCTGTGGGCGCTGCCGAGGGGGATGCCAGTCACTTCGATATCGGGACATTTCAAGGCTTTCCAGGTCATTCGGGCACTCCCATGGAACACAGTTCATTTCAAGCCAATTATAATCTCTGCAGTGCTGTCATGCAGCACTAAAGGTGCAACAGGTGATAAAGGGGCGGCAAGAGGTATTTTTACCCGCCAGGATGCATTGGCGCTCTTTTGCAGTGCTCTCTGGCTCAGGGTGCCTGATTGCCTATTCTTAAGGGGAGTTCGATGGTAAAAGTGGTTCCCGTGAGGGGAGCGGAATGAACCCAGATTTTCCCGCCATGCTCCTCAATTATTTTTTTTGTGACGGCAAGGCCGAGGCCGGTGCCTCTTCCATCCTTGGTGCTGTAAAAGAGGTTGAAGATCTTGTCCAGTTCGTCATCGCCAATCCCCGCGCCATTGTCTGATATCCTTATCGCGATGCTTTCGTCAGGGGCGGTTCCTGTGTGGATGGTGATTTCTCCCCCCTCTCTGGGGCAGGCCTCCAGTGCATTGATGAGGATGTTGAGAAGGCAGCGGAAGATGCCGAAGGAATCCAGGGGGATTTCCTTTATGCCCTCGTCCAGTTCATACCTCACCGCGACATTCTGCTCTTCAATCCTTTTTGACAGAATATCGGCCACCTCATGGATGAGCCTGTTGGGGCTCTCCATTTTGTAGTCAGGCTTCCTGTCCTTGGAATAGGCAAGCATGTTCATCGACAGCTCCTTGATGCGCATGATGCATTTTTCCACAATATTCCAGCCGTTCTGTGCCATCTCAAAGTTCTTTCCATCGAGAGCCTTGTTGATAAGAAATGACCCCCCCGTGAGCCCGTTCAGAATGTTCTTGATGCAGTGCGCCAGGCTTGACAGGGTCTGTCCGATGGCGGCGAGGCGCATGCTTTTGATGTTCTCCTCTATGAGACGGGTTTTTTCGAGGGCCTCTCCCACGTGGTTAGCGATGGATTCGAAGAGTGCCAGGTCAAGCTCTGTAAAGCATTCTCCCTCCTTCTTGTTGACGGCTTCCATGACGCCAATCACCTGCTCCCCGGCCATTACAGGGACACACATCAGGTTTCTGCTCGTGTACTGCACCGAATCATCGACCTTTCTGCAGAAACGCTCATCGCGGGAGGTATCAAGGGAGATTACCGATTTTCTGTTCAGAAAAACCCATCCGGCAATGCCTTCACCCTTGGCGAGGCGTATCTTGGCCACCTCTTTTTCGCCGGGCCCCCTGGAGAGGTAAAAGGCCATATCGTCCCGCTCTTTGTCATAAAGGATGATTGAGGCTGCTTCAACGCCCAGCACCCCGGGAGTGAGGGCCAGGATCTCACCCAGAAGCCTCTCGCGATCGTAAATGGATACCATGAGCCTTGAAATCTCGATAAGGGCCGTCAGCTCCCGTCTCATCACGAACTCATCTTTCCTCGGCCTTGCAGGGCTGTCGTCAGGATGCCCTGATGTGATGGCGATATGCGCCCCGCAGCGACAGGTGACTGAGAGAAATTCGGCTTCCCGGGGAAGAGGATGGACCCGCTGGCAGGCGGGGCACGTGATATCCATTCAAGGAATTCCTTTCACTCTCTTGGGCTTACAATTCCCCCACTGGGGAATCAGGCAGGGAATCATCTCCCCTCAAGACTTCTCCATATGCGATTCAGGCTCCTGGATTTCACAGAAAGAAGGTAAAAGTCAAAGAAGAGAAAATTACTTTCATGGGACTGCTTCCCATGGGAAGGCCTCGTATGGGTCAAAAGTCCCCCGCATGCAGAGAGTTCCTGGTTCAACAGACTCACTCGACAAGGAGCATGAATATGGGTGACGAGAGAAAGCCGGAAGAAACACCCCAGGAGAGCCAAGACGAAGGGGGTAAAGAACCGGGAGAGCACATCTCAAAGCTGAAAAACCTGATTGACGATGCCCTTGCTGATATCTCCCTTGATGATGAAGAAGAGAAGGCAGACATTGAAATCCAGGGGCATGCTGATCAAGAGAGCATTGACAAGCAGTCCCCCGAGATGACCGTGGATGAGGAATATGAGGCGATAGCTGCCGCTGCAGCCGTCAAAGTGGAATCCCACGGCGGCCCGGATAAGGAAATAGAATCCATCTCGCTTGACGATCTGATAGATAATGAGCTTCAGGCTCTTCTGGACTCTGACGTGGAGGAAGAGAAGAGAGAGGCTTCAGTGCTTCAGCTTCCTGTGGAAAAGGAGTCTCCTCCGCGTAAAATCCTCGAGATAACCAGGAAGGAGGCTGCTCCTGCAGAGGTTGCCGCTGAAGGAGCACCGGAGGATAAAGAGAAAGAGGCGCCGCCAAAGAGGATTCTTGAGATAGCGAAAAAAGAGCCTCCGCCCCCGGAGACGCCGCAAAAGATTCTTGAGATAGGGAAGAAAGAGTCTGTACATATAGATATCGTCGATGATGACCTGCTTGCCGAAATAGAAGGACTGATCAGCGATGAGATAGAGCCCTCGCCACCGCAGGCTCCTGCTGAGAAAGCAGCCGAAGCGGCGGAAGCGCCGGAAGGGGCAGTGGCGGCAGCAGCAGTTGAAGCACCTGCGGAAGCAGTGGCGGCAGCGCCTGCCGAAGCTGCCGTTGAAGAGCCTGAGGCGGTGACAGAGGAAGCTCCTGCGGAAGCAGTGACGGAAGCGCCTGTCGAAGCCGTCACGGAGGAAGCGGTAAAAGAGCCCGCTGAGGCTGCCGTTGAAGAGCCTGAGGCGGTGACAGAGGAAGCTCCTGCAGAAGCAGTGGCGGAGGCTCCCGCGGAAGCAGTGACGGAAGCGCCTGTCGAAGCCGTCACGGAGGAAGCGGTAAAAG
>JAVHLM010000010.1:161838-162186 GCA_031082125.1 Candidatus Eremiobacterota bacterium
AGCCCGCTGAGGCTGCCGTTGAAGAGCCTGAGGCGGTTGAAGAAGTTGAAGTGGTTGAAGTAGTTGAAGAGGAGGCTCCTGCTGAGAAAGCAGCCGGGGCGGCGGTAATAGAAGCTCCGGCAGAAGCGGTATTTGAGGAATTCCTGAAAGAGCCCGCTGAGGCTGCCGTTGAAGAGCCTGTACTGGTGACAGAGGAAGCTCCTGCGGAAGCAGTGGCGGAAGCGCCTGCCGAAGCCGTCATGGAGGAAGCTGCAGAAAAGCCCGCTGAAGCTGCTGTTGAAGCGGTTGAAGTAGTTGAAGTAGTTGAAGTAGTTGAAGTAGTTGAAGTAGTTGAAGTAGTTGAAGTAG
>JAVHLM010000010.1:162286-214665 GCA_031082125.1 Candidatus Eremiobacterota bacterium
TTGAAGTGGTGGCAGAGGAAGCTCCTGCTGAGAAAGCAGCCGAAGCGGCGGTGACAGAAGCTCCGGCAGAAGCGGTATTTGAGGAATTCCTGAAAGAGCCTGACGAGGCTGCCGTTGAAGAGCCTGAGGCGGTGACAGAGGAAGCTCCTGCGGAAGCAGTGGCGGAGGCTCCCGCGGAAGCAGTGACTGAGACTCATGGGGAAGCGGCAGAAGAGGAAGCTGCAAAAGAGCCTGCCGAAGCTGCGGTAGAAGTAGTTGAGGCGGTTGAAGAAGTTGAAGTAATTGAAGTGGTAGTAGAGGAGGCTCCTGCTGAGAAAGCAGCCGAAGCAGCTGAAGAGCCGACCGAGGCAGTGGCAGAAGCAGCAGTTGAAGCACCTGAAGAAGCAGTGGCGGAAGCGCCTGCCGAAGCCGTCATGGAGGAAGCTGCAGAAAAGCCCGCTGAAGCGGCTGTAGAAGTGGTTGAAACGGTTGAAGCGGTTGAAGTGGTGGCAGAGGAGGCTCCTGCTGAGAAAGCAGCCGAAACAGCTGAAGAGCCGACCGAGGCAGTGGCGGAAGCAGCAGTTGAAGCACCTGCGGAAGTAGTGGCGGAAGCGCCTGCCGAAGCCGTCATGGAGGAAGCTGCAGAAAAGCCCGCTGAAGCTGCGGTTGAAGAGTTTATACTGGTGATAGAGGAAGCTCCTGCTGAGAAAGCCGCCGAAGCAGCTGAAGAGCCGACCGAGGCAGTGGCAGAAGCAGCAGTTGAAGCACCTGCAGAAGCCGTCGCGGAGGAAGCGGTAAAAGAGCCTGCCGAAGCTGCGGTGGATGAAATGGCAGTAGCGATAGCGGCAGCGGCGGCTGCGGTCACCGAAAAAATTGCCGGGGCTCCAGTTGCACCAGGATTAGAGCCTCCCGCTGCTCTTGAAGAGCCGGGGCCCAAGGCATACGAACCGGCGGCAATTGAGCCATCCCCTGGTGCCGTTGTAATCGAAGAGGCACCAGCGATCTCTGAAATCCCGGGCGAGGTAATAGAGCAGGCTCCCCCCCCCCCCGAGGTGCTCCCTCCCCCTGATGACTCCACCATTATCGATGAATCACAGATAAGCAGGATCGGCACCATGGGCGACATGGCCAAAAAGTTTGTCCATCTGCTCATGAGCCCCGTTGACTTTTTCCAGACAACCTTTCTGCACAGCATGGAAGCCCTTAACTATATCATGGTGATTTATTTTGTCCATATCGGCATCCAGTGTGCCTTCATATTCTTCAAGGAAAAGATCCTGATAAAGAAGCTCGTGGTGAATTTTGCCCTTTATTTTTTCGGCTCTTACCTGATAGCCATTTTCGCCACTGTGCTTCTTGCTCTGCTGCTTCACGGTTTTGCAAAGATGCTGGGGGGAAAAGGCAGGTTTGGACAGGCATTCTCCATTGTGGCATATTCGGCGGGAACTATTGCGGCAGCGACGATCATCGCCTTTCTCGTCTATAAGGGAGTGCTCTTCGCCCTCAAGGAATATACCTATTATGTGATTTTCTTCGCAGGCCTTGTCTACGGAATCTATATGATCTCCAAAGGCTTCAAGGAGCAATACGAGATTCCCGAGGGGAACTATGAAATAACTTTCAGCTTTGTGGTGCTCTTTTTGCTGGGATTGATCACTATCCCTGTCTTCTGGCTCATTGTCGACAAGATCAGCAAGCACAATATCTACCATCTGGTCATGAAAATGAAACTGCCAGGGGTCAATCTCTGATGCCCTCCCCTGGCAGCATGTTCTCTCTGGCGATGAAGCTATTTCTTGCTTGAGGCACCGCGCCTTGATGCAGAGCGTTTTACCGATATCTTGCCGATATAGATGCCCAGCCCGTCAGCAATGCCTGTGGCAATCCTCTGGAGATATTCATCGTTGGTGAGGAGCCTTGCCTCCTCGTCATTGCTTATGAAACCTGCTTCCACGAGCACCGAGGGCATATCGGAGTTTCTCAGGACATAAAACCGGTCTCTCTGGATGCCCCTGTCTCTTCTTCCTGTCACGGACACAAGCTGGTATTGTATCTCCCTTGCGAGAACCTTGTCACATTCTTTGTACCAGTGCGTGGAAACACCATTCGCCTTTTTATTCAGGCTCGCGTTGATGTGCATGCTCAGGAAAATCATGGCGCCCTGATTCTGCGCCACGGACGTCCGGGCTCCCAGTTCCTCGCTGTCAGGTGAGCCTGCATAGGTGACATCTCTGTCGCTTCTTCTTGTCATCACCACGCGCCATCCCCGACCTTTCAGGATTGAAGCAAGCCTGTGAGAGATCTCAAGAGTGACGTCTTTCTCTGAGAGACTCATACCCCGGTGGCATGCCCCTCTGTCTGAGCCGCCATGGCCGGGATCAATGCAGATTGTCTGGCCATCGGCATCGGGTATGGAAAGCCGCTCGGTGGTGCCGTTTCCGGAATACTGGGCACATGCGGGGTTGATGAACTGGTTTTTCACCACCACGATGAGCTGTTTTGAGTTTGCAGGATTGTGTTTGATTTCACACACAACAGGATGGGTGAGATCGAGCACAATTCTGGTAGTGCCGGGAGAATCTGCAGTGAGCTTCGCCGCCCTGATCTTCCGGACAAAGCATGTCTGAGGGGTGAACTCTGTCGTGGCTGCAGAGAGTGATATCCCCTGCAGATCTATGAAAAAACGGTTGTCCGGCGAGCGGAGGCGTGACCACTGATAGCGGAATTCCGAGCTCATATCAAGGGTGATGGTGACCTGTTCTTTTGTGTCTTCAACAGAGATGTTCTGGAGCTCGGCACAGCGGGAAGGCATTGAGCTTCCTGCGGCCATGGGCTCATTTTTTGATACTTTCACCACCACGGAATGGGGTACAGGCCTCGGCTGCACTTCAATCTTTGCTGCTTCGCTCCTTGGAATGCTCAGCACCACTGAGGCAGGCACCGACGAGTTCTGAGTGAGTGTCGCTCCTGCCAGAAGAGGATGTTCCGGGAGCAGCACTGTTCCATCCAGGCAGGCATCTTCAATAGTGATGACGGTCTTTGCGGGATTTTCCTCATCGCTTGTCGAGTATTTGATGCTTGACGAGGCCTGGAAGGTGAGGGTAAGCCCGTTGTCATGCTCTTCAATGTCTATGCCTGAGATGAGGGGATAGACATGATATTGTTCCTTTTCCCGTTCATAGAAGGCTTTCGCTTTCAGCGCCTCCATGAGGGTCTCGAGCTTTACAAGGACAATGGTCTTCCTCTTCTGCCTCATAAGTATCACGGAGTCGCTGTCATCAGATTCTTCTGCCCTTATCACGAAGAACTGTGAATCCCTGGTGATGCAGTAGCTTTTTCCGTCCGGGGACTTTTCAACCATTCCTCCCATCACGCTGCAGAGGTGTGCGATCTTCTCCTCTTCAATGGGAAGATAGAGGTTTGTGGCATCTTTCCTGAAACAGTCGATCTGGAGTTCCTCTCCCATCAGGGTGAAGGTGGTTCTGGCCTTTGCCGGGGTGTTCCGGGCAAAAGCCTCGGTGCTGCACAGAGCTGCAATGAGCATCGAGAGGATAATTAGAGAGAACTTCTTGGGCATCAACACATCATCTTCCTTTCCACGTTGTCGTTAAGAGCCTGAACGCACGCCGGAGGAAGATGTTGAAGCAGCAACTAACCCAGTGGAGGGGGGATTCTGAAAAACAAGCCTGGAAAATATCACTGTGCGCAGCACTCTTTCTATCATCTTGGGGCCGTTTTCATAGAAAGAGCCCGACCTGCACTTTTCAGCGAGGGGGGTACGAATGGTCAGTCTATAGTTTCTCCTCGTTTTTTGAAAAATCCTCTTGCATGGAAAAAATATTCACCCTTTCATTTCCTGCACCACCCCGGGGATTGCAGAAAAAAAAAGGAAAATTCAGGAAAAAAAATAATACATGCCTAAGAGGGCGGCTTTCACGCCGCCCATTATGGCCACAAGATAAAGGCTGCCCTGTTGGAGAGTGCAGCATGAATCGCCTGCCGTTGCCGCGGATTCAACGCAGGTTCAGGTGCCGGTAAAAGATAGACTCAAGGTATGAGAAGGAGGATATAACATGTCAGATGATGCAGCTCACAAAACACCTTCCGGAGAGCAGGGTGAAGAGGTGATTTCCACGGGAGGAGAAGTGAGAGCCCAGGAAAAGCCATCCCCTTCTGAACCACTGCCCGAGCCCCAGGCAAGGGAAAAAAAGCCTCTATTGTATGAAAGCCGGGAGGCAAAACCGCCGGTGCAGGAAAAGAAGGGGCCCTCACACCAGGTGCGGTTTCATCCTGGTGACAGAGGGTCGCTGGAGCACCTCGCAGGGATCAAGGTTGTCGGTATTGGCGGGGCAGGATGCAATGCCATCTCCAGGATGATGGAAGTGGGCCTTAAAGGCGTGGAGTTTATTGCAATAAACACCGATGCCCAGTCGCTTCTGCTCAGCAATGCCAGCCATGTCATCCATATCGGTGAGAAAATCACCAAGGGGCTCGGTGCCGGCTCAAATCCCGACGTGGGCAGGAAGGCGATAGAACAGAGCCTGGATGCCATCAGGGAAAGGCTCGAGGGCGCCGATATGGTCTTTCTTGCGGCAGGAATGGGAGGGGGCACAGGGACCGGTGCCGCGCCTATGGTAGCTGAGCTTGCCAAAAAGATAGGAGCCCTCACCGTGGGCGTGGTCACCAAGCCTTTCAAGTTTGAGGGCGCCTACAGGATGAGAATTGCTGAAAAAGGCATAGATGAGCTGAAGAGCAAGGTTGACACCCTGATCACCATTCCCAATGACAAGCTTCTCTCAGTGGTACAGAAAGACATATCCCTTGTAAACGCCTTCAGGAAGGTTGATGATATCCTCCGTTACGGCGTGCAGGGCATATCGGATATTATCGTGGGCACGGGCATTGTGAACGTGGACTTTGCAGACGTTCAGACGATACTGCTGAATGCCGGTTCCTCCCAGCTCGGGATTGGCATTGCCGATGGCCCCAACAGGGCTGTGATAGCCGCTGAGAGGGCTATCTCAAGTCCCCTCCTCGATACCACCATTGACGGTGCCACGAGGATCCTTTTCAACGTCACCGGTGATCCCACTCTCTCGCTCTATGAGGTAAAAGAGGCAGCCGACATAATTGTGGGAGCAGCCGATCCCGACGCCACTATTGTGTTCGGAGCCGTAGTCGATCAGGATCTCCAGGACGAGATGAAGATTATCGTCCTGGCGACAGGCCTTGGGACTGTCGGGTCAGCTGCGGAAAGGAAGCCGGAAGCCCAGGAAGCCCAGGCTCCTTTCAAGCCTCAGGTTGATATGGATGAGCTTGATATCCCTGCCATTCTCAGGAGGAGAAAATAAGGAGCCTTAAGTGAGAACGAGGTGAGGCCCTGGAGTCCCAGTGAGGGCCCGGGGCGGAGTTCCATATGAAATCCGGTGAAAGCAAGAAAAAGCACAAGCCACTCCAGCGGGAGCAGGAAAGGGAGAAAAAGAAAAAGTGGGAGGAGTTCTGGCTTCCCGCTCTTATCATCACGGCGATTATCGCGGTGATGGTCCTGCTCCTTTATATCAGCAACAAGAGCGGTGACAAGTACGAGAAGTCCCGCGAAAGGTCCCTTTGCCGCACCCAGGTCACCACGATCATCGGGCCCATGATTGCCGCCTATCACAGGGAAAAAGGTGAATACCCTGAGAATCTTCTTGTTCTGAAAGGCTATATCAAGTCAGACTCGGATCAATCAAAGGGGAGCACCCCTGAAACGCCATCGGGAATCGAGGAGCGGGTATTCAATATATGGAAGAATTTCTATTGTCCCGCCGACAAGGACAGTGACTCGATAAGCTATATCTTTGAGAAGCCCGGTCACGGGACCCCGGGTGCTTCCAAGGTGCTGAGATGCCGCATCCATGGAGAAGAGGTTTTTCTTACCGGCGATGACTTCAAAAGAATAGAGGCTTCACTGAAATAGCGCAGTGCCTTCCCTCTTCGCTTCTGTTCCCCCAATAATATCCCTTTTCTCACAAGTCGGAGAAGGGAAAGAAAAGCCGCGAAGAGAAGTCTTTGGGTGTCCCTCCAGACAAAGAGAATAGCAGGGGTTTACTGGGGAATACGAATCGGAAGAAGTGGTGAGAGCCTTGTATACGCTGATAATTCAGGGGATCTGCCTGCTCCTCTGGCTCTTCTTCATGGTAATTTGGTACCGGAGTGATCCTGCCGGTGAAGTACGCAGGAGAGGGGCTCTTGCTGTTCCTGTTCCGCTGCTTATAGCCGCTGTTTTTGTTGTTGCCTTCATATTCCCTTTCGGATGGGCCTTTTTTCCCCTCGCACTTGCCGGCCTGGTGATATTTCTTGCCGGTTTCCTCTGCGCCCTCTGGTCAAAAGCGACTCTCGGGGATTGCTGGTCCCCGGGAAATGAGATCAGGGTAATGCACGAGGTGGTGCGGGAGGTTCCTTATTCGCTTGTGAGGCACCCGGTCTATGTCTCGCTGGTTGTCATGCTCCTGGGAACCTGTCTCATTTTCGGCTCCCTCACCATGCTTGCGGCGACAGCAGTGTGTGCCGCCATTCTCTCCTTCATGGCATACATGGAGGAAAGGCTGCTTATGGAGGAACTTGGCCAGGGCTATCTTGACTACCAGGAAGGGGTTCCCTTCATTGTCCCCAGAATTTCTAACATGTGGAGAGATTAACCATGAGAAGAATCACAGGTCTGCTGTTCTGTCTTTGCCTTATCATGTGCTGCGGCTGCGGGAAGGTTTCCAATGACTATTTCCCGATGGAGGTGGGAACGTCATGGAAATACAAGGCAGCAGGAACGTCCCTGTCGGGAAAGGTCGAAGTGAGGGCTACAGAAGAGGAAAAACTTGACGAGGGAAAGGCCATCATATTTGAAGTGAAAAAGGAATCGGCCGATGAGGTTGATTCAGAGCTTTTTGAAAAGAGAGAGGACGGCATCTATTCATATAAAAGGGTTCACCCGGCGCTGGGCTTCATAGAGACGAACCTTACTCCTCCCCAGCTTTACCTCAAGCTCCCCCTGAAGGTGGGGGACTCATGGAAATGGGAAGGAAAGATGTTCGGCATGAAAGGATCCTTCGAGAGCGCCGTGGAGTCGAAGGAAAAAGTTTCAGTAGGAAACAGGAGCTATGACTGTTTCAAGGTGGTGGAGAGGGGAACCACCAGTGACGGCCGCTCGCTTACCGATAAACGCTGGTATGCGGGAGGCGTGGGACTTGTGAAAGAGGAGTCGGCCGTGGTGCTCACCAATGAGTCGGGGGAAGTTCATACCCTTGAGCTCCTCGAATATAAAGGCCTGGAAAAAAAGTAAAGAGTGCAAAGGAGTTCCCATGGATCACGACAGCAGGCCTGAAAGCCTTAACCCCAAGATGAAGGCCACCAGGAAGCCTTCAAAAAAGTATTGCCTCTTTCTGCTCCCGTCCAGGATGACCAAGGAGGGGAGGACAATTATCACGAAGCGCTGCACCGCCTATATACCGAATTTTGAGGTGACCGAGGACAGGGAAATCTGTGAAGTCTGCTCAGTTCCTGACATGCTTGTGAGGGAAGAGCGCTGCAGATACTTTGCCCCCCTTGATCTTGTCAAGTGCCAGGTCACCCGCTGGCGCTGCACGAAAACGGGCATCAAGTATATAGAAGCCGATCAGTGCAATGAAAATATCTGCCCGGACTATGAAAAGGCCGAAAAAGACAAGTGGGAAATCGGAAAACTTGAAAAATCTTCTGAGGAAGAAAGGAGTGATGACGGGAAGGGCAAAAAAGCTTTGGAGACACCTTCGCAGGCAGAGCCTTCCTCAAGAATGTTCAAGCTTATTCCCAAGACAACATTTCAAAAGAAAGGTGCTGAAAAAAAATAGGCACCTCTTGACAAATCTATGGAAATCGCATAAAATATTAAAAATAATAGGAACTATTATCAGATGAAACAGGAATTGATCAAGCGAGTCACTACCCAGAGAAAAGTTATTCTTGATGAAATCAAAAAAAATAAGACCCATCCCACTGCTGAAGAATTTTATGAGATCCTGAGGAAAAGGCTTCCAAGAATAAGCATCGGTACTGTGTACAGGAATCTCGAGATACTCCATAAAGCCGGCCTGGTGAGCCGATTTGAAATGGGCAACCTTCAGCGCCGCTATGACGGCAATGCAGATCCCCATTATCATATAAGGTGCATTGAGTGCAACAGGCTTGATGACATATGCATCACACCTCTAGCGGGAATTGAGGAAGAAGTGAGAACCCTCAGCAGTTATGAGGTGAGAGGTCATATCCTGGAGTTTGTCGGCATCTGTCCTTCCTGTGGAGGAGAAGTGCATTATAAAGCGCCTGAAAGGCAGATAAAACCAAAAGGAGGAAAAAATGACAAAGGTAAAGGAAAAAAAGTCACTCAAGGGGACAAAAACTGAAAAGAACCTGATTGCCTCTTTTGCAGGGGAATCACAGGCAAGGAACCGCTATACCTACTTTGCGAGCAAGGCAAAGAAAGACGGTTTTGTCCAGATATCTCTGATTTTTGATGAGACGGCCGACCAGGAAAAGGAGCATGCCAAGCGCTTCTTCAAGTTTCTTGAGGGAGGAGATGCGAAAGTAGTGGCAGAGTTCCCTGCCGGAGTGATCGGCCCGACCCTCGAGAACCTCAAGGCTGCCGCTGCCGGTGAGCATCATGAGTTCAGCTCCCTTTACCCGGAGTTCGCAAAGATTGCAAAGGAAGAGGGCTTTGAAGACGTTTCAAGGGCTTTCAAGAATATCGCCGTCGCTGAAAAGCAGCATCACAAGAGATACAGCGATCTCATAAAGAACATTGAAAAGAAACGCGTGTTCAAGCGCGAGAAGAAGGTCACATGGCGCTGTCTGAACTGCGGGTATCTTCATGAGGGCGAGGAAGCCCCCAATGAATGCCCTGCCTGCCTCCACCCCCTCGATTATTTTGAGCTGCTTGGCGAGAACTGGTAACAAGGAAAGGAGAAAAGGTTTCTATGACACAGAGAATGCAGGTCTATAAATGTGAGATATGCGGAAATATCGTGGAGATGCTCCATGGAGGCGCCGGCGAGCTGGTGTGCTGCGGGAAGCCGATGAAGCACCTGGCGGAAAATACTGTTGACGCCGCGAAGGAAAAGCACGTTCCTGTCATTGAGAAGCAGGCCGATGGCGTGCTTGTGAAAGTGGGAAGCGTGCCTCACCCGATGGAGGAAAAGCACTTTATCGAGTGGGTTGAGATTATGGAAGGCGAGAGAGTCTGCAGGAAATTCCTCAAACCGGGTGAGGCGCCGGAAGCGCACTTTGCGGTGAAGGAAGGGAATGTGGCGGCCCGGGAGTACTGCAATCTCCATGGGCTCTGGAAAGCATAGGAGAGGAACAGGCCCTTTTTAAGGAGGAATACCTGCAGCAGCCTCCGTTGCGGGAGCCCCGAGGCACCGCCGGAAAGCCCAAGCAGGTATTCCTGTTCCTGACAGCACAGGGCATTGTCTCAAGCCTTCGGTGTTCTGACTTCAAGTTCTGCGAAAGGAGCGGACCCATGCATCCTGTAGAGATTAAAAAGAACATTTACTGGGTGGGAGCCATCGACTGGGCCATAAGGGATTTTCATGGCTATTCCACCTATCAGGGCACAACATACAACGCTTTTCTGGTGATGGGCGAAAAGATCACCCTTTTTGACGCAGTGAAGCGTGATTTCAGCGATGAGCTGCTTAAGTCCATAGCCGAGATAGTGGACCCCTCAAAAATAGACTACCTGGTAGTCAACCATGCCGAGATGGACCATTCCGGGGCTCTTCCCGCCGTCATGGAAGCGGTGAAGCCTGAAAAGCTGTACTGCTCGGCAGCCTGCAGGAAAGCCCTCATCGACCATTTTCACGAGGAAGGCTGGCCCTATGAAGTGGTGAAGACCGGCCAGGAGGTCGGCATAGGCGGGAGGACGGTCCAGTTTCTTGAGACCAGGATGCTTCACTGGCCTGACAGCATGTTCTCCTACCTCAAAGAGGACAGGCTTTTAATCTCGAGCGACGCCTTTGGCCACCACTGGGCTACCAGTGAGCGCTTTGACGACCAGGTCAACGAGACGCAGCTTTTTCACCATTGCGCCAAGTACTATGCCAATATCCTTCTTCTATACTCCGGCCTCGTGCAGAAGCTGCTTGCCCAGGTGAAGGAACTGGCCCTCCCTATTGATATGATTGCCCCTGACCATGGGATTATATGGCGGACCTCGCCGGGCAGGATTCTGGAGGCGTACGACCGATGGAGCCAGCAGAAGTCCATTGCCAAGGCACTGGTCATCTATGACACCATGTGGAAGAGCACTGAGGCAATGGCGAAAGCTGTTGCTGATGGCATCGCCGTTGAAGGAGCGAGCGTCAAGCTCCTGGGCCTTAAAGAAAACCACCGGAGCGAGATTATGACGGAACTGCTCGATGCAAAAGCTGTGGTATGCGGCTCACCGACTCTTAATAACGGCATGCTGCCTGCCATGCAGGATATGCTCTCCTATATGAAGGGCCTCAAGCCCTCTGGAAAGATAGGAGCGCTCTTCGGGTCTTATGGCTGGAGCGGCGAAGCTGTTGCAGAGATGCGGGAATATATGGATAAAATGGGCATCGCGGTAATAGAGCCGATGGTAAAGGTAAGGTACGTTCCCCGTGAGAGCGATCTGAAAGAGTGCTATGAGCTCGGGAGGAAGACAGGCCAGGCCCTCAAAAGCCCCGTGGCTGCAGGATAAGGGATATTCCTTTTTCATGGAGGATAATCCCGAAAAAAGGAGAAAAGAATTCACGCGCCCGTATCCCGGCAGAGTGGCGCTGCCCCCCGGGGACGGCAATAAAATCAAGAAAGGAGCAGCACAATGAAGTATAAGTGTGAAATCTGTGGATATATCTATGATCCCAAGAAGGGTGATCCTGACGGTGAGATCCCGTCAAACACCCCCTTTGAAGAGCTTCCCGAAGACTGGGTGTGCCCCGTCTGCGGTGCCGGCAAAGAAGATTTCTCTCCGCTTGATTAAATGGTGAATAAAAAAGCACCTCCGGTCTTTCCGGAGGTGCTTTCTGTTTTTTTGGGGCATTTTCCTCAGTTCCGGCGGGCCTCTATGCTTTTTGCCACTTCGGGGGGGACGCGTCCTCCAAACTTTTTCGCAAGGGCAAGAGCGAGGGAGGCCTTGACTGTGTCGCCCATCTGCCAGTATGCCAGGGCCAGGTTTCCATGGGCACCGCCATAGTCAGGCTTGATTCTTACCGCTTCCTCAAGCTCGGCAAGGGCTTCATTGATGAGGCCCATTCTCCCGAGCAGGACTCCCATATTGTTGTGGACCTCGTGGTTCTCAGGCTCGCACCCCAGGATCTTCCGGTACGTCTCAATGGCTTCAGGCAGGTTGTTCTGCTCATCAAGGAGCTTTGCCAGGAGCCTCAGGAAGCGGACATTTCCCGGATCGAGCCTGGCTGCTTCCCTCAGGGCTTTCTCGGCGTCAAAGGACTGGTGCTTCTCGTGGTAAGCCTGGCCGAGGTTAAACCAGGCCAGGGCATCGCGGGGATTTACTTCCACCGCTTTCTGCCACTGGGGTATGGCAAGATCGAGCCTGTGCTGCGCCGCATAGGCAAGGCCCGCATTGGTATAGCCTACTGATGAAGTGGGATCCTGTTCGGAGTAGCTCTTGAAGAGGAGCACCGCCTCCATCCATCTTTTCTGCTCCATCAGGCTGATGCCTTCATCGAGAAGTTTTTTAAGATCGCTCACTTTTCCTCCCGTTTTACGGTGTCTTCTTGACGGGAAGCCCGCGGAGTTCCGGTGTCTTCCCCTCAACAGGAGTGACAAAGAGGGGCTCGAACTTGACCGGTGGGAAGTAGATGGGTATGGATTTTCCCCTGGCCTTGATCTGCTCCCACCGGTTGGTGTTCACGCTCAAGGTGTTGGGATTGCGGGAGTTGTCATCGGAGGTCACCCAGAAGGGCTCATTATCGATAAAACGCACCAGGAGCTTTTCGGGGAGACTGAATGTGCCTTCCTGGTTCGGGATGTGTTTCAGCTCAATGGGATAATAATAGGTCGTATCAACCTTCACCTTCAGGTTGAAGGTTTTCATGCGTGCCGGAACATTGATTGAAAAATTCCCGTTCTTTTCTGTTCTCCCTCTGATGGCTTTTCCAATCTCATCGGGATAGGCAGTATACCTCTCGGGGTCTTCACCCTCATAGATCAGTATGGGTATGCCTTCCACCGGCTCCCCGGTATCCTCAAGGAGTGTTCCCTCAATCGTTCCTGCATATGCAGCGCTGTGTAACAGGCATATCATAAGGAATATAAGAAGAAAACTGTCTCTTTTTACTGTGTGTTTCACGACTGATGCCCCCCCTGAACCTTGTAATGCTCATTCCTCCTATTCGTGGGGCATTTCATCTTTCCTGCATGAAATGTACCTAGGAATTTACTTTTTGGCAAACTTTCCGTCTTCACTTTCGAGAGGAGATAAAGTATAATAGTGAGGTAATAAATGGGAGGAGTGCCGCAATGATGGAAATTCAGGGAATCTCTTCGCCTCTTCCGCCTCTGGGCCCCGGTACCCGGGCGGAAATCAGGGGAGATGGCGCCCCCGCCGCCGGAGGCCCGGAAAGCTCCCTCCAGGATACTGTGGAAATGGGAAGCACCGTTGCTCCCGGCACGGCAGGAATGGAGAGCCTCCCCAAAAAGCTTGAGCAGCAGATAAAGGAATCCCTCGCCCTTCATCCCTGGAAGAAGGTAAAAGTATTCCTCGTTCATGGGTCTCATACGGGGGGCCATGCATCGGCAGCCCGGTCGGTGGAAAAAGTGCTGAAATCCATTCCCGGCGTGGAGGTACAGAACATCAACACCCTTAACCTCTCTGCATCAGGCGTGATGACAGGCCAGGTGGCAGCCTTCAACATGATCACCAGATATATGGCAGGCCTGCGATCATGGGCCTTCAGGAAGTCCTTCGAGGGCTCGGGGCCTGTTTATGCGCTGGGAAACCTTGGCATGAAGATGAAATCATTCCTTTCAAAGAAGTTTCTCACCAAGATCCAGCAGGAGAAGCCCGACATAATCCTCTCCACCCACTCGCCGATGAACTCGATGCTCTCCTACTGGAAGGAGAAAGGGCTCATCGATCAGCCTGTTCACAGCGTAGTCACCGACTTTGGAGCCCACAGGATGTGGGCACAGAAGAACATTGAGCGTTACTATGTCGCTACCGGCGAGGTAAAGGCCGATCTGGAGCGCTTTGGCGTGGCCCCTGAGAAGATAGAGATCACGGGCATACCAATCGATCCCTCCTTTGCCGGCCCGTCAGGCCTCTCGCAGGCTGAGCTCAAAGAAAAGCTCGGCCTTGACCCGTCGCTCCCCGTGGTGCTCATGGCGGGAGGTTCGCTCGGGTACGGGAATTTCTCCGGAATTGCAAGGGCCCTCGACGGCCTCGGCAGGCCCTTACAGATCGTGGCCATCACGGGCAAAAATGCCGAGAAGAAGAGGGAGCTTGAAGAACTTACCCCTGATCTCAAGTCGCCGATGAAGGTCCTCCCTTATGTTGACACCATGAGCGAATGGATGAAAGCAAGCGACGTTATCATCTCAAAGCCGGGGGGGCTCACCACATCGGAGATCTTTGCCATGAAAAAGCCCATGATCCTGATAACTCCCCTTCCAGGCCTGGAGGAACTCCTCATACCCAAGATTACCGATACCGGCTGTGCCGTCCTGGCCGGAGATGAGAACGAGGCGGCTGCGCTTGCCGGAAAGATTATCACCGACGAAAAGTACCGGGGTGATCTTCAGGAGCACCTCAAGAAGGTGGGCATGCCCTATGCCGCCTATACTGTCTCAGCAGGGCTTGTAGAGAGAGCCCTCCAGCAATAGAATTCATGCCAGGAAGGACGTGTAACCCATGACAACGCCATCATCGGCCGATCTGATTGCTTTCGACGAAAGCAGGCCCCACCTTGAAAAGGTGACTGCCGGCATGACGCCGCAGCAGATGAGGGAATATTATCTTTACCAGACCAGGAAAAGCATGGAAGCCTGGGAGAAGGCAAATTTCCCCATTATGAGCGCCCCTCCCTTTGATCTCGGCAATTCAGCGCCCCTGACTTTCTTCATGTCCCCTGACCATGCAAGGAAAATCGGCCTCCGCAAGCAGGTGGAGGAATTCGCCAGGGAATCGCAGGTATCAACGGCGGGAGTGAGGGAGAACCAGAATGTCATCTGCCCCTGGGATCACCGCTACAGGATCAATGAATATATCTTCGCCCTCATAGCCGAAGCGCTTTCCAGGATGGTCAAGGAGCACCATGCTGAGCGCATGAAAGCGCTCCCCCTTGTGGATGAAGCCACAGTGGCGGGCAGGCTCGGCGAAGAAAACGTGAAAATCATCGAGAGCATCTTCGGTATGAAGCTCGCGGGGATCATGGAATTCGTGAGAAAGAACCCCGTGAGAATTGTCGGCGGCGAGGTACGCTCCAACACCCCGCGCTTTGTGGACCTTGTGTCGCGGATCTATGCAGCCAATGATCTTTACGTGTTTCTGATGAAAGATGTGGAGAACAGGGACACCTCTTCAATCTTCATGTGGAGCTTCCTCATTTTTATCCTGGGCCTCTCGGGAGGCGATTTTTTCACCTCGAGCCACGGCGCACCGCAGAAGCAGAGCGATAAGATCCTCTCCTTTGACGGCTCCCAGTATCTCCCTGAACATTACGTAATGATTGTCGAGCATATGTGGCATATCATGGAGACCATTGAGCGGGAAGGCTATACCTTCAGGCTTGCGGCAAAGAACGACAGCCACTTCATGCGGCGCCTGGACTATGAGAGCACAGCGATGCTTTATGTCAACTACCTGAAGGCGGGTCCGGCTTCACCTCACGCCATCTCCATGATCAAGGAGGCAGAAGCGCAGGGACTCCGCCTCATGCTTGACTTCTTCGGAGGAGCGGGTTACAGGACCATTTCCTCCATTCTCAAGGCGCTCGGGGTTTTTGACATTTTCAAAGGCGGCCTTATAAGGACCGAAGAGGATCCCTTCTTTCAGAATATCGGTTTTGTCGTAGCTCCCAAGAAAAATATGCCGGAAGTGCTTGAAGTGATCCACCTTTCCGTCGATGCGAGCCTCCCGCAGGTTGTCGAGACGGCAGGCTATGGGAGCATACTGAAAGATGCCCCGGCAGGCCAGGTGATCTTCAACGTGGACCCTGACGTGGACCGCTTCGTCGGGGGACAGGTGGTGCCGGCCGCGGAAAAGCCCTCTCTTGACAGGCTGGGAATCACCTCTGTGCCCCTTTCTTCAGATTCCCTCTTTGCCCTTTATTCACCGAACCAGCTCTTCCTGATGATTGCCGATAACGATATGATCCAGGCAAAAGATGACGGCTGGTGGGGGGACTACTCAAACTTTGACATCCATACCTATGTGTCGGCTCTCTCATGGGATGAATGGGCGGACTGCAACAAGGTGCCGGTTCTGAGGGTTCCCGTGGGCTTCAAGGAGATAGCCGCTATTGAGCGGAGCGTGGAGAGCGGCCTGAAGGCTCATCCCGGCGGGGGATTCGCCGTGAGGAACGAGCTGGGAGAGGAGATCACCCTGGGCGCCAATCCCAAGCTCCACCATGCCGGCGAGGAGAGCGGCGGCAAGATCGGGGGGCCCCGCGTGCCGATTTACAATGTGAATGGCGAGTTTGTCATTGCCATGAGGGAGAAGTCCAGCGGCGAAGCCTGCTTCTCCGCCATAGCCCTCCAGTCCCGGCTGTATCTTGAAGGGCGGAAGGCAGGGAAGACCATCTATTTCCATGACCTGCTGCAGGAGATTTTTTCCAGGAACGCCATCGTCAACACCATGGAGTTCCGCGGCGATATCATCCATTACAACGAAGCCATTATCGATCCAGGGGAGCTTGCCAGGGCAAAGGCCGAAGGGCTTGCCGGGCGCAACCGCTTTAACGAGTTTTTCCGTCATGCCGCACTTGCCTACAAATCGGGAGCCCAGGCCCCCGGCGGAAAGCCCATCTCGCTTCAGGAGCTCCGGGAAATCCTCTCTGAAGCCATACCGGCCATGCGAGAAGAATGGAGTCATCTTGAGAAGATCGATGTATGGTCCGACGGACTGCAGATGTGGTTTTCCAAGGGAAGGGCCGTCCGTGACATCTGCCTTCGCCCGTCGGGAACCGACGCCAAATCCAAGGTTTATTTTGACGGCACCGACAAGGAGCTCCTCAGGAAATACTTTGCCGGGGGATTCCAGAAGTTCGGCGGGGAAAAAACGCCGCTTTACACCAAGCTTATTGAGCCCTGAAACCAGCATAAGCCATGAGAATCGCCTTTACCTCTGACCTGCACGTCGATATCACCAGGCCCAACAAGGAGCTTGTGCCCAGGCTTGCCGAGGCCCTCGCCGCCCTGGAGCCCCAGGTGTTTGTTCTTCTTGGCGATGTGGCGCCTTCGCTGGAAGTTCTGGGAGAGACTCTTTCAGCCCTTTCGTCCCTGCCATGCACGAAGCTCTTTGTGGCAGGCAACCACGATGTGTGGTCCCTTGGCAGGGAAGCAAAGCGGGAAGGAGAGACTCTTGAAAAATATGAATCGCAGATACCATCCCTCTGCAGGAGCCATGGATTTCTTGACCTGCACCAGGAGGCGGTGACAGTCAATGGGTGCCTCTTTACAGGCACCATGGGGTGGTTTGATTACAGCCTCCGCAACGCCAGCCTTGACAGGCAGATCACGCAGGAGGACTATGAGGCGGGACTGTGGAGAAACCTGCGCTGGAATGATTTTATCTATACGGACTGGAGCGGCATCCCTCCGGTCCAGAATTTCCGAAAGACCGCCAGGGGAGTCCATCCTGCCCATGTGACGCAGTGGATGGTGCAGTCCCTCCGTGAAAAGCTCGCACTGCACCGCGGGGCGCCGCAGACGCCAACGGTCGTCGCTTCCCATTTTCTCCCCGTGAAGGATATCCTGAGATACTCTCATGAGCCCCACCTTGATTTTTCCTGTGCCTTTCTCGGGAGTGAGGCTTTCGGCGAGGTAATCAGGGATTTCCCTTCAATACGCTACTGGCTCTTCGGCCATATCCACAGGAAGGTGTCCCTGATCTGGCGAGGGGTGAATCTCATGAGCAGCCCTGTGGGATATCTCCGCGGATTGAGCCCGGATCTCAATGAAGTGGCACGGGAAGCGATTTCTCTCATTGAAATATGACTCGAAAGATGAAGAATAGAGAAGCCGGCATGGATAAGAGAGGGGGCCGCCATGAAGATCTCTGAGAGCCTCAGAAACATACTTGCCCTGGGAGGCTGCGTGCTTGCCGCCTATCTCCTCTGGGATACTCCCCTTCTTTACCCTCTGAAGCTCTTTGTGGTAATCCTCCATGAGATGAGCCATGGGCTTGCTGCCCTGATCTGCGGCGGCCGCATAGTGGAGATCAAGATTGATCCCCGGATAGGCGGGCTCTGCGAATATCTTGCGCCGCCCTCATTTTTCTGCAGGGTCTTCATTGCCAGTGCAGGCTATCTGGGAAGCATGGCTTTAGGAAGCCTCATTCTCATCCTTGCGGCAAGAACGCGCTTCGACAGGCATGTCTCTCTCGTGATAGGCATCGTTGTCATTGTGCTTACCGCCTTGTATGTGAGAGAGCCCTTCGGAATAGTGTTCTGCCTCCTTTTCGGCATTTTCATGCTGGTGGCAGCCCGCTTTCTTCCCGGTTCCTTCAACGACTGGCTTTTGAAGTTTCTCGGGATGACCTCGTGCCTCTATGCCGTTGTCGATATCAAGGAGGACCTCATAGACAGGAGCGGTATCGGCAGTGATGCCGATGCCATTGCGAACATGCTGGGCTTTCCAGGGCTCTCTGTGGCAATAGGGATTGCATGGATTCTGCTGGCCCTGGCGATTCTTGTCCTGTCGTTCAGGATTGCAGGCTCCGGAGGCGCACAGGAGGCGGCAGGTGAAGATGAAGAGGAAAAGCCTGCTGTCAGGGTGAGAAAGATAAAAAAACAGCAGGACTAATCGGGCGCTGCAAGAATGGCCTCGTATTTTTTCTTCAGCTCCAGGTAGATCTCCTCGGAGACCTCCCCAAAGACGAAGCGCTCCTCAAGGGCGTTCAGGAGTCTCTGGGCCCGTTCTTTTTCCGGATTCTTTTTTGCTGGTGATGCTCCTCTGCTCCGGGGGGCATCCAGGGAGGCCTGCCGCCCCTGGGGGAGCGGTGCAGGCTCCACGGGCAGGGGAGCTTTTGATTTTTTAGGCGGCGGTGCCTCTTCCTCATGGATGTGAGGGCTCTGCGGTGGGCTTTTTACAAGCTTCTTGTCGAGCTCCTCCTTGTGCCTCATATACTCCTCGTCGCTGATCTGGCCTGTGATGAACTGCAGCTTCAGTGAGTCGAGGGACTGGGCCGTGGAGGCTTGATCCCCCGCTGTCTTTTCCGCATTGAGAGTCTTACGCTCTATGATCTCATCCGCGAGAAGGTTTCTCTTTCTCTCGTCAGCCTTTTCACGGCTTTTTCGCACCTCTTCCTCTTTTTGGGCTATCTCGGGCTGGCCTTTCATGTTCCTTTCCACCTGCTCGGCGAGGAGTTCCCAGCGCCTCGCATCTATCTGGAAGCGGTCAACGGCTGAATTGAGGACTTTCAGCTCATTCTCCAGTGAATAGAGGACGTCAATTTCGTCTCTCTCGTTGAAGTGGATCTCGTAGGGAATTTTCAGGGTGTCAAGGGCCCTGAGGTCTGCATGGCAGAGGAGCAGGTCATCGAAGGATTTGACCATGAGCGCAGGGACAGGCGCCGTTCTGAAGGCCACGTAATTTTTCCCCAGGTGGAGGACCCGGTAATTGGAGGGCACGGTGACAGAGGAGCGCGTCCCGTCCTGGGTGATGATGGTGAGCTCGCGGCTTCCCCCGCTCAGGAGCTCCATGGCCATTGTCCCCAGCTCGTTGACATGCATCTCTCCCAGCCTGGGATTCTGGAGCACAAGCTCCTGATATGCCTCATAAGTGGGCACATGGATAAGGGAGACTTTCACTTTCAGCGTCGCTCCCGATTTTTGAGGCTCCGCGATGACCATGAAGCTGAAGTCCTCCGAGATATTCCAGCTGAATTTTGTATCCAGGAGCCTGGGGTGCTGATGCTTATAGTAAATGGAGTGGTTTTTCCCTGTTATGCTGTAGAAGAGTATCTCATGCTGCTCAAGATCCTTTTCCGCCTGCGTCGAGGAGAGCACTTCAAGTATTTTGCCGGTGAGCTTGCTCTGCTTTGTGATTTTATCGGCGCAGAGCTGTGTCCCGCTCCTGTTCATCGTGACGTTGCCAAGGAACGCATTCTGGAGGGCAAGAGCCTTCTTTGAGAAGAGCTCGACAGGCTCGGGGGGTTCCTTGGGCGACTGGGAGAGAAGCACTATTCCCGCTGAGGTCACCAGGGTCACAAGCCCGCTGTTTGAGACAGAGAGCAGTGAGAATTTCCTGTCATCAATGGTCCTTTTCCAGATCACTCTCTCTCCCTGAGAAAGAGTGATCTGGGAGTCCACTGAATGAGCGAAGTATCTCGCGTTGGGGCTCCCCTTGAAGGTCTGTACAGCCATTCCTTGGTCCTCACTTCGTTCCAGGTCTTTCCCCTGAACCCTCGGCCCCTGGAGCCCACCGCGACTCCAGAAGGCTGAAAAGTGCCAGATCAAGAGTAATATTTTCTCTTTCCGTCCTCTCTTCCTTTTTTTCCGGAATATGAGAAGGAAAAGGTGAGAGTGCATGGAAATTCAGAACAAATTCATCGGTGGTGGAAATAATATGTGGTACGTGATTTCAGCAGTGATTGTGTGCACAGTCCTTTTCGTGGTTCTCGCAGAAAGGGCCGTCGCCGCAAAGCGCGGTGATTGCAGACTGACGCTCCCTGCCGAAAGGATATCGTCGCGGGAGCTCCGTGAAGACGGGGAAAGAGCGGAGCTCTCATTCCTGGTACCCTTCGCAAATACCGGCAAATCCCAGGCGCTCCTTATCGACTGCTTCGGGAGGCTCCAGCCCGAAGGCGACAAATTCAAGGACGTCGATCTCCATGTCAAGGTCATCAATCATGAGAATCCCCGGAATGATGATTACTGGGAGGCCTGCCTGGTGAAACCTGGCAGGGAGTGCCTCATGAAAGTGGTGCTTTCTGTAAAAAAGATGCCATCCTTCAAGATCGGTGAGCTTTTTGAGCGATTTTCCATTGATATCCATTACAAGTACTATGGAAGGAACCTCATGGCCCATAAAAGGGATTCCCTGCCACTCGGCCTCTCACATTTTGAACAGAAACCCCCTAGAGCGGCACCCTCTCCTGAAGAATCTCCTCAGTCTCCGAAAAGAGAGGCACAGGAAAACGTGATTCCCATAAAAACCCATCTTCTCAGGCCCCATGAGGATCTTGCCGGGATAATCAGTAAGTATGCCGGGGACAAGGCAAGGCAGGGTGATATTCTCACCATTGCCGAGAGCGCTGTGGCAATTCTCCAGGGGAGAATCACCTATGTGGAGGACATAAGGCCCCGTTTTCTTGCCACAAGGCTCAACAAGCTCTTTGAAATGGACAGCAGTCTCTCGTCGCCTTACAGTCTTGAGATGGCTTTCAGGGAGGTGGGAGTGCTGCGGATACTCTTTGCCGCCGCAGCAGGCATCGCAGGGAAGATCGTGGGACGTTCAGGAGATTTCTACCGTGTGGCCGGGAAAAGTGTCGCCACCATTGATGACTGCACCGGCACCCTTCCGCCTTTTGACAAGTATGTGGTCATGGGCCCGGCAGACCTTCAGAAGGTTGTTGACGGAATCAAGGAAAAGACAGGACTTGAAGGAGCGATTGTCGATGTCAATGACCTGAGGCGTGTTGACATTCTTGCCTCCACGTGCCCCCAGCACCGCGAGTATCTTGCAAAAGCCCTGGAATTCAATCCTGCGGGGAACGCCAACGAGCAGACACCCATAGTGATAGTGAAGGCCCCCTCCCAATAAAAAATCCACAGATGCCTGTGGATGAGGGGTACAAGAGGTTTTCTACTTCTTGATCTCGGCGTTGAAGCTTGAAAGGGCCGTATTATAATCGGAGTATATCTTGACCACCTTGCTCAGCCCCGTGATGTCGAAGATCTTGTTGATATCGGAGTTGGGGCTCACGATCTTGATGTTCCCGCCCATTGAGGTCACTTTGAGGTGGGCCGACGTGATGGCTCCCAGGCCGGAGCTGTCGATGTAGTTCACCTTGTCAAGGTTCACGATCATGTTTATCTTGCCCGATTCTATCAGCTTGAGAAGCTGCTTCTTCAGCTCGGGATAGACAATGAAGTCAATGTCGCCCTCAAGGCTCACAAGATGTATATTTTCCGCAATGTCTTTGCTTTCAACGATAGGATTCACTTAACAAACCTCCCATGATGATGGTGCACCTGAGGAATATCCTCAAAGGGAAAAGTACATAATTCAATTTACCTCATTTTACGGGAAAAGTCAAGTCTTTTTTGAAAGATTCTTCACCGAGAGCTCCGAGGCGATTACCCTCTTTGAATAAGGAGGGGGAGGAAGAAGGGGCGGCCTCTTGTTCCTGTCCTTTATTCTTTGAAGCTCCAGCTCCTCAACGAGCACCGAAGGGGCGATGGATGAGATGGGAATCCATCCTGATTCTGCTCCGCAGTAAGCGTTGTGCACCTCGCAGGTATCTCCAGTGGCAAGGATTTTATTGATGCTCGAGAGGGGGGTGCCGATGAACTCAACGCCCCGCACCAGGGTTTCCCTTCCGGAATCCAGGTCCACCTTGTACACTATCTTTGGCGACCCGGAGAATGCCTGAAAGCTGTAACGTGATGTGTTAGTCTCGCCGCTCTCGACGTTCTTCACTATGAGGCCGTATGGCTTCTTCTGGCGCCCGGCCTCTTCAATGAGCATGCTCTTGAGCTTCTCCTCAGGCTTCCCGTCGTGGGTGACGACAAAGAAGTTCGCCATCCGCGCTGAGGGATATTCATAGTACTCGTTTCTTCCATGGCCGTTTGAGCGGGTGAAGCCTTCAACCGGCGTCCGCGAGAGCAGAAAATTCCTGAGGATTCCCCTGTCCACGAGGATCACCTGCTGGGCCGGCACCCCTTCATCGTCAAACTTGTAGTGGCCCACGAGGGACTGGCCGTCAAAGCACTTCTCCCTGGGATCATCCTTTATGGAGATATACTCGGGCAGGATCGGCTCGCCAATTTTCCCTGTAAAGGTCTGACCCTCATCGTTTGAGATCTGCCTTTCACCTTCAAGCCTGTGGCCGATTGCCTCGTGGAAGAACACGGCCGATGCCTCGGGCTGAAGGATCGCGGGGCCGGTGTAAGGCTCCAGGACCTCCGCCTCGCGGATCTTCATCAGATCGGCGGCAAACTCCTCGCGGTCACTTTCTATGCCGGCCTTCCCGGGGAATTCACCAAGGGAGCGCCAGTAGTAGTTCTTGGAGATATCAAGGGGCATACCGTCGTCGGCAAGGGTTGCCGCATAGAGGGTAAGTCTGTAATATTCATCTTCGGTGATGATCTGCGTGCCTTCCGTGTTGACAAAGAACCGGAGCTCCTTCATGGCCTTGAACTGCACCCAGGAGTTGATGAATTTCTTGTATTTCCTGAAGCCGCCGGAGAGGCTCTTGATGAGGTCATTCCAGAAAGGCTCGTCGAGAGTGAACGGGATAGGCTTATCTATGTGGAGCATCTTTTTTTCCCTGGAGAAATCAGGGGTCTTCTTTTTCTTGAGCACTTCCTTCAGCATTCTTCCTTTCTTGGCGAGAAGCTGCGAGAGTGCCTCCTTGTACTTCATGTCGGTGAGGCGCCAGAGGCATATGCGGAGGGCGTAAATGTCGTCTTCAATAGGCGCCGAAAGGTAGTTGAAAGATTCGGCATCCTTGAGGCTGCAGGCTATTCCCCCGTCGATGGTGTTATCAAAAAGATGGGAGCCCACTCTCACCTCAGTGTAGATGTTCCTTACCTTTTCTCTGACGCCGCCGTAATGCATGGCGCCGTAACTGCCCCATGCGCTGTATACGTCGTAGTCCTTGATGAGGTAGCTTATGAAATATGGCTTCTCAAAGCTGTGGATCCTGAGCTGGCTGAAAGCCCTGTTCTGCTCCTTTTCCATGGCGTCTATTATGAGGAGCCTTGTGTCTTTTTTTGGTCTCATAGGGGCTCTGTTACCTGCCTTTCATTGTTCATTACTGCGTGGCCTGCTGCGAGAGCTGCTGCCGCCTTTCCCAGATTTTCTGGCTTATCTGCTGCACCTCGGAAACATCGTCGTTCCCCGCGAGGGCCATATCAAGCCCCGAGGTGAGGTGCTCCGCGTTGCCGTCCTCGGGAAACTGGCCAAGCTCAGAGATGGCGGCTTCCAGTTTCTGTATCCCGCCTGAGAGTATCTCATAAGACCTGATGAGGAGCTCTTTCTCCTCTTCATCAGGGTGATCGTCAGGCACCTTCATCCGCTCAAGCTGGGCTTTCCCCTGCTGTATCTTGTCCCAGAGCCAGTTGAGGGTATTGGCAAGCTCCTCGGTGCTCCCGCTCCCCTGGGTAAGGGAGGTCACCACCTCCATGAGCTTGATGATGTTTGTGGCGATAAGGCGCTCATTTGACGTGACCTGCTCTCCTATGCGGAGATCAACTTCTGACGAGGGCTCCTCCTGAGGAGTATAAGTATGGAACATTGCCTGGCATTCCTCGCAGTTCTTTGCGTAGAGATCATTTTTCGCCCCGCAGTAAAGGCAGGATTTTGTTGAAGCCTCCTCGACCGCTCTCTGCACCACGTCTTGAATCTCAAGAAGCTTGTCACTCGATTCCTTCACAAGGGCAATCCCCTGCTCCAGCTGGTCCCTGACTCCGCTCTCGAGATATCTCTCCATCTGCTGAAAGCCCTCGCCGCACTGCTCGTAGGCACTTTCAAGCTCTTCTATCCTTGAGGCGATCTCCGGCGATTCAAATTTCTCTCCCTTGTACACGAGAAACTCCCGGTAATGCCTCTCCCAAAGGTCTTTCATGAAAGCAAGCTGCTCCCTGAGCGCCTCCTGGGGGAAGTCGCCCCTGGCCACACCGTGGGCAATTCTCAGGAGCTCATGAAAAAAAGGTGATGATGAGTGGGAGGGGAGGGAGAGCTCCTGATCCCTCAGGGAGTCAAAGGCGGAAAAGAGCTCTTCAGTGGCGAGGCGGATCAGTGAGAGGCCGTTCACGAGTCCTTCAATATCAGGTTTCTTTGAGAAGGCGCTCTCACAGAGCTCAAACCCCTCGTGAAGCCTTTGAAAGCTCTCCTCGATGATGCTGTTGCACTGGACAATGCCCTCAGTCTGCTCCTGGACGGGCCTGAGGTTGCTGTAAACCTCGGAAAGCTTCGCGACAACGTTCTTGTAGATTTCAAGAGCATCCTTCAGGTCATTTACCCGTACGTCGGGGCAGACTTCCTCATAATAGAGAAGCTCTGCCGCCTTGAGCACCTCGTTGAGGTAAGGGGAGCGGGTGAGGGAAAATAGGCTTTCTTCCTCCTGGGGAAGGGGCTCCTGTTCGTGAGATTCCACCTATGCCCTCCCTGCCGCTGAAGCAAGACCACTGCCGCTGGTATGCACTAGTTCCGCACCTTTTCACAGTATTGCCGGCAGGCCCTGCGCCACCGTGCATATTCCGCAGCCGACTGCCGGAAATATAATAGTTCTATTATTGCCCCGTAAGTCCTGTTCCAGGGCAAGAGGATAAATCAAGGATGCTCCGAATTGAGAAACCCTGATGAAAATAAAGAAAAGCAAACAACTGCAGGTGCTTGCCGCGCTGGCGGTTGTCTCTTTTGCCGTCCTGACCCTGCTTTTCATCACCAATGCCCTGCTGGAGAGCGTGCCTGATTACTTCGATCTTAATCCTCTCTGGACAAGGAGCGGTGAGGAATTTACCTATTTCAGATATTACTGGAACCTCAGAGGGAAAAAGGATCTGCTGGAATTCTGGAAAGCCCGCCATGATGGGAGCCGCCCTCTACGCCTGGCGCGCTTTGACAAGGGGTTCATACTATACAGCATCAGATTTTTCAGGGTTGCAGAGAATGGAAGGGAAGTGGTCCTCCGCCTTTCCCGCGAGGACCGGGAGTACCCCTTCCGTATAAGGGATTACCTTTTTCTCATCAATGTGGCGACAGGTGAGAAGAGGGTATGGGAGCTTGATAAGAAGTCACAATGGGATATTTTTCTTGCCTATGATTATGATACGGCCCTGGTGCGAAGAGTGGCCGGGGGTGGAAGAAACAGGCTTGTCTTTACCGACTTTGGAGGTACATCGATCTTTTCCGAGTTTTCCTATGGGGCTGACGAGGTATGCGCGGCGGCAGTGCTTTTTGACGGGGGGAGGAGTGCCTTTGTCGCTCTTGATAACTCCGCTCTGGCGCCGGGGAACCCCGGCAAATACCGGACAGCCATAATTCACCGCGACAGGTCCTTGAAGCCTTCCTGGGCGCCTGTCGAATGCCGTATCATATCCCCTTACTATCTCAAGAAGACAGGGCTCTTCGTCGCCCATGGGTCCGATTCACCCCGTGTCCCCGGCAGCAAGGCCTTCTACGTCTTTGACAGGTCGATGAAATTACTGCGCACTATCCCCGATCCCTCTGATGACAGGCACTTTGTCTTTGAGTATTCCTGTGCTCCCGACGAGGGAACGATCCTTCATTCCCAGGGCAGGGATGTCTACAGGATGGATATAAGGAGCGGCGCATCGAAAAAAGTCGGCTTCGGCTTCCAGATTATTCCTCCCGTCCAGGAGGGCCCCGGCCATGCACTGCTCGTGACAGGCAAAACGGGCATTTTTACCTCGCGAGAGGCCGGAGACAGCCTGAAGCGTGTGACAGACCTTTCCCCGAGAAGGGCTCTGGAGCAGCACCAATGGTTCCGCCGCTATGAAGATGCAAGGGAGACTTTTTCCCGATCCGTTCTGCATCTTGCCTACCCCGACGAGTTTCAGGAAATAAATAAAGGAGAGGCCCACGGGGAGCCTCCCGGGGAAGAGGAAAGTGACTGACGTGGCGCTCTACGAGGAGTTTCTGGAAGATTTCCCCATTGAGCTGAGAGAGCGATCGGTCCTGAGGTATATGGGGTACCCTTCAGCGGAAAGCACCATGAAATCCCCTTTTGCGTCGCGGATTCGTGGCATGCTGGGGGAGATGATTGCCGGGGCCCCCCGGCTTTTTACCCCTAAAGGGATATTCTGCACGGCTCCGCTCACCGTCGAGGGAGACTCTCTCTTTCTGTGCGGTGCCTCATTTACCAGCGCCTTCCTGGCCCGCAGGTTCCGGGGAGCTTCCCTTGCAGGGCTTTTTGCCGTGACCATCGGCAGCGGCCTGGAGCGAGAGCTCAAAGGGCTTTTTGAAAAGGGGAGGATGTCAGAGGCGCTTATCCTTGACAGCATCGGCAGCGAAGCCGCGGAGCAGGCAGCACGCTTTGTGCACCGCCGCATTGAGAAGCATCTGGGGATGAGGCTTGTGCGCTATTCACCCGGATATAATGACCGGAAAACAGGCTTTGACTGGGATATCAGGGAGCAGGCCATGCTCTTCAGGCTTCTCGCGCCTGAAAGGGTGGGAATCACCCTTTCCAGAACTTCAATGATGGAGCCCAGGAAGTCTGTCACGGCCATTATTGGCCCGGGCTTTTGACAGGCTCCTCCGGGGTGTCAGCAGAAACAACCGTTTTTCTCTCTGCCAGGTAAGCATTGATGGTTTTGTAGCTTTTTTTTATCGAAGCCATGAAGGGAATGATGAGGAATACGGCAAAAAGTGCCAGGGCAATGGGGACAAAGGCATTTCCCAGGAGCAGGGCCCCGAGTATGGTAAAGATTATCTCCTCCCTTATCACGTAAAAAGGCTTCAGGTACTTGTTGATAAACATTGCCTCCCTTTTGCAGGAGGGGCATATGCGCTCTTTGCCGGTTTTCGCTTCGCCGCAGTAAGGGCAGAAATTCCTGAAGGCCGCGAGGGACACTTTGATAGGCTCGATTTTCTGGGTAAGCTCCTCGAAGAGATTGAATGCCCCTTCCAATGGGTGCATCAGGGGATCGTTCACGATGACCAGGGAGCCTTTTGAGTGCTTCAGCCTGAATTCCCTCGGATAGACCCCTATGGCAGGGTGCGTGTCAAGAATGATGGAGCTTCCCTCTAAGTCCCGCCATGAGAATATTTTTTCTCCCTGGAAATCCTTATAAGTGAGGCCTTTTCTCATGGTCTCGATCACTATTGAGGCATATTTCTGGAGAGTGATGTTCCTTTTTACCGGGAAGTACACCAGCAGCAGAAAAAGAAGGAGCGCAAGGGCCATGAAATTCTGCTGCAGGGTCTCAGGGCCGGGTTTGTGATGGACAAGATAAAAATACATGAAGGCCAGGTATGTGAAGATGCCGAACCAGAGGGAAAACTCCATCTTTTTCCAGCTCTTCTTGTCTTTTCTCCTTGTGCTGAATATGTATGCTGCCATGAAGACCCGGTCCTTTATTTTCTGCCTTTTTTCTTCATCTCCGAGCGGAATATGAACACCGTGAGGATAACGAGTATCAGAAGGCCCGTGATGTCCATCTGGTTGGCTGTTCCTTTGACAAGGTAGAGCAGCAGGCCCCAGACGGCCACAAGGGCAATCGGCACCAGCATCATTTCGGTGCTCCCTATATCGGTGGTCACCTGGAAAATATTTTCCACGGTATTTTTCGCTTTTGCTTCGCCAAGCAGGGCACCTTCAGTGAGGGGGCGGAGCGGTATGAGGCGCCAGGCGAGAAATGAAGCCGCCGCGAGGGCCATGAGGAAGAGGATGAAGCCCGAAATACCGGGGATGCTTCCCTTGTAATATCTCATCACGTTGCCGAAGAGAAAGCTCAGCACTATCATGACCACGAAAGTGACAACAGCTATTGCCTGGATCTTTACCGATCCGTCGGTGTGATCGAGGAACTGGCCGTCGTGCATGATGATGAGTTTCTTGTTCAGGATAACGAAGCCCGACATCACTGCGGCGGAGAGGATTCCCACAAAGGCCACGGCGAGGCCGGCTCCTCCGAAGAAGGCGAAGGCACCCGGTGTCGACTCCCTGAAAAAGAGGGCGAAGAAAATGGCATGTGCCACCAGGACTATGGCAAGGTAAAGGTAGAGGGGGAAGCGGTTCAGGCGGAAATAGACCCAGAAAAAGAGTATTGAGGCGAGAAAGGACATAACACTCTTCAACAGGACAATATCCTGGGGATTAAGCCAGGGATTTGTCGCACCTCCCATGATACCACGCTCCTTTACAATAATATTCTATCTGCCACGCAATATTGCGTATCCGTGCTCAGGTATTCTGATTTTCGCAGGTGTTGCCTGGAGGCCCGTGACCGATGATGCAGTCACTCCTGTCTTGGTGTAGGTGGTGAAGGAAGTGATCAGGAGGTTTTTCTGGGTGAGGGAATTGGTGGGGAATTCCAGGTCAACCCTGAAAAAGCTTTTGATGAACACAAGGGAGTGGCCTGCCGGGTCGGAGAAAATCCGCCATTCCACTGAAGGCTGGAGTATCACCGCGTCCAGGATGGTGGGATTTGTATGCAGGAGGCCCGAGTAGCGGATTCCCAGGCTGTGGAGGCCGGGGAGAAGCACGCGGGGCTCAAGGACCTCCTTCATGGTGATATAGGGGGTATCAGGCGATCCCCCGAGGGGGACGGTGAAGATCCTGTCGCCGTCAATCCTCATCATTATCGACGAGCCCATATCCAGGCCCGGCTGCTTGAGATAGACCAGGTAGAAATCATAGGTGTTCTCCTCCTGAGTCTCAAATTTGATCCAGAAAGAATTCTCCCGCTTGATGACCACGTTCTTTCCCGTGGCGCCGCCCGGGTACAGGCGGTCTTCCACATCGTAGTCTTTTCTCACGGCTTTACCGTCTTCGGCCTCAAGCACCTTGAAGGTGTGGGGGGGATATTTTTCCGTGGTGTGCAACTGCTGCATGGCTGCAGTGTTCCACAGCTCAATGAGTGTCATGAGGGCTTCGGCAGAGGCCCTGGCGCTCCCGTCAGGTGATTTCCCTTTTTCATTCAGGGAGCGCCATGCCATCCCCGTGGATTTGTCATACATGATCTCCTTTTTCGTGTTGTTGCCGAAGAGCCATGATGCGGCAAGCCCGGCCATAAGAGAGTAATGCTCCTTTTTCGTGGCTCTTGCGAGGCTTGCCAGGTTCTCTGCCATCACCTGGACTCCCGCGCTCTCCTGGGGAAATATCACTGGGCCCGGGGCCATTCCAGGCAGAGGGCCGTATGATGCGATAAAATGGGTATAAAGACCGTTGGCCTCGCGCTCCGCCGATTCTATCCACGCCTGCTGGCCGAACTGGGCACCGGCCCGGGAGAGGGCTGCCATCTGCCGGTTGTGCGAGAGGGTCCAGAGGTTGAAGTCAGCAACGCTCTCATAATGGCCGCAGAAGGGAAACTCCTCGTAGTTGGTTCCCGAAAAGGAGCTCACGGCATCGCAGAGCCTGGAGATGAGATCCTTTACAGCGGCATCCTGATGGAGCTGATAATGCTCCATCAGCCCCAGAATGAAGACAGAAGTGGTATCGCTCTCGCCGTTAATAAGCCAGGCAGGCATCTCCTTGCCATGAAGAGTGATGGTCTCTCTATATCCTTTGCCCGGCTTCGCAAAAGCGGCCTCGAGCTGCGAGATGACTTTTTCCACAGGCCCGTCGAGCTTTGCGGCATATGACGGGTCGTCCTTTGCCAGGATTCTCCGGGACCTTGAGAGGGCCCAGAAGGCGTTTGCGCTTGAAAGATCGGCCCTGGCCTCCTGGGTGCCGTCAGGTGTGCCGTCGGCCTTCAGCCCTTTTCTGAAGAAGCCCTCGTTGCTCTGCATGGCAAGCAGATAGGTAAGGGCATCCTTTATCTTCTCCATGGAGGACGTGTCATGAAGCTTTTCATAGGAAGCGCAGTAAAGCAGACAGATACGGGCTATATCCTCGGTCACGAAGGAATACTCAAAAGACCCGTCGCTCTTTTTCGCCCCTGCCGTTGCCCAGAGCGATCCTTCGCTCCCGCCGGGTATTTTTACCCTCATCCTCTGGGTCTCCAGGTAGGTAAAATTAACTTCTGGACGGTTCACGGATTCCCGTGCAGGGGACTGTGCCCCGCAGAGCGCCCATATGAGTACGATGAAGAGTGCAGTTTTTTTCGACAAGATACCTCCAGGGATCTCAGTGAGCTTCGCTCACCATAATTCCATTATTTAAGATGCCTTCATTACCATGTTCATCGAAGTTCCGCTGCGGGAACCTCAGGGAAGGGGAGTGCCGGGAAGCTTTTCTATGTGCTCTTCCCTCTCGCTCTTGAATTGCTGCGGCACTTCCCGAATGAAAACCTCCTCCTCCACAGGAGAGAGAAGGGGTGACATGATGCGCTCCTCTTCAAGTGTCGCCTTTTTTTCCGGTTTTTTAGGTGCGCTTGTGAGCTCTACGTTGCTTTCAACGCCGCCCCGTGCGACAAAAGTCTCTGTTTTCAGGTCGAAATAGGCTTCGGGACTGATCATCCAGTCCTTGGGGCCGCGCTCGAACCTTACATTGCCTGTCATGGTGATGAGGGAGGCGCTGTGTGAGTAGTGAACCACGTCGGCATAGGCGGTCTTTTCCTTTCTCCAGACTTTCACGTTCCTTCTTGCCTCTCCATCCCTTGATTCCCAGAAAAACTCGATTTCCTCGCATGTCATGATGACGGTGCCCTCGTCGCTCTTCTGCTCCTTCGCCGGCGGAGGCGCCTGCTCCCCTTTCCGGGGAGCGGTGCCTTCCTCCATGAGCGCCCTTACGTGGCCTGAAATGAGCACCTTCTTTTCGTTGTAAAAGGCGTCCATCCTGTCGCCGTATATCACGTTGCCTGGCTGCCAGAGCTTCACGCCTCCGGTGAAGTGGCCCACCTTTGTGACGCCGTTGAATTCTGCCCTGGCAGAGGTCATCACGGCCTCTCCGTAAGTGACTTTCACATTGTTGATGAGGCGCACAAACTTCTTCTTGTCGTCATAAGTGAGTTTTTCAGCAGTCATGCGTATCTCGCCGGGCGGTTTTGCAGGCTCCTGCGAAAAGACCGGCACAAGGAGGCTGAGCACGAATAGAAGGGTGAGATAGAGCGTTTTGTGAAGCATAAAATGGTTCCTCATAATCCAGAGCAAGGCATTTCTTCTTGTTATGAGACCTCTTTTCCTCCTTTGCTCTTTCCGGCCTGCGAAGGCTGCCTTTCCCTGGAGCGCCGGAGCGCAAGGGCGAAGGCCGGGAGTGCGGCAATAAGGAGAAATACGTTTCCGTGGCGCGTGTAAAATGTTCCCGCAGGGGTGATCACGAGGTCATCGGTGAGGACAACCCTTGTATAGATCTCCGATTTTTTCCTTATCTTTCCATGGGGGTCTATGAAGGCGCTGACCCCGGTGTTTGCAGCCTGCACCACGTTCGAATGATTCTCCACGGCGCGGAAGACGCTCCATCCCAGGTGATGGACCGCCGCTGAGCTCCTCTCAAACCAGGCGTCGTTGGTAAGGACCGCGAGAAATGTTGCTCCGTTCCTGACATTCACTCTTGCAATACCGGGAAAATCGGACTCAAAGCAGATGAGCACCGAGAAGGAGCCCCAGGGAGTGGGGAAGAGCGTCCACCGGTCCCCGGAAGAGAAATCCTGGACCCTGTCAAAGACAGAGTATTTTCTGAGGTGTTTCCTGAAGGGAAGATATTCACCGAAAGGCACAATGTGCCGCTTGCTGTACTCTGCAGTAATTTTCCCCTGCGGCGAGAAAAGGAAGACCGTGTTGAGCTTCCTTCCGTCTGGAGCGGCCTGCGGTGCCCCGGCTGCAAAGTAGATTTTCTCCCACGCCGTGAAGTGCTCGAGATATTCCTTTGCCACGGTGTTGTTGGGAATGAAGGTGGGAACCGATGTCTCAGGCCAGAATACAAGCGACGTTCCCTCCTGTGCCGCCTTCGCGGAGAGAGCGGTAAGGGTCTCGAGGGTCCAGCGGAGCATCCTGTTGTCCCATTTCATAAGCATGTCAACACTGGGCTGCACTATGCTCACTTTCACGCGGGGGAAGATGCCTTTCCGCGCGCTGTCTCCGGCGATTACAAGATGGCCGTATGCCAAGGTTACTGTCATAAGCGCTGCAAAGGAGAGCGCCAGGGAGAGCAGGCCTTTCTTACGCTCGGCTGTTTTCCTGTCGCCCTGCGGGGACTTTTGAGCCCTCATCACAGTGATGAGAAGCCATGCAAGCACCATATTGCCGAGCATGACGAGGAATGAAATGCCATACATCCCTGTGATGCCCGCCACCTGTATCAAGGTAACCTGCTCATACTGCGAGTATGCGATGGCTCCCCAGTTGATGCCGAGGGGGCCCAGGGAGCGGCCGTACTCATAGAAGACAAAGAGGAGCACAGGGAGAAAAAGGCGGGCAGGTCGGGCGGGCTCGTCTTCAAGCGCCCAGGCGGCAAAGCCTCCCCAGAGCCCGAAGTAAAACCCCTGCCACAGGGAGAGGGCGAACCACACGTGCCCTCCGAAGACCCAGCCCCAGAGGTATATCGTCGAGAAGAAAAGGAAGCCTGTAAGCCATGAGAGAAAAAAGCCGGTCCTGAAAGTGACGCCATAGAGGGCCACGAGAAGGGGAGCCAGGGCGCACCAGGCAAAGAGGAAATGCCCCTTGTCCGGGAAGCTCATTCCCAGGAGGAAACCGGAAAGGGTTGCAAGAAGTATCCTCACAAGCAAATCAGTCTTTCGGCTCATGGTCTTTGAAGGAATACCATAACAAGGCCCATGAATCCTTTCTAGCGAGGAACCACAATGAAGAACTATCTTTCCCTGGCGTCAGCCTTCATGCTCCTTCTCCTTCTCGTTTCCTGTGCCCAGGGCCCGAGCGGCCAGAGCTTCAGCCAGGGAGGGAGCACGGCCGATAAGAACTATATCACCTTCACTCTCACTTTCAATGAGACAGGCTCCATCGCTTCGAACGGCTACTACCTGATAATGCTGAACAGCGAGGCCCAGCCGATAGAGGTGACCAACACGGGGACTTACACCGATGCCTTGAGGCTCTATAACGATCCCCTCGCGGGGCCTACCTATTACTGGCTTCACAGGATCCCGAGCGTTCCCGGCCCCGGTTACGAATTTGTATACACTGCGAGGATTGATCAGTACGCCCAGATTTCATCTGACAGCCGGACCCTGAGCTTTACCTTCTCCACGAAGGACAGCTCGGTGATTTTCAACCAGTATATCTTCAACAGGTTCACCGCACAGGCCCTTACCACCGATAACTTCAGCAGCGCAATGATAGGCAGAACTCTTGATACCATGGGGCCTGGACCTGACATTACGCACAGCGACCTATACACCGTCATGGTAAATAAGACTACCGGCCCGGAAAACCCTCTTCCTCCCAATTATCCTGATGACGAGCTTTACGACTGGGCTACCAAGGGTGATCTTCCCGCCGATTTCCCCTACGTGAATTTTGACATCAAGAGCTTCCAGATTTACACGTACTGATATTCGTTGGCATTCTTGCTTCAGTGTTGTGGAGGCTAGTAATACTTCATCGGCATGATGATCCTGTCGGGCGTGGGGCCTATGGGGATGGTATCATAGGGGAATGCCTTGAGGGCGAACTGGACCCAGAATTCTTTCTGCTCGCTCCGGTACACCATCCTGGTGAGGAAATCATGGCTTTCCTTGCTGATGCTGAAGTCCTGGTATGTGTATTTGTTGTTTATCAGGTCATAGAGAGACCAGTACTGGAGCGAGAGCCCCTCGCCCAGATCGAGGTTTATCTGGCCGTTCATATTGGACCAGTATTTTTTGTCGATGTTGTAGCTTGAGCCCAGATCGATAAGGGTATTGGCGGCAGGCTTCAGCGAGAGGCGGCCGATCATGTTGTGAAAGGTCTTGTACTGGAAATCGTACCCGCTGAATACGCTCAATTTCCATTGGTCATCGTTGTGGAACTCCATACCGCCGGTGACCATATTATAAGGGGAAGTGAAATCGCTCAGGAAAGGGGAATACCCCTGGGGGTCCTGGTAAAAATAATTGAATCTCAGGCCCAGCGCGCCGAGATCCTCATAGAATCCCCCGCCGGCAGTGACGACATACTTGGCGCTGTTATCCTGAAAAAGCATCTGCCTGAAGCCGCCTCCCATGTTGAGAAGGCCTTTTTCCCCCACGGGCCAGGAGAGGTTGCTGGTCGAGATGGAAAAGCTGTTCCTGTTCATCCTTACTCTTGTGGGCTCCTCCTTGTAGTTCCCCGTGCTCGCCGTCACATTGAGAGGGACATCCAGGAGCTGCAGCTTGTTGGAGAGCACCGTGAGCTCGGGGAGCTTGTCCAGGTAGAAGACCGAGGCGCCGCCGGCGCTCTTGAAGCTCAGGAGCGTATCGAGATAGTCGCCGTCATAGAAGAGATCGCTGAAGTAATTCCACATGGTGCGCTGGTCGAAGGTGTTTCCCTGGTAGCCGCTGAAAAGGCCGCCCGCCCGTAACCTGAGCTTTTTCGAGAGCCAGCAGGCATAATCGGCGCTCCTGTTCACGTAGGTATAGTTGTTATAGCTGGTGCTCGCCTGGGTCATGTTGAAATTGTAACGGTTTGTTGACTTGCCGAGGAACATGTTGTTGCTTGTCCAGGAATAGCTTCCCAGCTGGGGGTAGGTGTACTGTGAAGATGCGTAGCCTGCACCGAAATAGAAGTTGTCGGGGAGCATGTAGGTGAAATAGTCGGAGAGCTCATGCTTGCCGATGGTTTTATTGTATGAAGTGTTCTGGGTATCGGGCTTCACGAGCCCTGTCGAAGAGGGGTCAAGCTGGTACCAGTGAAAGATGTTTCTCCCGCTGGAGCCGAGGGCGGAGTTGAGATCGATGCCGCCGCCGAAGCCGGTCTTCTGGTACCAGTCGATGTTCACTTTCCCGCTGTCGGACTTCCTTGTCTTGAGGGGAAGGGATTCCTTGACATAGAATCCGTCCATGTCGCTGTAGCCAATCTGGGGCACTATGTTCTGCTTTTCCTTCTTTTCCAGGGACATGACAAGGAGTGGCCTGTTCATCAGAAGATTTTTTTTGAGGTGGACGCCTACATGCCTTGCGATAAGCCTGTCCCCGGGGTAGATGGTGGCCTCGTTGCAGGTGATGTGATAATGGTATTCAGGCTTTTCCACGTCGCATGTGGTAAAGATGCCCTTCTCGATCCTGAGGTACTCCTTCTCGCGGATAATTTTTCTCCCCCAGAAGAAGAGGCGGCCTGACATCTTTTTCTCGCCGACGCTCAGGCGGCTTGTTGAGCCCCGGGCGTTCCAGAGCGTCGCCCTTTCGAGCTCCATCTGGTAGATGAGGTTATTGCCATAGAGGGTCTCGCCCTCCTGGGTCATCCGCACGTTCCCTTCGGCCTTGATGGTCTTTGTCTCCTCGTCATATTCCACTTCGTCGGCCTGGAAGGTGGCTCCCTTGTAGAGGACTATCACATTGCCCGTGGCCTTCATCTTTTTCTGGAAATACTTGATTTTTTCCGCCTTGATGCGGGCCTCATCGGGGAGGTCGGTGGTGATGGCAGCCGAAGCAGGGGAGAAAAGTGACAGCAGAAGAATAACAGCAAGGGCAGCTCTCAGGTGCAGAGCAAGGGTGGAAGAGGATCTCCTCTTTCCTGTGCCCTCTGTCATGAGCATATATTGCATCATTGTGTGCTGTATCCCAGGTAATCCCGGTGTCCTGGGCAGGCCCAGGTGCCGGGGACTTCATGCCGGTCAGAAATTTCCCATGTGTTAGACAGAAGAATGGTGCTTTCCTGCAGGAATATGCTCTTCCCTGTTGAATCACATGGGCGCGCATTTCAAGAGTCTCATCTCGCCCGCGCCGGCCCTGCAGGTGGCCCGCCCCGGCAGAGAAGCCGCGCAACCGGATGGTGAAAAGAATGTCCACTCTCGGAGTGATGGGCGGCACCTTCAACCCCGTGCATTACGGCCACCTCCTGGCAGCCCAGGAGGCGATGACGGAGTTTCATCTCGACGAGATACTTTTCATCCCCAACCAGATTCCGCCCCACAAGGTGGGCGAAAAGGATATTGCCGACGCCGAGCACCGCTTTCTGATGGTAAGCCTCGCCATTGCGTCAAATCCCGCCTTCAAGGTCTCCCGGGTAGAGCTGGACAGGCTGAATGTCTCCTATACCATGGACACGGTGAGAAAGCTCAAGAAGCTTTACCTGGCCACGGAGGTATCATTCATCACCGGCGCCGATGCCCTGATCAAGTATGAATGGTATGCCTTTGAAGAGCTTCTCTCTCTTCTCACCTATTTCATCGTCGTGACAAGGCCGGGCTTTCTCGAGTCCCACCTTGATCAGAAGATAAAGGAAAAGAACCTGAAGACCCCCGGCAAGATAAAGGTCCTTTCCATACCCGGCGTGGGAATCTCCTCGTCTGACATCAGGCGCCGCCTGGCAGCGGGAAAGCCCATAAGATACCTGATCCCGCAGCCGGTGGAAGAGTACATATACAAGTATAAGCTTTATATTGAGTGACAAGAGCCTTCGAAGAAAAGAAAGGAAAAGAAAGCGTGGAAAGCAGGGAACTAGCGATTCTGGCGGCAGTGATTGCCGACGCCAAAAAGGCACATGACGTGGTGATTCTTGATTTCAGAGAGGAGTCCATCCTCTACGATTTCTTTGTGATAGCCTCGGCTCTCACCAGAAGGGAGACAAGGGCTATCGCCAGGGCTGTTGATGAGAGAGTCAAAGCCCTTCATCCCTCAAAGCGCATTGTTCAGGGAATGCAGTCAGGCTTCTGGATACTTCTCGATTACGGCGGCGTCGTGGTCCATGTCTTTGCCGAGCAGGACAGGGACGCCCCCCTCAAGCAGGGCTTCCTGGGCAGAAGATCAAAGCTTGTCGCGAATTACCGGGAATACTATGATATTGAAGGTCTCTGGAAAGATGTGCCCCGCTTTGACTTTCTCTCGGAGCCCGAAACGGCGAAACTTCAGGAAGAGTACCTGACCGGCGAGGTCCTGAAGGAAGAGCCTCAGGCTGGTGAATAATTATAGAAATTTTGAGAGCCCCCTTGTAATTCGACCTATTTATTACTATAATTGTAGTAGTAAAAATTTTCAGGGAGGCTGCCATGAAACAGAGCATCAAAACCCTTTTCCTGGTCTCATTTCTTTCCGCGCTTACGGGGTGTCTTCTTGCCTGGGCCCTTTATCTCGGGCCCGGCTGCCTGGAGGGCCGCAGGCTTGCCTATGGGCAGGAGCGCCCGCCGGTCCGGATCACCGATGACAGGAATGCCGTGATAAGAGCGGTGAAGCTGATCAGCCCTGCCGTGGTGAATATTGACACCTCATCGGCGCGGAAAGTCACGAAAAGCCGCGAGTTCCCCGCCGAGAAGTTCTTCAGGGAGTTTTTTGGAGATTCAATTCCCTTCAATCAGTACGAGGAGCAGATAATACCTAGAAAAGGCAAGGGCTCAGGCGTCATCATCTCCAGCGACGGTTACATTCTCACCAATGATCATGTGGTGCGCGGAGCCGACGAGATACTTGTGACACTAAGCAACAAGCAGCAGCATAAAGCGGTGCTCAAGGGAGCAGACAGGGTCTCTGACATCGCCATCCTCAAGATTGAGGCAAAGAGCCTTCCTGTGGCAAAGCTTGGAGACTCCGACAGGGCCGAGGTAGGTGAATGGGTCATTGCCGTGGGAAATCCTTACGGATATGACCACACCGTGACGGCAGGCGTGATAAGCGGAAGGGGCAGAAACCTTTCAGACGGATCCAAGGAGTACCAGGATCTGCTGCAGACCGACGCAGCCATCAATCCAGGCAACTCGGGAGGCCCCCTGGTGAACCTCGACGGCGAGGTGATAGGCATCAATACGGCCATCATGCCCTTTGCCCAGGGAATAGGCTTTGCGATTCCCATCAATGTCGCCAGGAAAATCAAGGACGAGCTTGCCACCAGGGGAAAAATATCAAGGCCTTACATGGGAGTCTATATGCAGGAGCTCACCCCCGATCTTGTCGATTACCTGAAGCTCCCCTTCAAAGAGGGCATCGTGGTGAGCGGGACAGTCGAGGGGAGCCCTGCAGAGAGCGCCGGTCTCAGGAAGGGCGATGTCATACAGGAGATAGACAGGAACAGGGTGAAAACGGCTGACGAGATAAGGAAGGTTGTGCAGTCCCACAAGGCGGGCGAGGAGATAAGGCTTCTCGTGTGGCGCAGCGGAAAGCAGGAGGTCGTCACAGTGAAAATCGGCGAGATGCCCTAGGAGGGCGCCTGCGGTGATTTGGACGCTCTCTCAGAGAGTTTTTTCAGGGAGTGGTTCACCACCACCCTTATCACGGAGGCAATGGGGATGGCGAGGAACATTCCCAGGATCCCCATGGTTTCAAGGCCTATAATCAGGGAAATGATGACCACCAGGGGCGGGAGCCCCACGCTCTGCCCCATGACATTAGGCACGATGACGTGGCCTTCTGACCAGTGGATGAAGTAGAGCACTGCCAGGACAAAGAGGGCGTACAGCGGGTGCTTCAGCAGTGCAAAGACCACCGCAGGAATCATGCCTATGACCACGCCTACGTAGGGGATTATGTCGATGACCCCTGAAAAGACGCCGATAAGCACTGCGTACGGGATATCCAGAAGCATCAGTGCGATTGTCACCGATATCCCTATCACGATGCAGACAATTATCTGCCCCCTGATATAGCGCCCCATCATAAGGTCGATCTCGTGCAGGAGCTCGCCGAAATCCTCTTTTCTCTCCTCGGGGATAAGGGCCATGAAGCCGTTCTTGTATTTTTCCACGTCCATGAGGATGTAAAAGGTGACAAAGGGGATGATGAACATAAGAGCCACGTAGCTCAGGATCGATTTCATCACGGGGATGGAATGCTGGATTACCCCTACGCCGAAGTTTCTCAGCTCATCGACTATCTTGGAGGTGATTTCAGGGAGGTAAGCATCAAGGGAGCGGGGTATCCTTGGCATTACCCAGTTGCTGGCCTTGGTGTACCATTCCATGGCGCCTCTGATATATATGTCCTTGTTGTTGTATAGGTTGGTGGACTCCTGAGTGATGATGGGCAGCAGATAAAAGATGACCAGCAGCACAAAGAAGAGCAGAAAGATATAGACGAGCATAATCGAGGTGATCCGGGAGAACCCTTCCCTGCTGACGATGATGGTCCTGTTTCCAAAGGGGACCTTCAGGGTGAAGCGGGCGATCTTAACGGAGCCCCTGATGTCAAATATGATGGGGTTGTTGAAGAATTTCACCGCCGGTCCCAGCACGTAGGCCAGCAGGATCGAGATGGAGAGGAGGATGATCACATGCCTGAGATAGGAGAGGACCCAGAGGCAGAGAAAGAGAAGGAGAAGAATCCCCAGGAAATACCAGATGAAAAACGCTTTCCTCTTTATTGCCTCGGCATCCACAGCGGCCTCTTCCAATCGCGGCGATGATAGTCAGCATGGAAAGAAGTTTTGGAAATATGCTGAAAATCCTGCAATTTTTTACTGGCGCTGCATCATCATGATTGCCGATGCCTCCAGGCAGTTCCCGCTTCGCTTGTAGCCCTGAATCACCACGATGCTTCCCTTGGGAAGGGCCTGCAGGCTGAGGGGCTGCTTTGTCTGCCCGTCAAAAATCCTCGTTTTCTGTGTGAGCACGGCGGTACCGAGGTCCTGGGACCCGCCCAGGAGCATATAAAAAATGACGCCGTTATTGAGGTTGATGTCCATCACTTTCCCGTTGACCTGCGTAGGTGTAGGCATCATGGCGTTCAATGCATCATTGTTCCCCGAGGTCATGGGGTCGTCGTCCTCGTCATCATCTTCTTCGCCCGGCTGCCCTCCCATCATCTGCGCCGTGTTATTGCCTGAGAGGCCAGTGAAATCGGAATTCCTGTTCTGGGGCTGGTCATGTATCATGTTCCCCGGCGTGGCCTGGTAGTTTTTCTGGCCTGTAATCATCCCCCCCGGGTTCGCCTGGGGGGGCGCTCCTCCCCCTCCCGATATTACCGACTGCCCTGAGAAAGGATTGTTGATGGCCGTAGGTGACGCCGTCATGGGGGTCTGTCCTGTCATCATGTTCAGAGTGCTGCCGCCTGACTGCCCCTGAGGAATGACGCCCCCTCCCTGGCCTGTGAGCACCGAGCCCGTGTAGGGTGAATTCATGGGAGCCGGCGAGGCGGTGAAAGGGGCGTTCACCATGGCGGGCGGCGTGAGGTTTCCTCCGCCGTAAACAAGGTTGCCGATTACGTAAGGATTCTGTCCGCCCGTCGCCGCGGGGCCTCCTGATGATGCGAAGCCTCCCACTCTCGTGTTGATGGGTATGGTATAGGCAGCAGGCGCAGATTTTCTTGCGCTGTTGCTGTCCATCAGCGAGTCGGCTATGAGGGGATCGTCATTGAGGGGGCTCACGATTGATGCCACCACATACTGGCCGGTGGCAAAGCCTCCCTTCCCGCCGCCACTTGAGCTCTGCTGGAGCTTTATCTTCTTCTTGGAGCCGTCGGCAAGCTGCAGCACGTAGATACCGGAACCCGGATCAGCCGAGACCAGGGTGCCTGACAGGCGCGCGGCGCCCTCACAGGGTGAAGGGAATGAGGCCAGAAAGATCAGGGAAAGGCAGATGGCCGCGAGAAACCAGGAACCGCGGAATCCCTCCATGGGGAGCCTCCTTTATGGCATGAGTGATCAGGCAGAAGCCCGGGTGCTTCACTCACAATACCAGCCGGCGAGTATTATTATTCCTGCTTTTATTATATAATAAAGGCTCTGGCATAGCAACGGTTTAACAATAATTTAACAAGCCCGGACCCTTCTCACTTCCCGGGGGCCTTTGCTCTGTCCAGGAAGGAATTGTTCTCACCTCTGAAGTATTTAAGAATTGAATGAATCTGCGGAGGGAGTGATGCCGATGGCTACCGTGGACGATCACAGCGGACTGAAGGAAGTGGGCCACAAGGACAAGATAGATGCCCTGGCGAGAACAAATCTCTTTTCCGGGCTCTCCCATGATGAGCTTGACAAGCTCAGCTCCATAATGAAGATGCATCATTTTCCCAAGGGATACAAGATCTTTACCGAGGGCTCCCGTGGTGAGCAGATGTACATAGTAATCTCGGGGAAGGTGAACATCTCGAGGGACTGGGGCATCCTGAACAGGGAGATGAACATCATCCTCTCCCACAATGATTTCTTTGGAGAGATGTCCATTCTTGATGATCACTCGCGCTCGGCGAATGCCACCATGCTCGACGAGGGCATTCTTCTCTCCATCGACAAGAAAGAGTTCAGGGACCTGGTGAGCCGTCTTCCCGACTTTTCCATCCATATCATGTCGGTGCTGGCGGGCCGTCTCAGGAAGATGAACAATGACCTCGCGCAGCTTGCCCTGGAAACTGTCTAGGATAAGCTCCGGAAAAGATAAGAAAGCCCGGGACGGCAGTCCCGGGCTTTTATTTCTTCGCGCGATCATCCAGGTCTTGACTCTAGCCTGTCTTGGTACCGCAGCTGGTGCAGAACTTGGCTCCCGGAGCAAGCTCCGCCTGGCAACCGGGGCACTTCTGGGCTGCCATTGAAGCGCCGCACTGCATGCAGAATTTTGCCCCTGCCGGCACATCGGCCTGGCACCCCGGGCATTTCACCGAGCCCAGCGGGCCGCCGCACCCCGGGCAGAATTTGGCGGCAGCAGGAGCCTGGGCGTTGCACTTGGGGCAGGAAACGACAGCCTGCGCGGCCTGAGCCTGGGGAGCCTGGGCCTGTCCTCCGCCCGGCTGCATCGCCTGGGCCATCATCTGGGGCATCATCATTCCCATTCCAAGGCCAGTGCCCATCTGCATGGCCCCCCCTCCTCCCCCCGGCTGCTTTGCCATATCGCCGATAGCATCGGCTGTTTTGAGCTGCATGTAATTGTCAACGCCGAGGATTCCCATTTTGCTCCTTGCGCGGAGAGCTTCCTGGACCTCCTCGGGCACCGAGACGTCCTGGAGGAAGAAGTCGCGGAGCTCTATGCCGTACTTTTCAAAATCCTCCTTGACGAGGGCTTTCATCGCGGCGCTCATGTTCTCGAAGTGCTGCCTGATCTCGGCATAGCTCTTGAAAGTCTTGCCGATCATGTCGTTGAGGTGAGTCCTGATGCTTCCTTTCAGGAAGGTGTTGAGCTTGTCCTGGGTGTAAATCCCCTGGGTTCCCACGAGGTTGTTGATGAAAAGCCTCGGGTCGTCAACGCGGATGGAGAAGGAGCCGAAGGCCCTCAGCTGCACCCAGCCGAAGTCGGGGTCCTTCATATCTATGGGCTGCGGCGTGCCCCACTTGAGATCGGTGAATACCTTCTGGTTGACAAAGTACACTTCTGCGCTGAAAGGTGTCTTATGGTCAGAGGTCACCATCTTAAGAAATCCCGAGAGGATAGGGACGTTATTGGTGGTGAGCGTGTGCCTTCCCGGCGCGAACACATCAAGGGCCTTGCCGTCGCGGAAAAAGACGGCGCTCTGGTTCTCGCGCACAATAAGCTGGGCGCCCACCTTGATGTCGGCGCTGCCGCTTTCGGGGATCCTGTGCACAATTTCAGTTCCTGTAGGATCAGAATATTCCACTACGTCAAGAAGTACCATCTATGCCACCCCCGCTATCAGTTTTTCCCTGTCGTCAAAGAGCCTGTCCATCTCCTTGATGGCTCTCTCCACGAGCTTTACCTTGTCCTTGATCCCTTCGTTGCTCTCCACGGCACCCTCGAGGGCCGAGACGGCCTCTTCAGCCGTTGCCGCGTTGTTCACCAGGGCCGAGTCAAACTCATATATCTTGTCGAGCTCCGCCTCGTTTATCTTGACGGCATCGAAGAACCCTGCGTAACCGTAATCAGCGTAGCGGATCCTGTCGATGGTCTTGTCAAATATCTTGCCTGCCCGGTCAATTTCGCCAAGATATTCCATGTGTCCTGACCGCGCGAGCACTGCCGTGAGGTCGGTGAGCGAGCCCTTTACCTTTGTGAGCCTGTCGGCAATGAACATGCGCTGCAGCTTGTCGGCGTCCCTTCTGCGCTCCCTGTTATGATAGCCTTCATAACCGGGGATGCTTTTCATGAGCTGTTCCAGGCCGGTAGTGCTGGTGAGCACTTTATCCCTCAGTTCATCCATGGTCCCTCCTTGTGGTATGCTTCTCTTTTTTATGGGGCTTCCTGAGAACTTCTCTCTTGGCTCATTTTTCCCTTCAACTGCACTCCCTTGAAGAAAATGAAGAGCGCCGCCGCGCCGGCGATCCAGCCAAGGATGAGCCCGTAGGCGGCCCTGATGAGTGAAACGGCAAGGGGGGTGTGCAAGTGGGCGAAGGTGTCGCAGATGTCGGCCTGCCCGATGCCGGCAATGAGCATGAGGAGCCAGACAGCGTATTCCGCGCCAAAAGCAATGAATCCCGGTATGAGCATGAGGCCGGGATAGCCAAGCAGGAACTCCTTGAAGCGCGGCCTCACGAGGAGGACCTGGTTCAGGAAGGAGCGCACTGCAAGCTCAATATCTGAGGCTGCTGCCTCGGTGGTGTTGCCGGTCCTGATGATATAGTAAGCCCCAGCGCCACCCAGGATACAGAGGGCCAGCAGATGAAGGGCCTTGACAGGTGCCCCGAGAAGATCACCAGCCTTCAATGGCTTCGGTGAGGCTTTCATGATATAATAGAGGGTCACAAAGAGGGGGGGGAGCACCATGAGGAGCTTGATGCCCCTGAACCGGTCCACCTGCAGAAAAAACTCAGTGCTCGAGAGGAGCCCGGCCATCACAAGCGCCCCCAGAAAGGTCATCATCGTGATTCTCATCAAGGCGACCGTGGCGCTCCCAAGGAGCGCCAGGTAGGTATTCTCCCTGAGGGACCTCTGGAACAGGTCCATATGGATGATCATCGCCAGGGTGGGGAAGACGAGGCCCGCTCCAAGAGCCATGAGCTTCCTCCAGAGAGCCATGTGGCCTGTGGTGAAGAAAGCGGCGCCGGCAAGCACAAAAATTCCCAGAAGAGCTAAGGTCAAAGGGTCAGGAAGGGTGATGACCTTCCTCAGGAGCAGCAGCGCAGCCGCCGCTGCGCCGAGACTGAGGAGCGCAATGAGAAGCGGATGGGGTGTGAAAAGCGGGAAAGCCCTGGCGGCTCCCAGGGTGAAGCCCCTTTTTCTCAGGGTGTCGCTGAGGCGCGAGAAGTAATACTCATTGGTCTCGCTGAGGCTGCGCCCTTCGGTGAGTATCATGTGGGGCCGCAGGTATATCATCCTGATGTTTCTCTCCCTGACACCCAGTTCAAACTTGTCTACAAGATCGTTCATGGTGAGCTTCTCCTGGAAGAGGGGTGACACGGACTGCACGCGGAGCACCGAGGCGGTGCACTTCACCCCCAGGGTCTGAATGCCCTTCTGCATTGCCTTTACATTGGGCGCCTCGATGATTCCCAGGTGGCAGCCCAGGCCTTGGATGAATGCCGCGCTCTCGGGGAGGCACTCGGGAAAGCCCAGCACATCGTTGTTGAGACCGGAGAAAATGACGGTGTGAATGGGCTGAAATGGCTCAAGCGCATGGCGGTACCCTTCTATCATGGCGGGAGTCACCATGAGCTTGTTCTCCGGTCGGAGGGTGATGGAGAGCCCCATATCAAGGTATTTTTTTGCTTTCTCCTTTGAGAAGCCGAGGCCCATGACGGTCAGAGTCTTTTCCTGCCCCGTGAGCTCTATGACCGCGGGTGCCTGCGGTGAAACTTCTGCCGAAGGTGAATCTGCCGGCCACTCCCTCACTTTCTCTCTGCTGCAGAACACGGGAAGGAAAGCGAGGAGCTGATCCCTGGTGGCCTGGTCATAGACCGTCACGTAGAGCTTTGTAGGCGAGACGGGGGGATAGTCTCTGCCTGCCAGGGCCTTTGGTGTCTTTTCGATTCCGGCCCTGAAGGCGCTTATCAGGTCACCCCCCACGTACCACCGGGCCTTTCCCCGGGCCTTGAGGGATTCCAGCGTATCTTCGCTGAGGGCAAGCCCTGTGATGCCGGCTGCCAGGAAATGCTTTACCAGATCCTCCTCGGGGGTGCCTTCGATAAGCGAGATATCCTGGATGGCGTTGTAGTCAACAACAAGCTCAACATTCCTTCCCCCGCTCTCGAGGGAGAGGCGCTGCGCGGCCACCGCGAGGGCTGCAATGATGGAAAGAACTACCATTACCCAGAGGAGTTTTTCTGCTGGTTTCATCGTAGCGATCCTTTTCTGGAAGGTCTCAGACCTCAGAGGCTGTCGCCCCCGTTTTCCTGGTCAGTGTCCTTGAGCTTGTGGAGGAAGGCGTTGGTTGAGTCAAGGATTTTTGATTTTTCTTTGTCGTATAATGCCTTTATCTCTTCTCTTGTGAGCTTTTTCCCGTCGCGGTAATACCACCGTGCTGTCTCTCCCGCCGTAATGGTCCCCGCGTAAGAGATGGCAGTCTTGAGCAGGGGGCCGCCGCCGGGAATGAAGCCTGTGAGGGTGCGGGCAAGGGTTCTCCAGCCGAAGCCTCCCGCGAGGACGGGCCAGAGCTCCGCCATCCTGGCGTAGAAATCAAGGGCATGACCGTAGACTCCCGCGATGCGCAGGCAAAGGCGCACCTGGTTGGCAGTGATGATAAGGGTCTCTCCCGTGACGGCTATGAGGCCGATTATGATGCCGATAATCGGTATGTTCGAGGGGAGCGATGAGAAGAAGGAGACTGAGGCGTTCTGCCTGGCCGTGTTCCTGATGAGGCGGCTCGCCATCTCATCGCGCAGCATGCTGAATTTCTGCGCGTACGCCAGCCCTTTCTCCTGCACCAGCGTGAGGACCATCGAGGGAAGCTTCTTCCATTCGTCGTGAATCCAGTGGATCTCCTCCACGGAGACCTCCTCGAAGAGGTCCTTCACCTCGTCGCGCCTCATTTCATCAGCGGCGCCATCGACAAACCAGAGGTATTTCTTCTCCTCATGGGGCAGGCTCTTCCCCAGCTCTCTGAGGATATCGATGTTGAGATCATCTCCCTTCATCACGAAGACTGCCACATGGCACTTCTTCAGGAACTCCATGTCTTCGCTGTCAGGAGGGTACTGGCAGAGGCGGAGCACCTCGGGCGGCAGGTTTTTCTTCTCGTCGGCCTCCTCGGTCTTGAGGCTGTTCATGGCCTCGTGGAGCTCGCCCGTTTTGGGGCTGTTGCCGCATATGGCCACCTGGACCTCTCCCTGGAGCTCTTTTTCTATGTCCTTCATGGAGAAGAAAGTGGTAAAGACGCTGTAGAGATTGCCGACAATTTTTTCCAGGTTTGGCATGGCTTACCCTTTCATGCATGGCTTGAATCATCTTTTCATCGCGATGTCTTCCCGGATTTTCTCGAGAAAGGTCCCGCTCGTCATCGAGCCAAGGTTTCCCGCCTTGCGCTCCCTCACGGAGAGAAGCCTCTCTTCCACTTCCTTGTCGCCCAGAATGACCATGTAAGGCGTCTTCTGCAGCTGGGCCTCCCTTATCTTGAGGTTGATCTTCTCATTGCGGTCATCGATCTCCACCCTTATGCCCTGCGAGGTGAGAAGATTCTTCACTTCCGCGGCATACTCGCTGTTCCGCTCGGTGATGGGCATTATCACTGCCTGGACCGGCGAGAGCCATACAGGGAAGGCACCGGCGTAGTGCTCCACCAGGCATCCCATGAAGCGCTCGAGGGAGCCGAGCAGCGCCCGGTGCACCATGTAGACATAGTGCTCTTTCCCATCGGAGCCCTTGTAGGTCACCTCGAAGCGGCCCGGCAGGTTGAAGTCAAACTGCACCGTGGGGCCCTGCCAGAGCCGTCCCAGGGCGTCCTTGATCTTGATGTCTATCTTGGGGCCGTAGAATACGGCACCCCCCTCGTCCACCACGTAGGGGATCCCCATGGCAGTGAGGGCGTGGGCAAGGATGGACTCGGCGCGATCCCAGTCCTCGGGCTTCCCCGCGATTTTTTCCGGCCTCGTGGCAAGGTTCACCTCGTACTCCCTGAAGCCGAAGGTCTCCATCATGAAGCGGGCGAACTCCACGCATTTGATCATCTCTTCCTCGAGCTGCTCAGGGGTGCAGAAGATATGGGCGTCATCCTGGGTGAAGCCCCGGACCCTCAGCGTTCCATGAAGGACGCCCGAGCGCTCGTAGCGGTATACCGTGCCAAGCTCGGCGTAGCGCACCGGGAGCTCCCTGTATGACTTGAGGCGCGAGTTGTAGATAAGGATGTGGAAGGGGCAGTTCATGGGCTTGAGGATGTACTCCTGCCCCTCGATGTCGATGGGGCTGTACATGTTTTCGCGGTAGAAATCCCAGTGGCCCGATTTTTTCCAGAGGTCTATCTTGGCGATGTGGGGGGTATTGATGAGGTCATAGCCCCTCTTCAGATGCTCGTCCTTCCAGAAATCCTCGATGATCTTCCTGATGAAGCCTCCCCTGGGGTGCCAGTACACAAGACCGGGGCCTCCCTCCTCGTAGAAGCTGAAAAGGTCCAGATCCTTGCCAAGCCTGCGGTGGTCGCGCTTCTTTGCCTCTTCGAGGGCGTGGAGGTACTCCTCGAGCTTCTTTTTATCCTCGAAGGCGGTGCCGTAAATGCGCTGGAGCATCTGGCGCTTCTCATCGCCCCGCCAGTAAGCCCCTGCAATGCTGAGGAGCTTGAAGACCCTTATCTTCGAGGTGGAGGGGATATGGGGGCCCGTGCAGAGATCGATGAAGTCGCCTGTTTCATAGAGGCTCACCGTCTCGGCGGGAAGGTCGCTGATGATCTCCACTTTGTAATCCTCGCCGCGCTCACGGAAGAATTTCATTGCCTCGTCCCTCTGCATCACCTTACGCACGAAAGGCTCGTTCCTGCTGATGATGCGCTCCATCTCCTTCTCAATCTTCACCAGGTCCTCGGGGACAAAGGGGGTGGATCTCTCAAAATCATAGTAGAAGCCGTTGTCAATTGAAGGGCCTATGGTGACCTTCACATCGGGGAAGAGGTGCTTCACGGCAGCGGCCATCACGTGGGAGGTGCTGTGCCTCATTATCTCGAGACCTTCCTTGGAATCGGCGGTGATTATTTTGAGAGTGCCGTCTTTTGAGAGCGGCGCGGAGAGATCAATGATCGTGCCGTCGAGGTCAGCGGCGAGGGCCTTTTTCGCCTCTCCCGGCAGGTGGGTCTTAATGATTTCCAGCACCTGCTTTCCCTCGTCGATTTCAACGGTGCGGCTTGAGTGGTTCTGGAGTGTCAAGGTGATCACGGTCATGACTCCCTTCGCATTTGAATATGATAAAGTTCTCTTCGCGGCACCATTCCTCCTGCACTGCGGTGGCAGCCTTATAGCGGGGGAATTGGCAGAAGCGTTCCTTTGAAGAGCAGGGTGAAAAGGTCTTCATAAGGCAGGAGTGCGGCAGTATCAGGGGGCAGGATGCGTTGCGGTGCCGGCCTTGCCCTTGTCATCAGTTTTGTGGACGAGGGATTCGGCCCCTGAATATATTTTCTCAAGGGCTTTCCCTCCGAGGTTCCCAAGCCTTCCGCCGAGGCGCGCCCCGAGCTTGAGGCCGAGAACAGCCCCCCCGATGAGGCCCACAATGCCTCCCACGGGGCCCGCGACGGCGAAGCCGGCGAGAATTCCAAGGTAGGGTCCCACAAAACCCCCTCCCACGGCGCCTGCAGCACCGCCGGCGCCTATGAGGGCAGCCCTTGCGAGGCTTCCCGGCCTGGCGCTCTCCTGGAGCTCAGGGTCCTTCTCTGTTTCGGAGGCAAAGCAGGTGATAAGGGCAATCTCCCCGCTGTCGAAATCAGCCTTCTTCAGTATCTTCTTCAGCTCTTTCCCGGTGTATTTATCGTCCTTGATGACATTGAGGGCTTCAAGCTTCTGCCCGGGGAGCTTGTCCTTGAGGTGCTCAAGGGTCACGTCGTTTACCGTGTAGACTTCCTCGCCCGTCTTCGGCTCCTTCGGGCTCTCGATGTACTGGAAGACCACGTCCCTCTCCCCATCGCTGAATTCGAGCTTCTTGAGGAGGTGCTTCAGGTCTCCTTTCGTGAACTCCTTGTTTTCCATGGCCCTGAGCATATCCACCTTGTCGGGGACCATCTGGAATTCTACCTTTTCTATGAATTCCTTGTTTATCTCCACGGGCTTGTTCCAGGGCAGCTTGGAGATCACCCAGTTGATTGCGGTTCCTATGGGACCGGCCACGAGGCCCACGGTGGCCTGCACGACGGCGTTTGCCTGCGAAGCCGTGATCTCCTTGTTCTCGATGGCCCTGTTGAGCTCCGAGCGCGCCCCTTCTATGGCCATCCCCGGCACTGCCAGGACCTTGCTCGCGAAGCACGACCCCGCGGCAAAGTTCATCGTGGCGTTCATCTTGAGCTTCTCGTCGCCTGTTTTTTCGCCTCTCTTCATCTCTCCAAGAGCCCGGAAAGCCTGAACGAGGCCCCCCACGAGGGAGACCATGGCAAGGCCGTTCTGGAGGTAGGGAGCCTTTTCCATGATGCGCCCCATGAGCTTTCCTGTCTCCCTGAACTCCGTTCTGTCCACGAGGCTCTCGAAGAAGCTGTTTCGCTCAAGCTCCTCCATCCTTTTGAACTTCTCGGGGCACTTGGCCTTGAGCTCCTCGGGCTTCAGGTGATAGTTGGCATAGCTTTCGGCGAAGTCGTCCCACTCGCTGGGGTACCAGCCCGGTCCCGTGGCGGCGTAGTCGCTGATATAGGGAGGCTTTCCCCAGGGGCTCTTGCTGCTCTCGGAGAAGAGCTTGGGGAGGCCGAAGAGGCCGGAGTTGTAATCCACGGCATGGCCTGTCTCGTGGGTGAGGACCATATTGGCCCAGTCCTCGCTCAGGTGGAAGTTGTCCTTGGTGAGGAGTATGAAGGGCGACTGCGGGAGGGGCGCCGCGGCCCCCGAAGCCCCGGGAAGAGATCCGAGCATGGTGATGCTCTTGACGGTGCCCACGTCCTTGAGAGGCAGCCTGTCAAGCTGGGAGAGGACCAGGGCCTTCTCCTCGTCGGTCATGTTGATGAGGCTCGGGTAGATGAACCGGGGAAAAGTCTTCACGGTCTTGAAAAGCTCCAGGAGCGTGTCAAGGGCTTTGCTTGCCCGCGGGCTCTTATCAAGGTACTCGGAAGTCTTTTCCGCGCCGGAGCACACGGCTTCGACGCCGTTCTTTATGGCTTCCCTCATCTTCTTGATCTTTTCCTCGGTGGACAGATCCAGGTAACTGCCGCCGCCAAGCTCAACAGAGTCCTTCGCCTCGTTGGTCTCCTCCTTTTTCGGAGGCAGGGGCGGGGTGCTCCTGAGATCCCTCAAAGGCCCGCTGTCGTGTATCTTCATGAAAAGACCTTCCGGTAATACTATTCCTTATCATACAGTATATCCCGCCGCGGCATTTTGCACAAGCACCAAAATGTTAAAATTTCGCCGGGTTGTGAAAAACCGGGGACCTCCACAGGGGGCAGGCAGTGGGATGCTCATCTGTCAAAGCCGCCGGCTGCCGGGGGGAATAAAGCTGGGGCCTCGCTGTCTTATTCCCCTTTCATAGACCAGGAAAGGGGCTCCTTCCGAGGGGGAGCCGAAGGTGAAGGTAAGATCATAGGGTGCCATGCTTTTTATGGTGAGGGTCCGCAGTCCGTGCAGGAGGTGGAGGTGGCAGGCCTCACAAAGCACAATGAGATTCCACGGGTCATCGGTGCCCCCCTGGGAGCGCCTGATGATATGATGCACGTGCAAATTCCGCCTGCAGCGGCAGCCCGGGGTCTGGCAGCGGAACCGGTCCCGCTTGAGGATTCTGTGGTGATGGGCCGCTTTTTTCAAGGTTCCCTCGGTGGTGAGATAGTCGGCGAGGAGGGCGGCAAGGAATTTTTCTTCGGGGCTCTTGAGGCGCCCGGCGTCTTCGGTCTTGGCAAGGCAGCCGAGAAAGGCATGGGCCACGAGGTTCCAGACCTGATAAAGCTCCCGGGGGAGAAAGAATTTTATCATCATGGAGCTCCCCGCCGCCTGTGAGGGGTCCTTTGCCGTGGCCGGGCTGCCTGCCGAGAGGATGTCCCTGAGAAAGACCTCCTCGGGGCTCTCCCCCCGGGGGATGGTACAGGCCTCCCTGGCTTTCTCCAGTGACTGATGACAGGAACACAGGAGATTTTGGCATCCTTGCCCATGGGGTGCCTGCTCTTTCCCATTGCATGCCCCCGCATAGAGATGATCGCTCCCCGACCGGTTTCCGAGGCCCGCACACAGCCTGGAATCTTTTTCAATTTCCATGGAGGCCTCGGCGGCGCGCAGCTCATCGACATCGCTGAAATACCTCCAGGGCTTCTCAAAACGCCTGTCCCGGGAAGCGACGAGCTCCTCGTCATCTGATATGAGAGGCCACGAGGGATTGAGAGAGGGGCCTTGATACCACGAGCCATCACGTATACTGTCCTGCACCTCCTCCGGCAGGCTCCGGAATCGCTCGTCGGTGAGATAGCGAAAGCCGGGAAGAAGAGTGTAATTATGGGGGACCAGGCAGTCATACTCCAGGATCCTCGCGCAGCGCCCCGCCTCTTCCCGAAGGTCCGCCGTGGGCACGCTCGCGGCGTAGGCAATCCACTGTGACTCATTTTTCTCGTCCACCACGGGGAGAATGAGGCGCGCCTGCTCCCTGGTGATGACGCCTTTCCTGAAGGCGTCTTCGGTGAGTGAGTGGCGCCGGAAGCCCTCGGCAAGCTTTATGAGCTGGCGGGTCTGGGCCATCGAGAAGCCGCAGCGCTCCCCGGCATAGTCCTCGATGAACTCAAAGCCGAGAAGGCGGTGGAGCTGCCGCGCATCCATCGCCCGCAGGAGCATCCCCGCGGCCACGTCGAGCCTCTGGCGGATCGAGGCGGCCCTGATCAGGCGGCCTGCAATTGCCCTCGCGGAGGCCCCGGTAACTTTTTCCGGCCGGGCCTCTTCAAGCCACGACGGGAAGAAGATGCTCCATGGTGATGACCACGGAGTCTCACCGGCCTCTCCCTCGCCGGCCTGCCCGCTGACCTCGCCGGGAGCGCTCACGCGGCGGTTTCTCATCCTCCTTTTCAGGAGGGGACCCCCCCGGGAGAATATGGGGCGGTTCCCGTCGGCATCGAGGGCTGGAAGCTCCGGCGCCACTTTCCCTGAGGCCAGGAAGTTCGCAAGGAGCGCCTCGACAAATCCCGAAAGCGGTCCGTCATAGTGCTCCCTGTCCCGGAAGAGGGAGAGGGCGAAGTCCCAGGTGAGGGCAAGTGAGGGGGGCACGCTGAAATATAGCATCGTGCCCTCGTCTCCGGCTTCGGGAGCACCTGCGGAAACGGGAGCCGATCCGGCCTTCCCTTCGGCGAGGGCCTTCTTCACTTCCCCCTCAAGGCCGCACAGGGAGCGCTCCTCTGCAACGGCGAGCCACCAGGACTCGTTCTCAGGCGTGATGA